>NZ_KV792467.1:67481-142415 GCF_001808215.1 Serratia sp. HMSC15F11
GAGGAAAAAGCGTGGTTTTTCCTCCTTTGTGGATATCAGTCGAAAATCAATAAATTGATTTTCCTTATTTTTTAGCTATTGCCTGCTGTAAGCTCGCCAACGTCATTCGGTTTATCATTTACTTTAAGGGCGCCGCAAGGCGCCCTTGTTATTTCAGAGGAACATCTTGCGCAGGTAGTGCGGCACCGCGTTGTCGGCATTGGAACCGATCACCTCCAGCTCCGGCAGCATATCCTTCAGGCGCTGATGCGCATCGCGCATGATGCAGCCCTTGCCGGCCATCGACAGCATCTCCAGATCGTTCATGCCGTCGCCGAAGGCGATGCACTCTTGCAGCGTATAACCGATGATCTTGGCCACTTCTTCCAGCGCATGCCCTTTCGACACGCCGCCCGCCATCACTTCCAGGCAGGTTGGGAACGAGAAGCTGACGTTGACCCGATCGCCCCAGCGGGCGTTGATGGCGTCTTCCACCTGCAGCAACCGCTCGTGGTCTTCACAGGTGAAGTAAACCTTGCAGACGCCATCGGTTTCCAGCAGGCCCGGCTCGAACAGCTGATATTTGAACACCGACTCCTGGAAGAACTCTTCCTGCTCCGGGCTTTCGCGGTTGGTAAACCAATCGTCGTTGCGGTAGACGTTGGTGGTGATCTGCGGATCGTCGTGCAGCATGCCGTACAGATCGCGGGCGATATCCCCGTCCAGGTTATGGCTGAAGATCAGCTCGCCGGCCGTGTTGTGCACCCGCGCGCCGTTGGAGGTGATCATAAAGGCGCTGATTTCCAGGCTGTCGCGGATCTGCGCCACGTCGATGTGGTGGCGGCCGGTGGCGAACACGAAATGCACGCCTCGCTGGGTCAGCAACTTCAGCGTTTCTTTGGCGTACGGCGACAGGGTATGGTCGGGAGACAGCAGCGTGCCATCTAAATCGGAAGCGACGACGTGATACATAGCGTTATGTTCTAACCTCTGATGGAGTTGTCGGCGGCAGCGCGCCGCCTAAGTGTTGAGCAAAGAAGCGCAGGATTGCGTTCAGTGCTTCGGCGCGCATCGCGTCCCGCTCGAACAGGATCTCATGGCGTGCGCCGTTGATAACCCACGGAAGCCCCCCTTCGCAAGGGCGCCCCGCGTCTGACAGAGCCTGACAAAAAGCCTGGTGCGAACGGTTGTCGACCACCCGTTCTTCACCGGCCTGCAAAAGCAACAGCGGCGTTGTGATGTTCCCGGCCTGCGCGATGATCTGCCGGCCGGCGCGGATGCTCTCACGCACCCAATGGTAAGTCGGCCCGCCCACCTGCAGCTCGGGATAGTCGGCGTAATAACGCAGGCTGCGCCGGTAGCGCTCGCGGCTGTGGGTCAACACGTTGACCACATAGGGCAGCGGACGCCACTGGCCGGTGCCCACCGCGTAATAATCACGGATCGCCGGGCGTGTCTCCACCCAGTCGAGAATGCGGTCGGCCAGCCAGCCCGGCATCGGCAGCTGGATGCCGAACATCGGCGCGCAAAACGCCGCCGCGTCGAACGCCTGCGGCCGGCGCTGCAGGAACTGCGCCAGGATCGCGCCGCCCATCGAATGCGCCAGCGCGAAACGCTGCCGGTAACCGCGCGACTCGACCTCGCGCAGCCACAGCTGCTCGAAATCGTCCACGTAGTCGGCAAAGTTTACCACATGACCGCGGTGCGTATCCGCCAGTAAACGCCCGGAGCGCCCCTGGCCGCGATGATCGACGATCACCACGTCGTAACCGCAGTGGAACAGGTCGTAGGCCACCTCAGGGTATTTCACGTAGCTTTCGATGCGGCCGGGGCTGACCACCACCACCCGCTGATGCCGCGCGGAACGGAAACGCACAAAGCGGATCGGCACGCCGTCCACGCCGCTGAACTCGCCTTCTTCGCGCTGCCGCCAGAAATCCAGCAGCGGCCCGGTGGCGAAGGCAGCGAACTGCGTTTCACGCGTTAACCAGTCATCGGAGCTGAGAGTGAACGAGGTCATCGAGAGCGTTTTCCCTGTGGAGCCGGCGGAAAATGTGACCGCTGGCACAAGAAATCATACTAGCGTATTGTGATTCAATTCTGACAAAAAACGGCGCCGCCTCGGCGCATTGTGGCACAAAACGACACTTTCAGGGAGTCGAGAACCATGACCTTGGACTGGTGGTTAACCTACCTGCTGACCACGCTTATCCTTAGCCTCTCCCCCGGATCCGGCGCCATCAACACCATGAGCACCGGCATCAGCCACGGCTATCGCGGCGCCGCCGCGTCGATCGCCGGGCTGCAGGTCGGGCTGAGCGCGCACATCGTGCTGGTGGGCATCGGCCTCGGCGCGCTGATATCACAATCGCTGCTGGCGTTCGAGCTGCTGAAATGGCTGGGCGCCGCCTACCTGGTGTGGCTCGGCATCCAGCAATGGCGCGCCGCCGGCGCGCTGGATCTGCATGCGCTGGCGGGCAGCATGCCGCGCCGCCGCCTGTTCCGCCGCGCGGTGCTGGTCAACCTGACCAACCCGAAAAGCATCGTGTTCCTCGCCGCGCTGTTCCCGCAGTTCATCTTGCCCCATCAGCCGCAGGCCGAACAGTATCTGGTGCTCGGCGTCACCACCGTGGTGGTGGATATTCTAGTGATGATCGGTTACGCCACCCTGGCGACGCGCATCGCCGGCTGGCTGAAGACCCCGCGTCAAATGCAGCTGCTCAACCGGGTGTTCGGTTCGCTGTTCATTTTGGTGGCGGGGCTGCTGGCGACCGCCCGCAAAGCCTGACAAAAAAGGCCGGGCATCGCTGCTCGGCCTTGGGCATTTCATTGCCGGTTAGCGGGTAAAGATCAGGTGTAACCCGAAGCCGGTAAACAGCACGCCAGCCACCCCGTCTATCCACTTGGCCAACCGCTGATAACCGCGGCGCATCGCCGGCAGCGCGAACACCACCGCCACCAGGCTGAACCAGACGAAGGTCTCGGCGACGATCAGCAAGAACAGCCCCCAACGCGCCCCGGCGCCGACGCTGTCGCCGACGAACAGCGAGAACACGCTGCCGAAATAGATCACCGCTTTCGGGTTGGACAGGTTGGTCAAGAAGCCGCGAATAAAGCTGCGCCCGGCCTTCGGCAACGCCACCTGGGCCTCCGCCGCCGGCTGCGCTTGCTGCGCCCGCGCGGAACGCAGCAGTTGCCACCCCATCCAGCACAGGTAAATGCCGCCGCCGACCATGATTATCTGATGCAGCCAGGCCATCTTCTGCAGGATCAGATGCAGCCCCATCAACGCCACGCCGGCCCATACCACGATGCCGAGCGAAATGCCGACCACGCCCATCATCGCCTCGCGGCGCGAGCGGCTGGCGGCGGTCTGCGACACGAAAAAGAAGTCCGGCCCCGGGCTCATCAGCGCAATCAGATGCACCAGCGCCACGGTGAGAAACAGCATCAGCATGATTTATCGCCCTCAGTCTTCGTCATTGTCGAGATGATCGCGGATCATCGCCATAAAGGGCGCGCCGAAACGCTCCAGTTTGCGCTGCCCCACGCCGTTGACGCTCAGCAGATCGCCGGCCTTGATCGGCATCTGTTCGGCCATTTCCAGCAGCGTGGCGTCGTTGAACACCACGTAGGGTGGAATGTTTTCTTCGTCGGCGATCGACTTGCGCAGTTTGCGCAGCTTGGCGAACAGCTTGCGATCGTAATTGCCGCCGTAGGATTTCTGGTTGGCGCTGCTGCGCGACTTCAGGCTCTGAATGCGCGGCACCGCCAGCTGCAGCGCCACCTCGCCGCGCAACACCGGACGCGCCGCCTCGGTCAATTGCAGCGCCGAGTGCATGGCGATGTTCTGGGTGATAAAGCCCAGGTGGATCAGCTGACGCAGCACGCTGGTCCAGTGTTCGGTGGTCTGATCGCGGCCGATGCCGTACACCGGCAGCTTGTCGTGACCGTATTCGCGAATGCGTTGGTTGTTGGAGCCGCGCAGCACTTCCACGATGTACCCGAGGCCAAAGCGCTGGCCGACGCGATACACGCAGGACAGCGCCTTGCGCGCGTCCTCCAGCCCGTCGTAGCGCTTGGGCGGATCGAGGCAGATATCGCAGTTGCCGCAGTTTTCGTGCTTGCCTTCGCCGAAGTAGTTGAGCAGCACCAGGCGACGGCAGGTTTGCGCCTCGGCGAACGCGCCCATGGCGTTCAGCTTGTGACGCTCGATGTCCAGCTGTTGCCCGGCGGGTTTCTCCTCCAGACAGCGGCGCAGCCAGGCCATGTCGGCCGGATCGTACAGCAGGATGGCTTCGGCCGGCAGGCCGTCGCGCCCGGCGCGGCCGGTCTCCTGATAATAGGATTCGATATTGCGCGGGATGTCGAAATGCACCACGAAACGCACGTTGGGTTTGTTGATGCCCATGCCGAAGGCGACGGTGGCCACCACCACCTGCAGATCGTCACGCTGGAACGCTTCCTGCACCTGGGCGCGGCGATCGTTGTCCAGCCCCGCGTGGTAAGCGCCGACGCTCAGGCCACGGCTTTGCAGGCGCGCGGCGGTGTCTTCCACCTTGGCGCGGCTGTTGCAATAGATAATGCCGCTCTTGCCGCGCTGATCCTGCACGAAGCGCCACAGCTGATCGAGCGGCTTGAATTTTTCCACCAGCGTGTAGCGGATGTTCGGCCGGTCGAAGCTGCTGACCTGCACCAGCGGGTTCTGCAGCGACAGCAGGCGCACGATATCGCCGCGGGTGGACTCGTCGGCGGTGGCGGTCAGCGCGATCACCGGCATCGACGGGAAGCGCTGTTTCAGCTGACCCAGCGCGCGATATTCCGGCCGGAAGTCATGGCCCCACTGCGAAATACAGTGCGCCTCATCCACCGCCAGCATCGCCGGCGGACAGTGATCGAGCAGGCTGAGGAAGCTTTCCATCATCAGCCGTTCCGGCGCGATGTACAGCATCTTGATGGTGCCGTTGCGGCAGCCGGCCATAACGTCCAGCTGCTCCTCGCGGGTTTGCGTCGAGTTGTAGCAGGCGGCGGAAACGCCGTAGGCCAACAGTTGGTCGACCTGGTCCTTCATCAGCGAGATCAACGGGGAAACGACCAGCGTCAGGCCGTCCATCACCAGCGCCGGGATTTGGTAACACAGCGACTTGCCGCCGCCGGTCGGCATCACCACCAGGCAATCCTGCCCGCCGATCGCGGCGTTGATAATCGTTTGTTGGCCCGGACGGAATTGCTGGTAGCCAAAGGTATCGCGCAATACCTGCTCGGCCAGCAACTCTCTGTTAATCACTGCTGCGGTTGACACACACTTCCCCATTTTTTCATCGGTACACACCCACCGGGTATGATTACATAATATCGTTCAGCATGACACCAACGCCCACCCGTGTCTGCCGGAAGTTGTAGTCGATCAGCGATTCGCCGTAGCCGCTGAACACCTGGGTATAGAAGCGCACGTTGCGGGTAATCGGATAGCTCCAGCCCAGTTCCGCGCCGCCGTAGCCGCTGTTCCAGTTGTAGTGGCTGTCGACGCTGAACACGCTGTCGCCCCAGGCGTAACCGACCTTCAGCCGGTAGTATCCCATGTATTTGGTGATGTCCGGGTTGTCGTCGTTGCTCGAGCTCTCCGAGAAACGGAACCAGGGCTTGAGATCCACCTGCCAGTTGCCGTTTTGCGCCATCAGCCGCGCATAGCCGCGATTCCAGCTGCGCGACGTCGGATCCGAGCGGCCGTTAGACTGATGATTAACGCCGATTTCAACATCGCGCAGCGTCCAACCGGCAAAGCGGTAATCGGTCGCCCACCCCACGAACAGCTGCGGCTCGTAGTTGGTTTCGCGGAACGGCGAAGACTCGCCGCGGTTGGACAATTGCCACCAGGAGCGCTGAGTATAAGACGCGCCGAGCACCGAGCTGTCGCCGGCAATGCCCCGCCACAGCGGAAACGCCAGGCTAAGCTGGTATTTCACCTCGTCCTTGCGCGCCTTGTCGGCCCAGTTGTACGTCTTGATGGCCTCTTTGTTGATATCGCTGGTGTCGGTGTACAGCAGGTAATTGGGATCGTAAGGATACAGCGTGAACGGATTATCGTGCTCCTGCAGCAGGTTGGCGATAATGCTGCCGCGCACCGCCGGCTTATCGTGAATCTGCTGCTCTTTGGCTTCCTCAGCCAATGCCAGCGCCGGCATCAGCAGCGTGGCGGAAACGATCCCTGACAAAATGCGCATAACCTCTCCTCACTCCAACGAAAAAGGGCAAGCCCGGAAAAAATCAGGCCATTTTACACACAAAGGGGGCTTTACCGCAGCGCAGGTCGGTTTTATTGGAATAGTCTGGTAAGCAACAAAGGTTAAGCATAAAATCAACACTCCATTAACCTGGACTGACCAGTTAGCTCCCTTAAAACGCAAAAGAAAAACGGAAACCCGCTATGTCGACCACACCACTGACCCTGGAAGCCGCCCGCCGCAAGATCGGCGAAATCTTTGTCTACCACATGCCGTTCAACCGCGAGCTTGGCCTGGAGCTGCGCCGCTTCGACGATGATTACGTCGAGCTGAGCTTCACCAACCAACGCAAGCTGGTGGGCAACGCGGCACAGGAAATTCTGCACGGTGGCGTGATCGCCGCAGTGCTTGACGTCGCCGCCGGATTGGCCTGCGCCGGCGGCGTGCTGACGCGCCTGGAGCCGCTGATCGAAGAGGAGATCGCCGCCAAGCTGTCGCGCATGGGCACCATCGATCTGCGCGTCGACTACCTGCGCCCCGGCCGCGGCGAGCACTTCGTCGCCTCCGCCAGCGTGCTGCGCAGCGGCAACAAGGTCGCCGTCGCGCGCGTAGAGCTGCATAACCACGACGGCCTGCATATCGCGAGCGCCACCGCCACCTATCTGGTCGGCTGATGATTGTGTGCGGTGAGCGTCTTCAGTACACTCACCGCATCTTACGTTCCCCACCCGAGTGACGTCATGGACGCAAAGCAAACGCGTCAGGGTATTTTCTTCGCCCTGGCCGCCTATTTTATGTGGGGCATCGCCCCGGCCTATTTCAAACTGATTCAGCAAGTGCCCGCCGATGAGATCCTCACCCACCGGATCATCTGGTCGTTTTTCTTCATGCTGGCGCTGATCTCGCTGGGCCGCAGCTGGCCGAAAGTGCGGGCCGCCTGTCAAAATCGCAAACGGCTGCTGCTGCTGGCGGTCACCGCGCTGTTGATCGGCGGCAACTGGCTGCTGTTCATCTGGGCGGTGAACAACCACCATATGCTCGAGGCCAGCCTGGGCTACTTCATCAACCCGCTGGTTAACGTGCTGTTGGGGATGCTGTTTCTCGGCGAACGCTTCCGCCGCATGCAGTGGGTGGCGGTGGCGCTGGCGTTCACCGGGGTGCTGGTACAGCTCTGGCAGTTCGGCTCGTTGCCGATCATCGGTCTGGGGCTGGCGTTCAGCTTCGCCTTCTACGGCCTGCTGCGCAAGAAAATCGCCATCGACGCCCAGACCGGCATGCTGATCGAAACGCTGTGGCTGCTGCCGGTGGCGGCGGGCTATCTGTTCCTGTTCACCGACAGCCCCACCAGCCACCTTAGCGCCAACCCGTGGTCGCTGAACCTGCTGCTGGTCGCCGCCGGCATCGTCACCACCGTGCCGCTGCTGTGCTTCACCGCGGCGGCCACCCGGCTGCGCCTGTCGACGCTCGGTTTCTTCCAGTATCTCGGCCCGACGCTGATGTTCCTGCTGGCGGTCACCTTCTACGGCGAAACCGTCGGCCAGGACAAGCTGGTGACCTTCGGCTTTATCTGGGCGGCGCTGATCCTGTTCACCCTCGACGCGCTCTATACCCAGCGCAAGCTGCGCTGAGCCCGGCGCCGCCGGGTTACAGCCAGTTCTTGCGCTTGAAGTACAGGTAAGGGGCCAGGCCGGCCAGGATCATCAAGGTGATGGCACCCGGGTAGCCGAACGACCATTTCAGCTCCGGCATGAATTCGAAGTTCATGCCGTAGCTGGAGGCCACCAGCGTTGGCGGCAGGAACACCACCGACACCACCGAGAAGATCTTGATGATGCGGTTCTGCTCAATGTTGATGAAGCCCATCGCCGCCTGCATCAGGAAGTTCACCTTCTGGAACAGCGATTCGTTGTGCGGCAGCAGGGATTCGATGTCGCGCAGCACTTCACGCGCCTGCTCCAGCTGGCCGGTCGGCAGACGCGCCTTGCGCACCAGGAAGTTGAGCGCGCGCTGGGTATCCATCAGACACAAACGCACCTTCCAGCCGATATCTTCCAGCTCCGCCAGCGTCGACAGCGCGGCGTCGTATTCGTCGCCCTGATGCCCTTCCATGATCACCCGGCTGAGCTGTTCCAGATCGCTGTAGATGTTCTCTATCTCGTCCGCCAACTGCTCAATCTTGGTTTCGAACAGATCCAGCAGCAGTTCGTAGGCGTTGCCTTCGAGCATGGTCTGGTTGCGGGCACGCATGCGGTACAGGCGAAACGCCGGCAGTTCACGCTCGCGCAGGGTATACAGGCGGCCATCGCGGATGGTGAACGCCACCGTGGAGTTGCCGGCGTGATCTTCCGCATCTTCAAAGTAGAAGAAGGAGTGGATATGCAGACCGTCTTCGTCTTCGAAGAAACGGGCGGAGGCTTCGATGTCGTCCAGCTCGGGACGCGTCGCCAGGCTTTGTCCCAGCTCATTCTGCACGCGCTCACGCTCGCCCTCTTCCGGCTCGACCAGGTCAACCCACAGCGATGACGTGAGATCATCCGAGTCGTCCAGCTCCAGACGGGACAAGCGGCGGTTATCTAATTTAAAAGCGCTCAGCATGTGCCAAAACTCCGTGAAGGTAACGGGTGTGGACAACGCGTTGAAGCACAGAAACAGAGGGGATGCGTATCACCGATTTGTTTCAGACCATGAAGAGATCTGACTCATAGCGACGCTTTGCGGGGTCGCCGACAACCACGAAGGCTATCAGCAAAAACGGAGAGCCTTAGAAGTTATACCTGCGGCGCAGGTCAGTGAGCCAGTATCTACTGGGTGTGTCCAAGGCGTCTGTCCTCAATGATAATAGTGCGCGCATGTTACGCCGAGAGGAAAAAGCCTGTCAACACGTTAGGCGGGATAATTGCGCAACAAATCATCACGATGATCAATGGTAAAAATGGCGCTTAAACCGTGCTGAAAAAAGTCGCGGCGATCGCTTACCACCACCAAGAATGTTGTTAAGATGACATCACCCTAATGGTACGACAAGCATGCGGATTTAAATGATGAAACAGATTACCGCCCATGAACTGACCGCGATGAGCGAACAGGCCGCCAGCGTGGCCCGCCTGCGCGCGCACCGCACTTTACACGAAGAGTTGAGCGACCCGGTGCAACGCCTGGCGATCGCCATGGAACCCGGCACCTATATCCGCCCGCACCGTCACCCGCAAACCTGGGAATTGCTGACGCCGCTGCGCGGCCGTTTTGTCGTGCTGCAGTTCAACGATGACGGCGTCGTGACGCAGCGCACCCTGCTCGGCGAAGAAACCAAAGTGCTGGAGATGCCGGCATTTACCTGGCATGCGGTGCTGTCGGTCGATGCCGGCGGCGTGGTGTTCGAAGTGAAGCAGGGCCCGTATCAGGCGCTGACCGAAGAGGACTGCATGCAATGGGCGCCGCAGGAAGGCGGCGAAGGCACCGAAGCGGTGATGCGCTGGTATGCCACCGCGCAGGTCGGCGATCGCTACCCTCACTGATAACGATTGCAGGGGCGTGCCCCTGCAACTCTCCCCGCTCTTTATACCGTTTCCAGGCGAGCGTAGGCCGCCACCAGCCACTTGATGCCCTCGCCCGGGAAAGCGATCTGCAGCCGGCTGTGCTCGCCGCTGCCCTCCAGATTGACGATGGTGCCTTCGCCAAACTTGGGGTGGCGCACGCGCTGGCCCAGCTTGTAGCCGGTATCGTTCTCACTGATCGGCGTGCCCATGCGGCGGTGATTGACCGGGCGCGATACGCTGGCGCGCAGGCGCACTTCTTCCACGCACTCTTCCGGCAGCTCGCCGATAAAGCGCGACGGCCGGTGGTAAACCTCTTTGCCGTACAGACGGCGCGTTTCGGCATAGGTCAGCGTCAGCTTCTGCATGGCGCGCGTTACGCCCACATAGGCCAGGCGGCGCTCCTCCTCCAGACGGCCGCCTTCATCCAGCGACATCTGGCTCGGGAACATGCCTTCTTCCATGCCGACGATAAACACCAGCGGGAACTCCAGGCCCTTGGCGGAGTGCAGGGTCATCAGCTGCACCGCGTCCTGATAGGCGTCGGCCTGGCCTTCGCCCGCCTCCAGCGCCGCATGCGACAGGAACGCCTGCAGCGGCATCAGATCCTGATCTTCTTCCTGATAGCTGAACTGGCGCGTTGCCGTCACCAATTCCTCAAGGTTTTCGATGCGCGCCTGCCCCTTTTCGCCTTTCTCCTGCTCATACATGATGAACAGCCCGGAATCGCGGATCACCCGGTCGGTCTGCACGTGGAGCGGCATGTCGGCGGTTTCATGCGCCAGCGACTCCACCAGTTCGATAAAGCGCTGCAGCGCCGACGCGGCGCGGCCGGCCAACACTTTGTCCTGCATCAGCTCGCGCGTCGCCTGCCACAGCGTCAGCTGACGATCGCGCGCCGCCTGGCGCACCACGTCGAGGGTACGATCGCCGATGCCGCGCGTCGGGGTGTTGACCACGCGCTCGAAGGCCGCATCGTCGTTGCGGTTGGAAATGAGGCGCAGGTAAGCCAGCGCATCCTTGATTTCCTGGCGTTCGAAGAAGCGCTGGCCGCCGTAGATGCGGTACGGCATCGCCGTCTGCAGCAGCGCCTCTTCCAGCACGCGCGACTGGGCGTTGCTGCGGTACAGGATGGCGCAGTCGTTCAGCGCCCCGCCGTTGTCCTGCCAGGTCTTGATGCGGTTGACCACGAAGCGCGCTTCGTCGAGTTCGTTGAAGGCACAGTAGATGGAGATCGGTTCGCCTTCGCCGCCTTCGGTCCACAGGTTTTTGCCCATGCGCCCGTCGTTGTTGGCGATCAGGGTGTTGGCCGCTTTCAGGATGTTGCTGGTGGAACGGTAGTTCTGCTCCAGGCGGATGGTTTCCGCACCGGGGAAATCTTTCAGGAAGCGCTGGATGTTTTCCACCTGCGCGCCGCGCCAGCCGTAGATCGACTGGTCATCGTCACCGACGATCATCACGTTGCTGTTGCCGCCCGCCAGCAGACGGATCCAGGCGTACTGGATGCTGTTGGTATCCTGGAATTCGTCCACCAGCACGTTGGTGAAACGTTCGCGGTAGTGGTTGAGGATATGCGGCTTGTTCAACCACAGCTCGTGTGCGCGCAGCAGCAGCTCGGCGAAATCCACCAGCCCCGCGCGATCGCAGGCTTCCTGATAGGCCTGATAGATGCGCAGCCAGGTGGCCTCTACCGGATTGTTGTAGGTCTCGACGTGCTGTGGCCGCAGGCCCTCGTCTTTCTTGCCGTTGATGTACCACATCGCCTGACGCGGCGGCCACTGCTTCTCGTCGACGTTCAGCGCCTTGATGATGCGCTTGAGCAGCCGCAGCTGGTCGTCGCTGTCGAGGATCTGGAAATCCTGCGGCAGGTTGGCTTCCAGGTGGTGGGCGCGCAACAGACGATGCGCCAGGCCGTGGAAAGTGCCGATCCACATGCCGCCCTGGCTGGTGCCGATCAGATGTTCGATACGGTGGCGCATTTCCGCCGCCGCCTTATTGGTGAAGGTCACCGCCATAATCGAATACGGCGAACAGTTCTCCACCGACAGCAGCCAGGCGATGCGATGCACCAGTACCCGGGTCTTGCCGCTGCCCGCCCCGGCCAGAACCAACAGGTTGCTGCGCGGCGCCGCCACGGCTTCACGTTGTTTTTCATTCAGGCTGTCGAGCAGATCGGAGACGTCCATAGGCACCACTAATGGTTAAGGGAAAACCCGCCGCTGACGGGTTTTTCACTGGAAATTTATACAGAGTTCTGGCAGGGATTATAACAATGCTGTCAGCGATGCCAACTGCGAAATCTCAATATGCGGCAGCAGGCGGCTGTCGGCAGCCTGCATCAAGCAGCGTTGCCGATCGTTGATCCAACAGGCCTGCAGCCCCGCGCGCAGCGCACCGGCGACGTCGGTAGTCAGATCGTCGCCCACGTGCAGGATCTGCTCGGGCGCCACGCCCAGCCGCTCGACGGCCAGGTGGTACATGTCCTGGTACGGTTTGGCGCGCCCGTCCGGCCCGGAGCGCAGCACGAACTGGAAATAGCCGTCCAGGCCACACTGTGCCGGATCGGCGTTGCCGTTGGTGATCGCCACCAGCGGATAGCGCGCGGCCAGCGCCTTTAGCGTGGCGTGGGTCGCTTCCGGTACCTCGATGCGGCTGCGCCACAGCGCGAAGTTTTGCATCGCCGCATCGGCCCCGATCGCCGCGTCGGCATCGCGCAGCCCCTGCCGGCTCAGCGCCAGATGAATGGCGCGCCAGCGCCACTGGGTGACGTCGTGGTAGATCTCCGGATCCTGTTCGCGCAGCTCCTGGCGCAGGCGGTGGAAATCCGCCGACTGGAAGCTGTTCAGACCGGGATGGTAGCTCTGCAGGAAGGCCACCGACTGTTGTTCGGTCTGTCTAATCACCGGGCGATTGTCATACAGCGTGTCGTCCAGATCGAAAGTCAACGCCGCCAGCGGGCGCAGCGGGCGATAAAAATGCATCAGGATTTCCCCCGTTTGGCGCGCGGATGCGCGGCATCGTACACGTTCGCCAGATGTTGAAAGTCGAGGTGGGTATAAATTTGCGTGGTGGTCAGGTTGGCGTGGCCGAGCAGCTCCTGCACCGCGCGCAGATCGCCGCTCGACTCCAGCATGTGGGTAGCGAAGGAGTGGCGCAGCTTGTGCGGGTGGATATGGCTGTTGACGCCCTGTTTCACACCCCATTCGGCGAAGCGCTTTTGCACGTTGCGCGTCGAAATGCGCCGCCCCTGATTGGACAGGAACATCGCGTCATCTTCCGGCCCGAACAGATCGCGCATCGCCAGCCAGTGTTCCAGCCAGGTGACGGCGGTGCGCCCGATCGGCAATTTGCGCTCTTTGCTGCCTTTCCCCATCACCCACACCTCGCCGGCGGCCATGTCGACATGGCGGCAATCCAGCCCCACCAGCTCGGAGAGGCGCAGGCCGGCGCCGTACATCACCTCCAGCATGGCGCGATCGCGCACCGCCAGCGGATCGTTGAGATCGATCTCCAGCAGCTGGTTCATTTCATCGACGTCGATGTTTTTCGGCAGATGGCGGCCGCTACGCGGCGTGCGGATGCCTTTGGCGGGGTTGGCGTGCAATACGCCCTGGCTGACCAGCCAGTCGAGGAAACTGCGCAACGAAGAGAGCCGCAGCGCCAGGCTGGCGGACTGCAGGCCGGCGCGTTTGCTGCGCGCCGCCAGCATGCGCACCCGGGCGGCGTCCAGCGCCGTCCAGTCGGTGACGCCGATCTCCTGCGCCAGGCGCATCAGCGCCGCCAGCTGGCGCGAATAGCTGAGCTGCGTCAGCGGGCTGAGTTGCCGTTCTACCTTGAGATAACGCAGAAAAGCGTCCACCGGCTGCTGCAAGCTGGGCGCAATCGGCGTCATGCGCGTTCGACCCAGCGTTCCAGCAGTTCCGGCAGCATGCGCGCCAGTTGATTGAGCATCACCGTGCCCATGCCCTGCTGATAGTGTTGCGTATCGCGGCTGCTGAAGATCACCATGCCCAGTTCGCCGTCGTCGCCCAGCATCGACAGCGCCACCGAGCCAATCTGGCCAATCTGTTTGGCCTGCGGCAACAGCAGCAGCAGTTCGGGGCCGTTCAGGCCGCCGAGGTAGTGTTGTTCGCTGCCCAGCCGCTGAATGCGGAACGGCTCGAACGCCGAACGCGTCAGCGCCAGGTGGGTGAAGTCGGAAGGCGCGCCGATCTTCCAGCGTTCGGCAAACAGGCGCACCGTAGCACCGGCCAAACCGAAGCCGCGCGCCCAGCGCTGCAGCCGGTTGAGCATGTCCTGCAGGCTGTCGGCGGTGGCCAAATCGGCCTGCAGGTGCAGCAACCGGGCGAACAGCCCTTCGTTGGCGCTGGCCTGTTCCATCAACAGCGTGATCTCTTCTTCCAGCCGTTCGATGTGATTGCGCTGGCGGGCCAGATGCCATTCCACCAGCGAAACGGTGCCGCGCACCGGGTGCGGCACGCGCATCTGCTCAACCTGGCGTGCGTTGCGAATAAAGAAATCCGGGTTCTGCAGCAGATACTGCATCACGGTGTCGTCATCCAGCGCCAGGCCGGCGACGCTCTGTTCTTCTACGCTCTTCATAGATGAATAAATCCGTCATAGACATGGGTTGCCGGGCCGGTCATAAACAGCGGGTTGCCCGGCCCTTTCCAGCGAATATGCAGGCTGCCGCCCGGCAGTTCTACATGCACCTCTTCTGACAGCAATTCCTGTTGGATCCCCACCGCCACCGCCGCACAGGCGCCGCTGCCGCAGGCCTGCGTTTCGCCGGCGCCGCGCTCGTAAACGCGCAGCTTGATGTGATCGCGGCTGACCACCTGCATAAAGCCGATGTTGGCCCGTTCCGGGAAGCGCTCATGCCCTTCCAGCACCGGCCCAAGCAGCTCCACCTTGGCGGTTTTTACATCATCCACCTGCAAAACACAATGCGGGTTGCCCATCGACACCACGCCGCACAGCACGGTCTGTTCCGCCACGCGCATGATGTAGGTCTTTTCGGCCTTGGCGGCGCGGAACGGCACCGCCTGCGGATCGAAGTTCGGCTCGCCCATGTTGACGCACACCAGATCGTCGTCGGTGACGCTGAGCACCATGCGCCCGGTTTGGGTGCTGACGCGGATATCGCGCTTGTTGGTCAGCCCTTTCAGCCGCACAAAGCGCGCGAAGCAGCGCGCGCCGTTGCCGCACTGCGCCACTTCGCTGCCATCGGCGTTGAAAATTCGGTAGTGAAAATCCAGCTCGGGATCGTAAGGCGGTTCTACCACCAGCATCTGGTCAAAGCCGACGCCCAGGTGCCGATCGGCCAGCCGGCGGATCAGCTCAGGTGAAAAATAGACATTCTGTGTAACGGCATCGACCACCATAAAGTCGTTGCCCAGACCGTGCATTTTGGAGAACTGCATATCATACTCCGCTATCTGGACGCGCTATCCGTCTTGATTTTGCGGCGGCGCTCGCCACCGCAAACAGGGTGTTACTGGTCGACCATCGACGGTTTTTGCTGAGAGCCAGACTGCTCCTGCTGGTTCTTTTGCACCTGATCGCCCGTTTGCACCGGCGGCTTGGCCGGTTTTTGGCCGGCGGAATCGGCAGGTGGGAAGTAAAGCGGGCCCTTCAGACCACAGCCGGCGAGGCCGGTCAGCAGAACTGCGATCAGCGCATAGCGTAGTTGTTTTTTCATTTGCATTAATGCCTGTAATTCATGCGTCCAAGGTCTCTATAATCGCAGGTGGATCATGAAAAGCAATAGGAATTGAATATGAACGACAGCGAGTTTCATCAGTTGGCCGACCAGCTGATGCTGAATATTGAAGAGACACTGGACGATTTTGACGGCGATGCGGACATCGATTACGAAACCAATGGCGGGGTGATGACGCTGAGCTTCGAAAACGGCACCAAAATTGTCATCAACCGCCAGGAGCCGCTGCACCAGGTTTGGCTCGCCACCAAGGCCGGCGGTTACCACTTCAACTACCGCGACGGCGTCTGGCTATGCGATCGCAGCGGGCAGCCGTTTTATCAGCTGCTCAGCGAAGCGGCCAGCGCACAGGCCGGTGAGGAACTGCATTTTTCCTGAGGCGATGCAGGGCTCGGCAACCGAGCCCTTGCGGCGTCAATGCAGCTGGAACTGCTGTTTGAGCGGCTGCGCGGCGCCATCGGCCACCGTCACGCACAGGCTGGACAGCACGTTGCTGCGGAATGGGATCACCTGCGTGCGCCCGTCGAGCTGCACGATCTGATAGAACTGCGGCAGGTTGAAGTTGATGAAGCTGGAGCCGTAGGTAAAACGATCGTGCGATGAGGAGTAGAAGCGGCTGACGTCGCGCACCAGCTCCTCTTTACTGCCCTCGCAGTGGTGATACACCTCCACCCGATTCGACTCGTCCAGAATATAGATGTTGAAGCCCTTGTCGTCCGAGGTGTCTTCGAAGAAGAACTGGATGATCCCCTCGCTGGCGAAGCCATCCACCACCGGCGGCAGATGCACCTGATCGGTTTCCACCTTGATAGACAGGCCGTGCAGCTTGTTGTTGGAGATCGCACCGTAAAACTCCACCGCGTTCTCCAACTTTTGCACCGACACACTCAGGCGCTCGAAGAACAGCCCCCAGGTCTGCCCGGCGACGCGTACCGCCTTGAAGCGGCCGGGCTCCAGGCGGGTGCTGGACAGGCGCAGCTCAATGCACTCCGACACCAACTGCTGGATGCGGGTGCGGATCAGGCCGCGCAGGTGCTGGCTGTAGCAGAACACTTCCACCGACTCCGGCGGCGCGGCGTCCTGGTGCATTTTGCCGAGAATGGTTTTCAGCGCTTCCAGCACCGACTGTTCGCCGCTGAAATGCAGGGTGCGCACTTCGTTCCAAGAGTTGCGATACAGCAGATCGATGCTGCCCACCAGGCACTGCTGCTGCTGGCCGAAGCTGAACACGTCCAGCTTGCGGAAATCGAAGTGCACCACCTGATTGCGGAAGGCGGCGGTCGGATCGTTTTCCAGATTGACGATGATCGCCAGATGGCGAATTTCGCACGGGCTGTACAGCGCTTTCGGCGTCGGCGCCGGCAGGCGCAGCGGGAAATGATGAGAAACGTCGGCCACCAGTTCCTGCAGCTTGGCGGTGTCGCACAGGTTGCCGCTCTTGATGTGCAGGCGGGTCTGCGGGGTCAGCAGGCCGTTGAAATAGGCCCAGGCCACCAGCTTGTTCAGGTAGCGGTTATATTCCAGCGGCTGATGGCTGACGATCGAATCCATGGCCGGCGCCTGATTATACAGGTACCAGCCGGTGCGGTTGGCGCGGCCTACCGGCACGTGAATAAAGGTTAAATCGTTTTCCGACAGGTCCGGCGAAATCTGCGGGTTCACCAGCGTCACCTTGCCGGGCAGCGCCTCGAACGCCGCGTACAGTTTGCGGGTCAGCACGCCGATATCCTGCGGGCTGGCGCTGACGCTGAGGTTGTTGCGGCGGGCGAAACGGATCAGGTTGCGGTAGCTCTGCATCATCGCGTCGAGCAACTCGTTATGCGCTTCACGCACCCGTTCGATTTTCCAGTTGGCGCGGTTGTCCAGCATCGCCAGACGCTCTTCGCTCCAGCCCCACTCGCTGACCAGCTGGCTGAGGATCTCGCGCCGCCAGCCGACGCAGGCCTTGGCCAGCGACAGCTTTTCACACACTTTCAGGTAGAAACAGCGGCGGGCCAGATCGAGGCGGGTGGTATCGTTGATGTCGGTCAGGTAACGGGTCACGCGCTCGAGCATCATGCAATAGGCATCGAGCCCGAAGCTGACGATCTCCCCCTGATGCAGGCGGTGTTTGATGTCCGTCGCCAGCAGCTGGGTATTGGGGTATTCCCAGGAATAGGCTTCCAGCAGCAGGGTCTTCAGCACTGCCTTGTAAGGCGAATCGATGCTCTTGTACAGCTGCCACAGGCTGGCGCCGAAGTACTCTTCCGCCGACAGCGAACTCAGGCCGCCGAGATCAAGCCACTCGTTCGGCGTCAGCGCGCCCTGCGCGTACAGCGACAGCACGTATTCATCGTAGTGCGCTTCTTCTTCGCCCGGCACCATGTTCCACAGGATGCGTTTGCCGGCCAGGCGCACCGCTGTGCGGTAGAATTCGTCGAGCAACAGGATATGCTGCGTCGAGCCGCAGTCTTCGCCGCCCAGGCTACCGCTTTCATTATGGCGGAAGCGGTTTTCGTCGATCAGGAAGAAGCTGACTTCCACCCCCATCGAGGCGGCCCACTTCTCAAGCAGGCTGCATTTTTGCTGCAGGCGGGAGCGTTCCTCGTTGTCCAGCCAGGACTGGTGGCAGACCCAGATATCGAGATCCGAGCTGCAGCTTTGGCCGATAGACGAGGTGCTGCCCATCGAGTAGACGCCGGTGATCGGCAGCTCGCCGCTGGCCGGTTTGTCAAACGGGCTGCCCCATTTGTCTTCTAAATCGTTCAGGTAATCTTGTTGAGTTTCATCAGGCGTGTAGAGGCAAATGCCGTGGGGAACGTTACCGTTCAGGTAACCCGGCATCAGCGGGTGGTGGTGGTGCAGTAAGGTGGGCAGCAGACTGTATACCCGTTGAAATGCGGGCTTCATAGCCGCTAGGGCGCGATCGACGCGTAGCTGATTGATCGCATCCAGTCTCTGCTTCAATGTCTCGATGTAGAGGTACAAGACGTCTCGCCTGATTATCCCGGTGTTTAGAAAAAAACCCGTATTCCATAAGCGCCGTTAGTGTAAGAAGAATATTTGGCGACTTATTGCTGGAAACGTGATCAATTTAACACCTTGCTGATTGACCGTAAAGGAGGTAACGCTTCACAATTATTGTAGCGCTTCCCTAAACGATTTACCCGCAGTGTTAACTGCCCCAAAGCACATCACACGTCCCTTTGATTCCGTTGTCCTTTTTCCGCCTCCGGCTTCTTGCACTGACAGTATTGGCTCTCAGTGGTAGGATGGATGGCGAAATATAAAAACGGTAACAAGCATGTTAGACAAAATTATTCGAATTGCCACCCGACAAAGCCCGCTTGCACTTTGGCAAGCACATTATGTGCAGCAACGTCTGATGGCCTGCCATCCCGGCCTGCAGGTCGAGTTGGTGCCGATGGTCACCCGCGGCGACGTTATTCTGGATACGCCGCTGGCGAAAGTCGGCGGTAAAGGCCTGTTTGTTAAAGAACTCGAGCTGGCGCTGCTGGAAGGCCGCGCCGACATCGCCGTGCACTCGATGAAAGACGTGCCGGTCGATTTCCCTGCCGGCCTGGGTTTGACCACCATTTGCGAACGCGAAGATCCGCGCGACGCTTTTGTTTCCAACCGTTTCGCCTCGCTCGATCAGCTGCCGCAGGGCAGCGTGGTCGGCACTTCCAGCCTGCGCCGCCAGTGCCAGCTGCGTGAACGCCGCCCGGATCTGATCGTGCGCGACCTGCGCGGCAACGTCGGCACTCGCTTGGCCAAGCTGGACAACGGCGATTACGACGCGATTATTCTGGCGGTGGCCGGCCTGAAACGCCTGGGGCTGGAGCAACGCATCCGCAGCCCGCTGAGCGCCGAAGAGTGCCTGCCGGCGGTCGGCCAGGGTGCGGTCGGCATTGAATGCCGCCTCGACGACAGCGTCACCCGCGCTCTGCTGGTGCCGTTGAACCATGCTGCCACCGAAACCCGCGTACGCGCCGAACGGGCGATGAACACCCGTCTGGAAGGCGGCTGCCAGGTGCCGATCGGCAGCTATGCCGAACTGGATGGCGACAGCCTGTGGCTGCGTGCCCTGGTCGGCGCGCCGGACGGCAGCCAGATGGTGCGCGGCGAACGCCGCGGCCCGGCCGCCGAGGCCGAACGGATGGGCGTTGAGCTGGCGGAAGAGCTGCTGGCGCGCGGCGCACGCGAGATCCTGCGCGAAGTTTACCAGGGAAATCCGCCGGCATGACGATCCTGGTAACCCGCCCATCGCCTTCGGGCGAGCAGTTAGTAAGCCGGCTGCGCGCACTCGGCCGGGTTGCCTATCATGCACCGCTGATCGACTTCGCCCCCGGCAGCGATCTGCCGCAGCTGCCGCAAGCGTTGCAGCAGCTTAGCGCCGGCGATCTGGTGTTCGTGCTGTCGCAGCATTCGGTGAACTATGCCGATTCGGTCATCGGCCGCGCCGGGCTGAGCTGGCCCGCGCACCTGACTTATTACGCCATCGGCCGCACCACCGGGCTGGCGCTGCACTGCGTCAGCAGTTTGCCGGTGGAATACCCGCGTGAACGCGAGATCAGCGAAACGCTGCTGCTGCTGCCGGCGCTGCAAAAGCTGGCAGGCAAACGCGCGCTGATTTTGCGCGGCAACGGCGGCCGCGAGCTGCTGGGCACGACGCTGAGCGAGCGTGGCGCCGACGTCAGCTATTATGAATGCTATCAACGCAGCCCGGTGCACTACGACGGTAGCGAGCAAAGCGCCCACTGGCAGCGCGCCGGTGTGGATACGTTGGTGGTGACCAGCGGTGAAATGTTACAACAGCTCTATACGTTAGTTCCTGATTACTATCGTTCTTCATGGCTGCTGCGTTGCCGCCTGGTAGTAGTGAGCGAACGCCTGGCTACCCTCGCCCGGGACTTGGGCTGGCGTACGATTCGGGTAGCTGACAACGCCGATAATGACGCGCTGATCCGCGCGCTACAATAATCTGACTATGGGATGTGCCACTATGACGGAACAAAATACCCCATCCGCCCCGGTTGAAGAGCCAACCACCGCGGTTGAGAGCTCCCAGCAGCCAGCCGCTGCCAGCCGCAAAGGAAAGAACACCGGCCCGGTGCTCGGCGCGATCGCTATCGTGCTGGTCATCGCCCTCGGCGCGGGCGGCTATTACCACACGCACAAGCAGGCGCAACAGCTGATCGCCGCCAATCAGGCGCTGCAGCAGCAGCTTGAAGGCGTGAAGCAGAGCCAACAGCAGGAAAGAAATGCGCTGGAGGGCCTGTTGCAGCAGCAGGGTAAAACCCTGGACGCCGCCGATCGCGAGCAGGCGAATCTGGCGCGCCAGCTGAGCGAACTGCAGGAAAAAGTGGCGACCATCTCCGGCAGCGACGCTAAAACCTGGCTGCTGGCGCAGGCCGATTTCCTGGTGAAAATGGCCGGCCGCAAGCTGTGGAGCGATCAGGACGTCACCAGCGCCGCCGCGCTGCTGAAAAGCGCCGACGCCAGCCTGGCGGACATGAACGATCCGAGCCTGCTCGACGTGCGCCGCGCCATTACCGAAGACATCAGCACGCTTTCTACGCTGACCCAGGTCGATTACGACGGCATCATCCTCAAGGTCAATCAGCTGTCCAATCAGGTGGATAACCTGCGTCTGGCGGATAACGATACCGACGAAGCGCCGATGGATCAAAACAGCAGCGAACTCTCCAGCTCGATCGGCGAGTGGCGGCAGAACCTGGCCAAGAGCTGGCGCAATTTCATGGCCGACTTCATCACCATCCGTCGCCGCGACACCAGCGCCGAGCCGCTGCTGGCACCGAACCAGGACATCTACCTGCGCGAAAACATCCGTTCGCGCCTGCTGGTGGCCGCGCAGGCCATCCCGCGTCACCAGAACGAGACCTACAAGCAATCGCTGGAAACCGTGTCCACCTGGGTGCGCGCCTATTTCGACACGACCGATCCGGCGACCAAGGCTTTCCTGGAAGAGCTGGACAGCCTGAGCCAACAGTCGATCTCGATGGACGTGCCGGATCAGCTGAAAAGCCAGCCGCTGCTGGAAAAAGTGATGCAGACCCGGGTGCGCAACCTGATGACCCAGTCCCCTGCCGCTCACCAGGAGGGTTAAGCCATGTTACGCGTGCTATTTCTGTTCCTGGTGGTGATCGCCAGCGTGGTGCTCGGGCCGATGCTGGCCGGGCATCAGGGCTATGTGCTGATCCAGACCGACAATTACAATATTGAAACCAGCGTCACCGGCCTGGTGATTATGCTGGTGCTGCTGTTTGTGGTGCTGCTGGCGATCGAGTGGATCCTGCGCCGTCTCTTCCGTACCGGCGCCCGCACGCGCGGTTGGTTTATCGGCCGCAAGCGCACCCGCGCGCGCCAGCAAACCAAAGCCGCGCTGATCAAGCTGGCGGAAGGCGACTACAAGCAGGTCGAGAAGCTGATGACGCGCAACGCCGACCACGCCGAACAGCCGGTCGTGAACTACCTGCTGGCCGCCGAGGCCGCACAGCAACGCGGCGACGACTTCCGTACCAATCAGTATCTGGAGCGCGCCGCCGAAGCGGCCGACAACGATCAGCTGCCGGTGGACATCACCCGGGTTCGTATCCAGTTGGCGCAGGGCGAGAACCACGCCGCGCGCCACGGCGTCGATCGCCTGCTGAACCAGGCGCCGCGTCATCCGGAAGTGCTGCGTCTGGCGGAACAAGCCTATCTGCGCACCGGCGCCTATGCGTCGCTGCTGGAAGTGCTGCCGTCGATGCGAAAAATCGAACTCCACAGCGAAGAACAGCTGCAGGCATTGCAGCAACAGGCGTATATCGGGCTGATGAATCAAGCGATGGCGGACGAAGGCAGCGAAGGCCTGAAGCGCTGGTGGAAAGATCAGAGCCGCAAGACGCGTCACGAAGTGCCGCTGCAAATCGCGATGGTGGAACACCTGATCGAATGCAACGACCACGAACTGGCGCAGGAGATTGTACTCGACAGCCTGAAGCGCCAATACGACGAGCGCCTGGTGCTGTTGCTGCCGCGGCTGAAATCCGGCAACCCCGAGCAGTTGGAAAGAGCGCTGCGTCAGCAGATGAAACAACACGGCGCGACGCCGCTGCTGAACAGCACGCTGGGGCAGTTGCTGATGAAGCACGGTGAGTGGCAGCAAGCGGCCGACGCCTTCCGCGAAGCGCTGAAACAGCGCCCGGATGCCTACGACTACGCCTGGTTGGCCGATACGTTGGAAAAACTGCATCGTTCGGATGAAGCGGCGCAGATGCGGCGTGAGGGGCTGATGTTGACGCTGAAACAGAACGGCGGCGAATAACGCCCTGCCCGAGAGAGAAAAGCGCGGCGCCGATGCCGCGCTTTTTTTTGCCCAATGGCTTTCTGAAGCGCAAAAAAAAACACTTGCCGCAGGGCAAGTGTATAAAGAAGCAATCAGGTCTAGGACAACAGGGGCGGTGCCTCACTCAACGTTCTGCCCTGAGCGTGATGACGGGTTAGTCATCGTTCTCGTGGGCGATAGGCACCCTAAATCGGCTCTGCGTCATTCCCAGGGTTTATGAGGCCTTAAGGCGAACATAAGAAGTGGAATGAGCATCTACGCAAGAGATATTGCACTTGGCGTGCCAACTTTTAAATTGAGGCTCTCATATAGAAAAATATAGCTCAATATATTGAAATTATTGATTTTTTATTTAACTCTTCCCTTCCCGTCACAAATCACTCTCTGGTGTTCCTTGCCGGCGGCCTGTATCAGGTTGTCGCCTCGAAACGACGACTTAAGTCAAAGCTAGCTTTATCTTTTAAAATCAATGAATTATTTGTCTCAGCCTGACGACAACGCAGGATGGTATTGTCGCTGAAAATCAACACGTTTGCATGCCGACACCAGATGCTCCCCAGGAAGGCAAAAAGCCCGTGCGGTGCTGCACGGGCTTGTCGATGTTCCCTTCGTCATGCTGAGAAGAACTTGCTTTCATAAACGACAGACGTAAAAAAACCGACTTGCGTCGGTTTCTTTGAGAGTGGTCGGCAAGAGAGGATTACGCGCATCTTTGATGCGCGCCCTGCGGGCCGTTGCTGAAGCAACGTTGTCTCGCTTCGCGAGGCTCGAACCTCCTGCGGAGGTACTCATCCTCATAAACGACAGACGAAAAAAAACCTGCTTTAAAAAGCAGGTTTTTCGAATGTGGTCGGCGAGAGAGGATTCGAACCTCCGACCCACTGGTCCCAAACCAGTTGCGCTACCAAGCTGCGCTACTCGCCGATTTGTGTTGCTCATACTACCTGATTTATCAGACCGTTGTCCATATAAATCTTATATTTATCAGATATTTTGCGTGGTGCGAAGAGAGGGACTTGAACCCTCACGTCCGTAAGAACACTAACACCTGAAGCTAGCGCGTCTACCAATTCCGCCACCTTCGCACTGTCACAAAATACTGCTAAATCTTCACTTCGTTAGGAAGTGGGGTGGCTAATGGGACTCGAACCCACGACAACTGGAATCACAATCCAGGGCTCTACCAACTGAGCTATAGCCACCATTACTACTTCTTCTTACTCACGCGGTAATATTACCACCGCAGCTCCTGCGCACAAACTTAATGGCGCGCCCGACAGGATTCGAACCTGAGACCTCTGCCTCCGGAGGGCAGCGCTCTATCCAGCTGAGCTACGGGCGCGTAGCGCCGTTGCGGGAGGGGATACTACGGATTTACGCCAATTCTGTCTAGTGCTTTTTCGCAGAAATGTTGCGTTTGATTACGCTTTGCTCACTCCCGCGCACAAAAGCGCACTCCGTAGCCCCTTTTCACCATTTATTGGCGCGTTTCTACCCGATTTTCAGCCGGATGATGTTTCTTGTGCATGCCGAAAGCGAAGTAGCACAGGCTGACGCCGGCCAAGAAAATCGCCCCGACCAGCAGGGAAATCCGCGTATCCGGGTTGATTCCCATGCCGACCAGCACGCAAATCAGAAAAGCGATGGTCAGATAGTTCACATACGGGAACATGATCGACTTAAAGCTGTGATTTTTGATCGCTTCCTTATGGGCGCGGCGGAAATAGAGCTGGCTTATCAGCACCACGAACCACGGCACCATGCCCGGCAGCACGCTCGCGCTGTAGACATAGACGAACACCTGCTCCGGATTCGGGATGATGTAGTTCAGCGCGGAACCCACCAACAGGCAGCCGATGGTGACGGCGATGCAGTTCACCGGCACGCCGCTGGCGGAAAGCTTGGTCAGCGCCGCCGGCAGCTGGCGATTCTTGGCCAGGGCGTACAGCATGCGGCCGCCGCTGTACATGCCGCTGTTGCAGCCGGAGAGCGCGGCGGTCAACACCACGAAGTTGATGATGCCGGCGGCGGCAACGATGCCGATCTTGGCGAAGGTCAGCACGAACGGGCTGCCGGTGGTGCCGATGCCATTCCACGGGAAGATGGTGACGATGACGAAGATTGCGCCAACATAGAAGATCAGGATGCGCCACAGGATATTGTTGATCGCGCGTTTCAGCGTCACCTGCGGGTTCTTGGCTTCCCCGGCGGTGATACCCACCAGCTCAACCCCCTGATAGGACGCCACCACGATGCACAGCGCAAACAGGAAGCCTTTCCAGCCGCCGGCAAAGAAACCGCCGTGCGCCGTCAAATTGGCGAAACCGATAGGTTCACCGCCGTTGCCGAAGCCGAAGAAGATAACCCCCAGCCCCACCAGAATCATCACGATGATGGTGGTGACTTTGATCATGGCGAACCAGAACTCCAGTTCCCCATACAGGCGCACCGCCGCCAGGTTGGCCAGCGCCACCATTGCCACGGCGATCAGCGCCGGCACCCACTGCGGTATTTCCGGGAACCAGAACTGCACATACACCCCGATGGCGGTGATCTCCGAAATGCCGACGGCAATCCACATAAACCAGTAGCCCCAGGCGGTCAGGTAACCGAAATAGGGATTCATGTACTTATGCGCGTAAACGGCAAACGAGCCCGCGACCGGCTCGAGGAACAGCATTTCTCCCATCGAACGCATAATGAAGAACACGAACAGCCCGGCGATGATGTAAGCCAGCAGCACCGACGGCCCCGCCCACTTCAGCGTACTGGCCGACCCCATAAACAGGCCGACACCGATGGTGCCCCCCAGAGCGATAAGCTCGATATGCCGGGCCTCAAGGCCTCGGTGTAGCCCTTGCGGTTTTTCTTTGTGTGCCATAAATCCTCAATAATTTTTCTCGGGTTGTGTTTGCCTGCCGGCCGCTGCCGGTCGTTATTGTCATTATTAAAAGAATAAATCATCCCCTGCCGGTCGGGTTGGCATCAACGGGTGGTCGGAGCGAAGTTACCGTGAGAGGGACATCGTTCAGCGCTGTCGCATCAGGCTTCAGCGGCCAGGGATAATTTCCGGGCGGTATCGTTTCGCATTTCGCCGCTATAAGCAAACCGCAATTTAAAACTTTATGGAATAAATGCAGCGGCGTTTAGGGCCGGGGGTTATAGATATGCGGCAGAAACGTGCAAAAGCAGATTATTGGTACAGCAGACCGGAGCGGAACAACCCTTTCCGCCCCGGATGAGGGGGTTACATCTTGCCGCTGTAGTAGTAGCCGACAAACTTCAGCAGCTTCAACTGCCGGCCGATGCGGCTGGGCTGGCTGAGCAGGCGGTAGAGCCATTCCAGACCGAGGTTCTGCCACACCTTGGGCGCACGCTTCACATGGCCGGTAAAGACGTCGTAGGTGCCGCCCACGCCCATGTACAGCGCCTGCGGATGCACCTTGCGACAGTCGCGCATCAGAATCTCCTGCTTCGGCGATCCCATCGCCACCGTCACGATAGCGGCGCCGCTGGCACGAATACGCTCGAGCAGCGCCTCTCGCTGATCCGGTTTGAAATAGCCGTCCTGGCTGCCCACCAGGTTGACATTCCACTGGCTGCGCAGCTTTTGCTCGGTTTCCGCCAAGACCCCGGGCTTGCCGCCGACCAGGAAGACCGGCGTGCCTTCACGGCCGGCGCGCTGCATCAAGGCTTCCCACAGATCGGCCCCCGCCACGCGCGAAACGTCCGCCGCCGGGTATTTGCGGCGAATCGAACGCACCATGCTGATGCCGTCGGCGTACTTGTACTCCGCCTCATCCAGCAACGCATGCAGCGCCGGGTCCTCTTCCGCCTTCAGGATCTTTTCCGCGTTCATGGCCACCAGCGTGCCCTGTTTTACCCGGCCGCCGTCGAACAAAAAGTCCATGCAGTGCGCCATATCGCGAAAGCCCCACAGGCTGAAACCGCGCAGCTCATACTGCGGCACCGAAATCTTTGCTTCCATCGTTCTCATTACCCTTACAAAAGACCGTTGGCCCGAGGCGGAGACGCCAGCGCGCGGGCGCGCGTCACTCTGGCCTTGATCAGCCCGGCGGTATCGAACAACCAATACAGCAACTTCGCCAGCACCAGACAGGCGCCGAAAATAATGCAGAAGAACACCACGCGCGACACGAAAGAGTCCACCCCTTCGCGCGCCAGCACGATGATGTTGAACACCGCACCGAAGCAGAAGCCTTGCAGAATGGCCGCCTTATAGCGGTTCGGTTCGGTTTTGCCCAACTCATACAGCCAGTCGAACCACTTGATGATCATGCCCACCAGAATCGCGCCGAGCGGAATAAACAGCGCACCGCCCATCACCACCAGCGAACCGATCAGCGTCGGCGAAATCGCCAGCCCGGAGTGGTTGTTCAGCACTTCCCAGGTGAAATAGTTGGCCGAGTTCAGCACCACGTCCGGCCGGCCCGGCCATAGCCAGGTTGGAATAAAGACGTAGAAATCACGCACGATCGGCGCCAGGCCCTGGAAATCGATCTTGTCGTAATTTTGCAGCAGCAGCGCCAGGTTTTCCCACGGCGAGAAGGTATCGCGGGTCAGGTAGAGGAAGGTATAGAACGCTTCCGCGCCGCTGACATCCAGGCTGTAGCGCTTCAACGCCAGCCAGAACATGCCGACCACGCCGAATATGCCCGCCGCCGCCAGCATCCACAGCGTGATCCAGCCGCGCACGATGCCGATAAACAGGAACAGCGCGAAGGCGATGATGATGTTGGCGCGGGTGCCGCCGACGATCACGTAGGTCAGAATACCGAACGCCACCGTCGCCACCAGGAACAAGAACCAGGCGCGCAGATCCTGCCGCAGGAAATAGACCACCAGCATCGCCGGAATGAAGAAGTAGAAGAACCGCTTGAGCGCCACGCCGGACACGTCGCTGGAGAAAATCTGGCTGTAGGAATTGAGCTTGAACAGCAGGAAGCCGTTCTGCATGAAGAAGATCCCAACGGTACCGATCGCCACCAATGCCAGCAGCACCCAGGTCATATGAGTCTCTACCCGGTTCATGGTAAACAGCGCCGCACGCGGCTCTGTGCGGCGCTTGCGCAGCCGGGTCTTGTAGGTGACGTAATAGATGGCGTAAAACGCCGTCGCCGACAGCAGGGCGTACAGCAGAAACTCCACCGGCACCACCTCGACGTCAAACTGGAACACCAGCAGGCAGGTCAAAGGAAAACCGAAATAGAACGTCAGCAAATACAGCAGCGAAAAGAAGACGTTGAAGTTAAAGCGCACGCGCCGAAACTCCTGGTAGGTTAGCGTCAGAATAAACGTCAGGCTGACCAGATAGACGACAAACAGGCCGCCGAATTGCGCCAACGTCATGAGTGATCTCCCGCCGCCAACGCCAGGGCTTGCTGCCAGCCGTCGACATAGTTCGGATTGAAGAAGGCGATCGTCTGTTTATCCACCGCCGCCAGCTGACGCTGCGCTTCGCGCACCACCGCCTCGTCCAGCGAATCGCCGTAGAACAGCACCGGCAGATGCTGTTCCGCCAAATCCTGCCAGAACGGGTTTTGCCGGCTGAGCACGAAAGGCACGCCGAACTGAATCAGCAGGCACAGGGTGCCAATCCCCTGCTGGCGATTGAAAATGAAATAGCCCAGATCGCAGGCGCGTAAAATATTGAGGTAGTCCTCAAACGCCACCTGCTGCGTGAGCAGCTGCAGGTTTTTCTCGCCGAACAGCGGCAACCCGGCGGCGCGCACCTGCTCGATGTAGGCATCGTTGTTGGCCGGATAACCCATCGGCAGGATCACGCGCACGTCGGCGCCGAACTGCTGATGGATCGCCTGCAGCGCTTCGATATGCCGATTGCTGCGATCGCCGGAGTTGCCCACCAGAATCGTCATCGGCCCGGCCAGGTTTTTCTCGACGTGAACGTCGGTCAGCGCCGGATCCATGCGGGTCGGGAAGTACAGCAGCGAGGCCGGCACCCGCGCATGGCGTTGCTGGTAGTGAATCACGTCGCCGCGAGTGGCAAACACGTTCCCTACACGCCCCTGCGCAATGCGGCGCAGCAGATAGAACAGCCGGAATTTCCAGCTGGTGGCGTCTTCATACAGATCGGCACCCCAAATATGCCAACTGACCTGACGCGCCTTGATCTTGCCGCTCAGCAGCGCCAACCACAGCCCCGGATTGAACTGGCCGTGCAGGAAGAAACGCGCATCGCGATCGGCCTGGGCACGGGCGATGACCGCCTCCGCCAGGCTTTTCTTGTCTGCGTAGGGCTCAATGTTCAGGGCGGGGAAATCACCCAGTGCCGCCACATCCTTGGCCGCCACCATAAAATGCCGCGTCTGCTCAGCCGGCAAACGCGGCGCCAGCACGTCGTTGAAGAAGCGCAGCACCGTCTGGTTATGATGCGGGATATCGGATCCCAGAACGTGAATCAGTATGGTCATACTCGTCTACGATAAATAAGGAACACGCAGCTACAGAGCGCGAAATACACGATGTAGGTTGCCATATAGGCCTGAGCCGCCCCCAACGCGCCGTGCAGCGGGATCAGCCAGTGCGAGAACACCGTCAGCAGCAGAAACTGGCTGACTTCCGTCAGGATATAGAAGCGCAGCGACGCTTTGGCGATCACCAGATAGCCGAACACATAGGCCCCGACTTTCAGCACGTCGCCCACCAGCTGCCAGGCAAACAGATCGCGCATGGCGACAAACTTGTCCGAGAACAGCAGCCAAATAGCGAAATCGCGCAGCACCCAAACCATAAAGCTCGCCGCCGCTACCGCCGGCAGCACGAATTTCAGCGAACGCACGATCTCCCGTGAGATGGCGCCCTTGTCCGTCAGCCGCGACAGCGTCGGCAGCAAATAGACGGTAAACGAAGCGGTGATAAACTGCAGATAGGCATCGGAAATGCTGCTGACGCCCTGCCAAATCCCCACCTCATCCCAGCCGTAATGGGCGGCCAACAGGTTACGCATCATCACGTAGGCCACCGGCAGCGTCACCGACGTGATCAACGCCATGAGGGTGAATTTGCCGAGATTGCCGGCCACGAGTTTGTCCCAACGCGGCGCCAGATAGCGCAGCGGCAACGTTTTGCGCCGCCACAGCATCAGCCCGGCAGGCAACACCACCAACGCCGGCACCAGCGCCAGCCCCGCCAACGCGCCTTCATAGCCACCCAGCGTGAAGCACAGGTAATAAGCCACCACGCCAATCAGGCTGCCGCCGATCACCGCCAGCGCATTGCCCATCGCGTCGCGGTAGCCTTTCAGCACCGCCATGAACAGGTTGGCGTAGGCGATGCCCATCTGAATGAAGGCGACGGCGCGCACCACATCGACGTAATCGGCATGCCCGAACAGCCCGATGCTGATCGGTTCGGCGGCGAACAGAAACACCAGCGCCAGCAAGGTCGAAAAACCCAGCACGATGCTCGATGCGGTGCCTACCGCCAGACGCAGACGCTGCGGATCCTGGTGGTACTCCGCCACGTATTTGGTGATGCCGTTAAAAATGCCCGCGCCGGACAGCACGCCCAGCACGGTAATCAACTGGCGGAAGTTACCCGCCTGCCCCACCCCGCTGGGGCCAAACGCCACCGCCAGCAGCTTCACCACCAACAACCCCACGCCGATTTTGATCAGCGTGGAGCCGGCGGTCCATATCGATGCTTTTGCCAGCGACATATCAGGCAAAGAAGCTCAGGATGGTATTGATTACCGTACGCTGATTGACATCGGACATATTGTAGAACAGCGGTAAGCGCACCAGGCGCGCGCTTTCCTGCGAGGTATAACGGTCTTCGCCGGCAAAGCGACCAAAACGTTCGCCGGCCGGGCAGTCATGCAGCGGGATATAGTGGAACACCGCCATGATCTCGGCTTCCTTCAGGTAGTCGATAAAGGCCGTGCGATCGTCGATATCCCGCAGCTTGATATAGAACATGTGCGCGTTATGCACGCAGTCGGCCGGGATTACCGGCAACTCGATGCGGCCGGCCTTCGCCAACGGCAGGAAGCTGTCATAGTACTTCTGCCACAGTGCCAAACGGCGCTGGTTGATGCGTTCCGCCACTTCCAGCTGGCCCCACAGGTAAGCGGCCTGCAGGTCAGACATCAGATAGCTGGAACCGATGTCGCGCCAGGTATATTTGTCCACCTGACCACGGAAGAACTGGCTGCGGTTGGTGCCCTTCTCGCGGATGACTTCCGCCCGATCGATCAGAGCCGGATCGTTCACCAGCGTCGCGCCGCCTTCGCCGCCGGCGGTGTAGTTTTTGGTTTCATGGAAGCTGAAGCAGCCGATATGGCCGATGGTGCCCAATGCCTTGCCTTTGTAGGTCGACATCACGCCCTGCGCGGCGTCTTCCACCACGAACAGGTTATATTTCTTCGCCAGCGCCATAATGGTATCCATCTCGCAGGCAACGCCGGCATAGTGCACCGGCACAATCGCGCGGGTTTTATCGGTGATCGCCGCTTCGATTTTGGTTTCGTCGATGTTCATGGTATCCGGACGCAGGTCGACGAACACCACTTTGGCGCCGCGCAGCACAAAGGCGTTGGCGGTGGAAACGAAGGTAAAACTCGGCATGATCACTTCGTCACCCGGCTGTATATCCAGCAGGATGGCGGCCATTTCCAACGACGCGGTGCAGGAAGGCGTCAGCAACACCTTCGCACTGCCGAAACGCTGTTCCATCCACTGCTGGCAGCGGCGGGTAAAGCCGCCGTCGCCGCATAGCTTGCCGCTGCCCATAGCAGCCTGCATATATTCCAGTTCAGTGCCAACAACCGGTGGTGCGTTAAATGGAATCATGTCTACCTCTGTATAACCAGTACGCGGTGCTTTCAATCACGGCACCCTGTCGTTGATAGAGTCGTAATGCGGCGATATTGCCTACCTGCGTCGCGACCCGCAGGCGCTGCATACCTTGACGCCGACATTCGGCGATCGCCACCGTCATCAGCCGAGTGCCAATGCCCCGGCCGGATACGCCGGGAAAAGCCGCCAGCAGACCGATACGCATTTCCTGGCCGCCAATGTCACGCAGGCTGACAAAGCCTTCGGGTTGCCCCTGGTTGTTCAATACCAACAAGCATTGATGATCAAAGGTACCCAGCACCGCTTTTTCGATCCAGGCCGCATAGAATCGCCCACTATCGGCGCGATCGTACCACGGTGCACGAAACCGGCTGGCGGCGAACACCTCACCGGCGGCAGCGCGCAATGACGGGATATCCTCGGGAACGGCCAGACGCACCGCAGCCGCCGAAGCGACATCGGCCGTCGTGCTTTCCGGCGCAACGTTCACTGCCAGGTCCACTTCCCCTTCGACCAGCCGGAATCCCAGCGCCGACAGCGCATCGGCCCACTCCAGGCGGCAAGCGGGGATTTTGGCTTGCACCAATGCATAAGCGTTCAAATCAGCTTCAGCTACAGACGCCGCCGAGTTATCGAAATGTAACTTGGCGCTTTCCAAGTGGAAGAAGTCGCTCTCCCACTGCAGCGGTTCAATACTGGCGTGGACGCGCATGCAATAAATCCAGTAAATATTTGCCGTAACCGGTTTTGGCCAGTGTCTGAGCCGCACGTTTCACGCCCTCATCGTCCAGCCAGCCATTGCGCCAGGCGATCTCCTCAAGACAGGCGATTTTAAAGCCTTGACGTTTCTCGACCGTCTGTACGAAGCTGCTGGCTTCCAGTAAGCTGTCGTGCGTGCCGGTATCCAACCAGGCGAAACCACGCCCCAGCAGCTCGACAGCCAACTCTCCGCGCTCCAGATACATCTGGTTGATGCTGGTGATTTCCAGCTCGCCGCGCTCAGAAGGCTTCACCTGTTTGGCAAACTCCACCACCTGGCTATCGTAGAAGTACAGGCCGGTCACTGCCCAGTTAGACTTCGGTTTAACTGGCTTTTCTTCGATCGACAGCGCGCGGAAGTGGTCGTCAAACTCCACCACGCCAAAGCGCTCGGGATCCATCACCTGATAGCCAAACACGGTCGCGCCGGTGGTGCGCGCTGCAACGCTTTTCAGCTTGGGACTGAACCCCTGACCAAAGTAAATATTGTCACCCAATACCAGACAGCTCGGCTCACCGGCCAAAAATTCTTCGCCGATCAAAAATGCCTGAGCCAGGCCATCGGGACTTGGCTGTTCGGCATAGCTGAGATTAATGCCGAATGCTTCGCCGCTGCCCAAAAGCCTCTTGAATGAAGGCAGATCTTCCGGCGTGGAGATAATCAGAATGTCTTTGATTCCCGCCAGCATCAGTACCGACAACGGGTAATAGATCATCGGCTTGTCATAGATCGGCAGCAGTTGCTTGGACACGCCACGAGTAATCGGATGCAGACGCGTACCGGAACCGCCGGCCAGAATAATGCCTTTCATACAGACTCCAAAGCCCGCCGTACCGTTGCAAAGCGGCACGGCGTTAAATTAATCTGACAGCCCCAAACGCTCACCGGCATAAGAGCCGTCTTGCACCCGGCGCCACCAGGTTTCGTTGTTCAGGTACCAAACCACGGTTTTGCGAAGTCCGCTTTCGAAGGTTTCCTGCGGCCGCCAGCCCAACTCACGATCGATTTTGCCGGCGTCGATAGCGTAACGCATATCGTGGCCCGGGCGATCCTTCACATAAGTGATCAGATCGCGGTAGTTCGCCACGCCCTGCGGCTTGTTCGGTGCCAGCTCTTCCAGCAGATCGCAAATGGTCTGCACCACTTCGATATTCTTGCGCTCGTTATGACCACCGATATTGTAAGTTTCGCCCACCACGCCTTCGGTCACGACCTGATACAGCGCGCGCGCGTGATCCTCGACATACAGCCAGTCACGCACCTGCGCGCCGTTGCCGTATACCGGCAGCGGTTTGCCGGCCACCGCATTCAGGATCACCAGCGGGATCAGCTTCTCCGGGAAGTGATAAGGGCCGTAGTTGTTCGAGCAGTTGGTCACGAGGGTTGGCAAACCGTAGGTGCGCAGCCAGGCGCGCACCAGATGATCGCTCGACGCCTTGGAGGCGGAATAGGGGCTGCTCGGCGCATACGGTGTGGTTTCGGTGAACAGATCGTCGGTGCCGTGCAGGTCGCCGTACACTTCGTCGGTGGAGATATGATGGAAGCGGAAGGCCAGTTTCTTCTCCGCCGCCAGCGGCTGCCAGTAGTGGCGCGCCGCTTCCAGCATAGTGTAAGTGCCAACCACGTTGGTCTCGATAAACGCCGCCGGGCCGTCGATAGAGCGATCGACGTGGCTTTCCGCCGCCAGGTGCATCACTACGTCCGGCTGATAGTGGGCAAATACCCGATCCAGCTCGGCGCGATCGCAGATGTCGACCTGCTCGAAAGCATAGCGATCGCTCTCAGCCACCACCGCCAAAGACTCGAGGTTACCGGCATAGGTCAGCTTATCCACCACCACCACGCTATCGCCGGTGGCCTCGATGATGTGCCGCACGACTGCGGAGCCAATGAAACCGGCACCACCGGTAACTAAAATACATTTCAACGCCAGACCCCCTTGGTATCGACCACCCAGTTTTGTTTGATTTCTTCCGGTCTGATAGCCTTGAACTGCTGGTGATCGACCAACATCACGATCACATCGGCCTGCTGCAACGCCTCAGCGATTGGCGTCAACGTCACGTGACCCGCCAGCGACTTCGGCAGCTGTTCAACGTTCGGTTCCACCGCCAGCGTTTCGCCGACGTGCCATTCGGCAATCAGATGCGCGACCTCTACCGCCGGGCTTTCACGCAGATCGTCGATATTCGGCTTGAAGGCCAGGCCGAAGCAGGCAATTTTGACCTCGGACGCGCGCTTGTCGGTGGCGGCCAGGCAATCGGCCACCGCCGCTTTCACCCGGTCGACCACCCACAGCGGTTTACCGTCGTTCACCAGGCGAGCGGTGTGGATCAGGCGCGCCTGCTGCGGGTTCTGCGCCACGATAAACCACGGATCGACAGCGATGCAGTGACCGCCGACGCCCGGCCCCGGCTGCAGAATATTCACCCGCGGATGGCGGTTCGCCAGGCGGATCAGTTCCCAGACGTTGATCCCCTGTTCGGCGCAGATCAACGACAATTCGTTGGCAAAGGCGATATTCACGTCGCGGAAGCTGTTTTCCGTCAGCTTGCACATCTCGGCAGTGCGCGAGTTGGTGATCACGCATTCGCCCTCGAGGAAAATCTTGTACAGCGCGCTGGCACGTTCCGAGCACTTCGGCGTCATGCCACCGATCACGCGGTCGTTTTGAATCAGTTCCACCATGACCTGCCCCGGCAGCACGCGCTCCGGGCAGTAGGCGATATTCACGTCCGCCGCTTCGCCCGATTGTTGCGGGAAGCTGAGATCGCTGCGCGCCTGCGCCAGCCATTCCGCCATCTGTTCGGTGGCACCCACCGGCGAGGTGGACTCAAGGATCACCAGATCGCCCTTTTTCAGCACCGGTGCCAGCGATTTCGCCGCCGCTTCGACATAGGCCAGATCCGGCTCGTGATCGCCCTTGAACGGCGTAGGCACCGCGATCAGGAATGCATCGGCCGCCAGCGGTTTGGTCACCGCCTGCAGGAAACCACCGTCGACGGCGTCCTTGACCACTTTGTCCAGATCCGGCTCGACGATGTGGATCGCACCGCGGTTAATGGTATCTACCGCATGTTGGTTAACATCTACACCCACCACTTTTTTCTTGCGGGAAGCGAACGCCGCCGCCGTTGGCAAGCCGATATAACCCAGGCCGATAACCGAAATAGTGTCAAAACTCATAGTGTCACCTGATGGTTCTTTAAAGCTTCGAGGATACGCTGGCAGGCATGCCCGTCACCGTATGGGTTGTGCGCCCGACTCATCGCGTGATATTCGCTTTCGTCCGTCAACAGCCGGGTCACCGCTTCAACAATTTTGGCTACATCGGTACCGACCAGGCGTACCGTGCCCGCATCTATCGCTTCCGGGCGTTCGGTGGTGTCGCGCATCACCAGCACCGGTTTGCCTAACGATGGCGCCTCTTCCTGAATACCGCCGGAATCGGTCAGGATCAGGTGCGCTTTGGTCATGAGATAAATAAACGGTAGATAATCCTGCGGCTCGATCAGCATGACGTTGTCGATGCCTTTCAAGATGCGATTCACCGGCTCACTGACGTTCGGATTGAGATGCACCGGATACACGACCTGCACTTCCGGGTGGTTGCGGGCAATCTCCGCCAGCGCGCTGCAAATTCGCTCAAAGCCGCCGCCAAAACTTTCGCGCCGATGGCCGGTGACCAGAATCAGTTTCTTGTCAGCGTCGAGGAACGGGTAACGCTGCGCCAGGCCAGCCTGCAGCACGGCATCGCTCATCACGCGGTCGCGCACCCAGAACAACGCGTCGATCACCGTATTGCCCGTCACGAAAATACGGTTGTCCGGCAGCAGCTCGCGCAACAGATTTTGGCGCGAGTTCTCGGTTGGTGCAAAATGGTACATCGCCAGATGGCCGGTCAGTTTTCGGTTGGCCTCTTCCGGCCAGGGAGAATACAGATTGCCGGTGCGCAGCCCGGCTTCGACATGCCCGACGGGGATGCGTTGATAGAACGCCGCCAGGCTGGTCGCCAGCGTAGTGGTGGTATCGCCGTGCACCAGCACCACGTCCGGTTTGAAGTCTTCCAGCACCCCTTTCAGCCCTTCCAGGATGCGGCAGGTGATTTCCGTCAGCCCCTGACCGGGTTTCATGATGTTCAGGTCGTAATCCGGCGTAATCTCAAACAACCGCAATACCTGATCCAACATCTCACGATGCTGTGCCGTTACGCAGACTCTTGCGTCAAAGGCCTCATCCTGGGCCAGTGCATGTACCAGCGGCGCCATTTTAATGGCTTCCGGCCTGGTGCCGAAAACAGTCAACACTTTCACAGCGAATCTCTTTTGGTCGGTTAATCGCAGGCCCCGCCTGCGAATGGGGCGCTCACGCGCCCTGCATCAGATTATTATATTATTTTTAACTACGCGGCCGACGCGCCAAGGCAACACCCGCGCCAACCAAAGCGCCCATCGCGCCCCACAGAATCAGCCAGAAGACCCGGCGTGGGCTGTCGCGTTTTACCGGCTCTTCCGGCGTACGCAAGTAGCGATAGGTCTGGAACTTCTCATCCAACGTCGGACCAACGTTCAGCGTCGCCAGCATCGCGCGGTTCTGCTCGTAATCCAGGTCATAGGTCGGGCCGGAAGCCTGCAGACCTTCCAGACGCGCCTGCAGCATTGGCCGGCCCAGCAGGAACAGATCCGAATCCGGCAGTTGCTCGGCCGGAGTGTCGGTTTGCGTACGGCTTATCCCCTGGCTCTCGGCGATTTTCAACGCCTGCTGTGTGGTGTTCAGCTCACGCTTGTAAACCGACTCCGCTACCGCTTCCTGACGCTTGACTTGCGCCTTCATTGAAGTGGTACGGGCGGCCCACGCCCCCTGGATCTCTTCGTTCAGGTGCAGGGCTGCGCGGTGGCTGGCGAAGGCCACGTATTGGCGCAGTAGGCGGTTGGCGTCCGCGGCGGTTTCCGCCGTGAGCTTCACGCCGTCATTCGGCACTTTCTTGTCGTCGCGCGGCGTGAACAGGATGTTGTTGATCAGCTCGTCGAGCAACGCCGCATCGGCGCGGGCATCCCCTTCCTGACGCTGCTTGTAGTAATCGCTCTGCAGCCAGAAATCGCGACGCGTATCGTAGGCCGCCAGCTGCATGATGAACTCATTGTACGCTTCGTCCGCGATGCTCGGCTGATCGCCGGCCGTCGCCGGCAGCGTGCGCACGTCCAGATTACGCAGGAACTGCTGCTGCGAGTAGTAACCGCCCAGCGCATTCACCGTAGGTCTATCCGTGATGGCGGTCGCACTCCACTCTTGCTTAACCAGATAAGAGACGATCAGCGCGACCGCCGCGAACAGCACCGCAATGCCGATAATCCACGGTTTGCCGCGCCACAAGGTGCAGCACAGGCCGCGGATATCGAGTTCGTTATCCACCGCCGGGGTATGCTTGTCAGACGTTGTTTCTGGATTAATCACAGCCAAAAAGCCTCTGGTTAAGATACTTGCTTGTTATCGTTCGAACGCCGCAGGCGACGCTTGATACGCTTAATGTACCGCGCAACCCGCCAGGCGCGCTTGATGCAATAACCGTACAGGAAGAAAGCAAGCAAGAATAATGCCAACATAACCCACTCTGGGATAAAAGTCAGGCGTTCGCCGATCACGCCAACCGCCGCCAGCAATGCGGCCGCCAGGGTGATCAGCACGAAAGCCTGTCGCGGCGTAAAGCCGGCGCGCATGATCAGGTGGTGTATATGTTGACGGTCGGGAGAGAAGGGGCTCATCCCCTTGCGTAAACGACGATACATGATTGCTATCATGTCCATCAGCGGAATAGCGATGATCCACAGCGCGGTCACCGGGTTAATCGAGTGTGCCTTTCCCTGCGAGCTTTGCAGCAGCAGCCAAATGGCGGTAAAGCCGATCAGGGTGCTGCCGGCGTCCCCCATGAACACTTTATAACGGCGGCCGAGGATGCCGAGGTTGAGCAAAATATAGGGAACGATGGCGGCGATCATCGCAAAGCACCAGAACGCCAGATCATTATGTCCACTCAAGTACAGCAGCAGGCCCAACGCGCCGAAGGAGACGCACGACAGCCCACCCAGTAGGCCATCGATGCCGTCGACCATGTTGAAGGCGTTGATCGCCGCCCATACCGCGAACAGCGTCACCAGATAGCCGAACGGTCCTAACACCATCTCCCAATCGCCCAATACATGGCCGAAGCTGCGCAGATAGAGGCCGGCGAACACCATCATGGCGATGCCGACCAACGCCTGAACGAATGCCCGAATCTTAACGCTGATATCAAAACGGTCATCCAAAGCACCGATAAACACTAAAATGCCTGCGCAGATAAGGTAAAGTGTACTGTGTACAATCTTTTGTTCCGATATAAAGAAAGCGAAACACAGACCGGCATAGACCGCAATCCCACCAACCAATGGGATTAATCCTTGGTGACGCTTGCGATAGTTAGGCTTATCAACCAACCCAATGCGTTTTGCTACCTTACGGGCAACAAAGAGGAAAGCTAATGAGAATAGGAAAACAAATAGGATTTCAGTACTCATAGTGAGTAAGTTCACAATTAACAGATCTCGTAAGAAGATAAGGCAGCTTAACATGGGCGACAGGTTATGCGATGGGATCCCGTTGCCTTTCAGTCATTTCTTATGATGCCGGAATTCATTCTCATTCATCCCAACACCGCAGCCAATTCCGGTTGTAGCATGCCGCACACCCAGATATCGAAAGTAAGAAGAATTCTCAATAAGTCAAAGAAACAACTTACTTTTCCATTACTGCTACTTATCGTATCCGCCAAAAGCGAAAAACGCCACGACTAGGCGTGGCGTTCAGCGAATTTTTTAACGAATTATGAGCGTTTCATCATATCGAAGAATTCATCGTTGGTTTTAGTCATCGCCAACTTATTAATGAGGAACTCCATCGCGTCAATCTCCCCCATCGGATGGATGATTTTGCGCAGGATCCACATTTTTTGCAGCTCTTCGGAAGTGGTGAGCAGCTCTTCTTTACGGGTACCGGAGCGGTTGTAATCGATCGCAGGGAATACGCGTTTCTCGGCGATTTTACGCGCCAGGTGCAATTCCATGTTGCCGGTACCTTTAAATTCTTCGTAGATCACTTCGTCCATCTTCGAACCGGTATCAACCAGCGCGGTCGCGATGATGGTCAGGCTGCCGCCCTCTTCCACGTTACGTGCCGCACCGAAGAAGCGCTTCGGACGATGCAGGGCGTTGGCGTCCACACCACCGGTCAGCACCTTGCCTGAGGCCGGTACCACGGTGTTGTAGGCACGCGCCAGACGGGTGATGGAGTCGAGCAGAATGATCACGTCTTTCTTGTGTTCAACCAGGCGCTTGGCCTTCTCGATCACCATTTCGGCCACTTGCACGTGACGCGAAGCCGGTTCGTCGAAGGTCGATGCGATCACTTCGCCTTTCACCAGACGCTGCATCTCGGTCACTTCTTCCGGACGTTCGTCGATCAACAGTACCATCAACACGCAGTCAGGGTGGTTGTAGGCGATGCTCTGCGCAATGTTCTGCAGCAGCATGGTTTTACCGGCTTTCGGCGGTGCCACGATCAGGCCACGCTGGCCGCGGCCAATCGGCGCCGCCAGATCCAGTACGCGCGCCGTCAGGTCTTCGGTCGAACCGTTGCCGCGCTCCATCCGCAGACGGGAATTGGCGTGCAGCGGCGTCAAGTTCTCGAACAGGATCTTGCTGCGGGCGTTTTCCGGCTTGTCGTAGTTGACTTCGTTGACTTTCAACAGGGCAAAATAGCGCTCGCCTTCTTTTGGCGGACGAATCTTACCGGAAATGGTGTCACCTGTGCGGAGGTTGAAGCGGCGGATTTGGCTAGGGGATACGTAGATGTCGTCGGGACCGGCGAGGTAGGAACTGTCTCCAGAGCGGAGGAAACCGAATCCATCCTGCAATATCTCGAGCACGCCGTCGCCGAAGATATCTTCTCCGCTTTTCGCATGTTGCTTCAGAATGGAGAAGATAATGTCCTGCTTGCGCATGCGGGCAAGGTTTTCCAGCCCCATATTTTCGCCGAGAGTAATCAGCTCAGAAACCGGCGTATTCTTTAATTCGGTAAGATTCATAGTGGTGGGTTCTTAAACTCGGGGTATGTCTCGAACTTGTATCGTGAATGGTATGGCAGCGAGATGCGTGCCTGTTTACTGGACGTTCGATCACCGGGCGCAGAGCCGTCGCGGTAAGAAATGGCTTACATCGGGCGCACGCATTGACGGTTGAAGATCGAAGGTACCTTAAAAATGATTTTTGCAAAACCGTTTGATTGCCAAAACACGGGCTGAGTTCAGTTTACTTTCAACGCCAGTGGTTCGACACAGAGTATAGCTTTAGATTCAAACTCTTTAGATTTAAAACTTCGGGCAAGTTCTATATGCAGTGTGGTTAAACTTAACACGCTTCTTGGCAGGCGTCTAGCGGTGAATTGAACATCACCGCCAGGCGCCTGATACTGGGCTTCCCGCCCGATTACAGATTCGCGTTCAGGAAATCTTTGAGCTGACCTTTGGACAACGCGCCAACCTTGGTCGCGGCCACTTCACCGTTCTTGAACAGCAACAGCGTAGGGATACCACGGATACCGTACTTAGGCGCGGTAGCCGGGTTCTGATCGATATTCAGCTTGGTGATGGTCAGTTTGCCTTCGAACTCTTCGGCAATCTCATCCAGAATCGGAGCAATCATCTTGCACGGCCCACACCATTCAGCCCAGAAATCGACCAGGATCGGCCCTTCCGCTTTCAGCACATCGGCTTCGAAGCTGCTGTCAGTCAGGTGAATAATTTTATCGCTCATGTTCTACTCCACAGGATTATGTCTACCTTGTTGGTGTAGCATTAACCAACTCAAGGTGATTTTATTGCACCGCGTTTATTTCAACGGATGTGCTTTCGTAAAGCAATAGTTAGCTGATATTCTACCACACTATGAGCAAAACACACTTGACCGAACAGAAGTTTTCCGACTTCGCCCTGCACCCGTTAGTCCTTGAAGCCCTTGAGAAAAAAGGGTTTCACAATTGCACGCCCATCCAGGCGTTAGCATTGCCGCTCACGCTCTCCGGGCGTGACGTTGCAGGTCAGGCGCAAACCGGTACCGGAAAGACGCTGGCGTTTTTGGCGTCTACTTTTCACTATTTGCTGACTCACCCGGCGAAACAGGATCGCCAGACCAATCAGCCGCGCGCCTTGATCATGGCGCCTACGCGTGAACTGGCGGTGCAAATTCACTCCGATGCAGAAGCGCTCTCCCAGAGCACCGGCCTGAAACTGGGCCTGGCCTACGGCGGCGACGGCTACGACAAGCAGCTGAAAGTGCTGGAAAGCGGCGTGGACATTCTGATTGGCACCACCGGCCGTTTAATCGATTACACCAAACAGAACTATGTCGATCTCGGCGCGATGCAGGTCGTCGTGCTGGATGAAGCCGATCGCATGTACGATCTCGGCTTTATCAAAGACATCCGTTGGCTGTTCCGCCGCATGCCTGCGGCCGATCAACGCCTGAACATGCTGTTCTCCGCCACCCTGTCCTATCGCGTACGCGAGCTGGCCTTCGAGCAGATGAACAACGCCGAATATGTTGAAGTGGAACCGGAACAGAAAACCGGCCACCGCATTAAAGAAGAGCTGTTCTACCCGTCCAACGAAGAAAAAATGCGTCTGCTGCAGACGCTGATCGAAGAAGAGTGGCCGGATCGTGCCATCATCTTCGCCAACACCAAGCACCGCTGCGAAGACATCTGGGGCCATCTGGCCGCCGACGGTCACCGCGTTGGCCTGCTGACCGGTGACGTGGCGCAGAAAAAACGCCTGCGTATCCTCGACGACTTCACCAAAGGCAACCTCGATATCCTGGTCGCCACCGACGTCGCCGCGCGCGGTCTGCACATCCCTTCCGTCACGCACGTTTTCAACTACGATCTGCCTGACGACTGCGAAGACTACGTGCACCGCATCGGCCGTACCGGCCGCGCAGGCGCCAGCGGCCACTCCATCAGCCTGGCGTGTGAAGAGTACGCGCTCAACCTGCCGGCGATCGAGACCTATATCGACCACAGCATTCCGGTGAGCAAGTACAACAGCGATGCGCTGCTGACCGATTTGCCGGCGCCGAAGCGCCTGTCGCGTCCGCGCGGCGGCAACGGCCCACGTCGCAACTCCGCGCCTCGTCGCGGCGGTGCGCCGCGCAGCAACCGTAAACGTTCGAGCTGATCGCCATGCTCAGTTCCAGCACGCTTTATGCTGCCATCGATCTCGGCTCCAACAGCTTCCACATGTTGGTGGTGCGCGAGGTAGCCGGCAGCATTCAGACTCTGGCGCGGATCAAGCGCAAGGTGCGCCTGGCGGCCGGGCTGGATCAGAACAATCACCTGTCGCATGAGGCCATGCAACGCGGCTGGCAGTGCCTGCGGCTGTTCTCCGAACGCCTGCAGGACATTCCGCGCGAGCAGATCCGCGTCGTCGCCACCGCCACGCTGCGCCTGGCGTCCAACGCCGATGAGTTTCTGCAGGTCGCCGAGCAAATCCTCGGCTGCCCGGTGCAGGTGATCAGCGGCGAAGAAGAGGCGCGGCTGATTTATCACGGCGTCGCGCACACCACCGGCGGGCCGGATCGGCGGCTGGTCGTCGACATCGGCGGCGGCAGCACCGAACTGGTCACCGGCACCGGCGCACAGGCATCGCAGCTGTATAGCCTGTCGATGGGCTGCGTTACCTGGCTGGAGCGCTATTTCAGCGATCGCAACCTCGGGCAAGAAAACTTCGAACGCGCCGAACAGGCCGCGCGCGAAATGGTGCTGCCGATCGCACCGCAGCTGCGCCAGCAAGGTTGGCAGATCTGCGTCGGCGCTTCCGGCACCGTGCAGGCGCTGCAGGAAATCATGGTGGCGCAAGGCATGGATGAACGCATCACCCTGCCCAAGCTGCGCCAGCTGAAACAGCGCGCTATTCAGTGCGGCAAGCTGGAAGAGCTGGAGATCGAAGGGTTGACGTTGGAGCGCGCGCTGGTCTTCCCGAGCGGCCTGTCCATTCTGTTGGCCATCTTCCAGGAGCTGGGCATCGAGAGCATGATGCTGGCCGGCGGGGCGCTGCGTGAAGGCCTGGTTTACGGCATGCTGCATCTGCCGGTGGAGCAGGATATTCGCATCCGCACCATCCGCAACCTGCAGCGTCGCTACCTGATCGACACCGAGCAGGCCGAACGCGTCAGCCAACTCGCCGCCAACTTCTCGCAGCAGGTCGCCAACGAGTGGCAGCTGGATGCGCGATGTCGCGAACTGTTGCACAGCGCCAGTCTGATCCACGAACTCGGCCTCAGCGTCGATTTCAAGCAGGCGCCGCAACACGCCGCTTACCTGATCCGCCACCTGGACTTACCCGGCTTTACCCCGGCGCAGAAAAAACTGCTGGCCACCCTGCTGCAAAACCAGAGCAACACCCTCGACCTGTCGCTGTTGAACCAGCAAAACGCCCTGCCGCCGCGCACTGCGCAGCGTCTGTGCCGCATTTTGCGCCTGGCGATCATCTTCGCCAGCCGCCGCCGCGATGACACGCTGCCGGCGGTGCGGTTACGCGCCAATCAGGACGATGAACTGACGGTGATCTTACCGCCGGGTTGGCTGGAACAGCATCCGCTGCGCGCCGAGGCGCTGGAGCAGGAAAGCCACTGGCAGAGCTACGTCCACTGGACGCTGCGGTTGGAAGAACAGCGTTGAAATGATCAGGGCGCGATTCGCGCCCTGTCTTTTTAATTCCCGCCTTTGGCCTTGGCCAGCTGGGCGCGGATATTGGCCAGATGGCTCTGCCCCTTCTGCATCCGCTCCTGCGGGCTCACCACTTTGCGCTCGGTTTCCCACGCCAAATCGTCCTGCGGCAGTTCCAGCAGGAAGCGACTCGGCTCCGGCCGCACCAGTTCGCCGTACTGACGGCGCTCGCGACACAGGGTGAAGATCAGCTCTTTTTGCGCGCGGGTGATCCCCACATAGGCCAGACGCCGCTCTTCATCGACATTATCTTCATCGATGCTGCTCTGGTGCGGCAGCAGGCCCTCTTCCATGCCCACCAGGAATACGTAGGGGAACTCCAGCCCTTTGGAAGCGTGCAGCGTCATCAGCTGTACCTGATCCAGCTCTTCTTCGCTTTCACCGCGCTCCATCATGTCGCGCAGGGTGAAGCGTGTCACCACCTGGGTCAGCGTCATCGGCTCGTCCAGATCGTTGCCTTCCAGCATCTCGGTCATCCAGCCGAACAGCGTGTTGACGTTCTTCATCCGCATTTCGGCGGCCTTCGGGCTGGTCGAGGTTTCAAACAGCCAGCTCTCATAGTCCACGCCGCGGATCAGATCGCGCACCGCCGCCACCGGCTCACGTTCCGCCTGCTGGGCGATACCGCCGAGCCAATGGGTAAAGCGCTGCAATGACTCCAGCCCGCGCCCGGTCAAGTGCTGGCTCAGCCCCAGATCGAAACTGGCGTGGAATAAACTCTTGTTGCGCTGGTTGGCCCATTCGCCGAGCTTCTGCAGCGTCGCCGGGCCGATCTCGCGCTTGGGGGTATTGACGATGCGCAGGAAGGCGCTGTCGTCCTCCGGGTTGGTCAGCACGCGCAGGTAGGCCAGCAGATCCTTGATCTCGGGGCGCGAGAAAAACGACGTGCCGCCGGAAATCTTGTACGGGATGCGGTTCTGCATCAGCATCTTTTCAAACACCCGCGACTGGTGGTTACCGCGGTACAGGATCGCATAGTCGCCGTAGTTGGTCTTTTTCACGAAGTGGTGGGCGATCAGCTCCCCCACCACCCGCTCGGCTTCGTGATCCTCGTTGTTGGCGGTCACCACTTTCAGCTCTTCACCATACCCCAGCTCGGAAAACAGCCGTTTTTCAAATACGTGCGGGTTATTGGCGATCAGAATGTTAGCCGCCTTCAGGATACGCTCGCTGGAACGGTAGTTTTGCTCCAGCTTGATCACCTGCAGCGCCGGGAAATCTTCCTTCAGCAGCACCAGGTTCTGCGGCCGCGCGCCGCGCCAGGAGTAGATCGACTGGTCGTCGTCACCCACCACGGTAAAGCGCGCGCGGTTGCCCACCAGCAGCTTAACCAGCTCGTACTGACTGGTGTTGGTATCCTGGTACTCATCTACCAGCAGATAGCGAATACGCTGCTGCCAGCGTTCGCGCACCTCTTCGTTGCGTTGCAGCAACAGCGTCGGCAACAGGATCAGGTCGTCGAAGTCCAGCACGTTGCACGCCCGCATATGGGCGTGGTACAGGCCGTAGCAGTGGGCGAACAGCTTGTCGCGCTCCGAGCGCGCCAACTCCGCCGCCCGCTGAGGATCGATCAGGTCGTTTTTCCAGTTGGAGATGGTCGAGATCAGCTGCGCCACCAGCGTTTTGTCGCTTTCCAGCCACTTTTCGGTCAACTCTTTCAATAGCGCCAGCTGATCCTGGTCATCGAACAGCGAGAAGTTGGACTTCATCCCCAACGCCACGTATTCCCGTTTGATGATCTCCAGCCCCAGGGTATGGAAGGTGGAAATCATCAGCCCGCGCGCCTCTTTACGCCCCAGGGTTTGCGACACGCGCTCTTTCATCTCGCGTGCGGCCTTGTTGGTAAAGGTCACGGCGGCGATGTGCCGCGCCTGATAGCCGCAGTGGTGGATCAGGTGGGCTATCTTGTTGGTGATAACGCGCGTCTTGCCGGAACCGGCACCGGCCAACACCAGGCAGGGCCCGGTAACGAATTCGACGGCTTGTTGTTGGCTGGGGTTTAATCGCATGGTGCTGGCTTGCTCGACTGTAAAACGTGGAAGGGAATTGTAGCAGAAAGCGCCGATGAGATTTAGCGGGTATAATCAGCGCAATTTTCGCATCGACAAAGGCATTACCATGGCAAAAACGGCGTGCGCCCTGCACATTCTGGTAGACAATGAAAAGCTGGCCAACGAGCTGCTGGCCAAGCTGAAGCGCGGCGTCAGCTTCGACACGCTGGCGCGCAAATACTCGAGCTGCCCGTCAAAACGCAACGGCGGCTCGCTGGGCGAATTCAACAAGGGCGCGATGGTGCCGGCGTTCGATAAAGCGGTGTTCAGCATCCCACTGCTCAAACCTTACGGCCCGGTCAAAACCCAGTTCGGTTACCACATCATCAAGGTGCTGTACCGCAACTGAGGGGGCCTGAGCCCCCTGCTGCGCATTACTGCGCGCCGGCGTCCGTCGCCGGCGCAGCCACCGCGGTGTCGGCCGGTTTGGCTTCTTCCGTCACCACCGCCGGCGCCGGCATCATGATGCCGTCATAGGTTTCCTGCAGCTGCTTCATGCTCATTTCCGGCTCGCCCTTCGGCTGCATCAGCACCAGCGTCGCCTCCTGAGAAAGCTGCAGCTTCAGCGCCTGATTCAGCGTCTCCAGCGTCAGGCTGGACAGGAACTCCTGGCGCAGCTTCTGATACAGCTCCGGCGCGATATCCACCACCCCGCTCTGCTGCGAACGCAGGCGCTGGCTCATCAGCACGTCGGTATCGGTGCGGGCGTAGGTCGCGAACAGCTTGCTCAGCTGATCGTTTTTCTGCGCCAGCAACGCATCGAATTCCTCTTTGGACAGGCCGTTGTCACGCACGTTGGCCAACTCGCGGGCGATAAAGCCCAGGCTGCCGTTCAGGTTGTTGTTCGGCGTATCCAGATGGATGGCGCACTGCCCGCGCTGGTACTGCACGCGGCAGTCAAAGCCCAGATGCAGGTTCTTCTGGTCGCTTTTTTCCAACGTCTGCTGGAGATGCCAGAACAGCGCCTCTCGGGCAAGATCGCCACGCCAGTAGCGGAGCAGGCTCTGCGAATCGCGAATCGGATGCCACGGCGAATCCCACATGATAGACAGCGTATCCTGCTTCACCTGCTCGCTGATCAGGCTTACCGGCTGCTGCGGCAGCGGCGTCAGCGTCGGCATCGGGGCCGGGGTTTCACGTTTGCCCTGCAGCGGCGAGAACGCCTTGTTGATCTGTTCGCCCAGGCTGCGGCTGTCCACCTTGCCGACCACGAACAGCGTCATGGCGTCCGGGGTATACCACTGTTGATAGAATTTCTTCAGCTGCTCGAGATTGACCGGCCGTTTCGCCGGCTGCGCCGGATCGTGCGCCAGCAGCGTCGAGCCTTTCAGGCGGTAACGCCACCAGGCATCTTTGGTATTGGGCGGGAAAGTGCCGACCGGATTGATGTTGGAATTCATCACCGCATGCACCGTATGCTCGTCGATCGCCAGTTTGCCGGTGGTGTCCGCCAGCCAGGCCAGCGCTTCTTTCAGCAGGTCGGGCCGGTTGTTCGGCAGGCTGAGGTTATACATGGTGAAATCATACGAGATGATCGCCGGCGGCAACGGCCGCTCGTTATCCACGCTCTGTTGCCACAGGGCGCGCAGCTGCGGCGCGGTAAAGCTTTCGCTGCGCGCCAACGCCAGCCGCGGCAGCAGATGGGCGAAGCCGGTCTGCTGCGAAGACTCCACCAGGGAGCCGGTATTGACGATCAGCCGCAGTTCCACGCGGTCGCTTGGCCGCTGCGGCGTGTCGAGAATCTGCCATGAAAACCCGTTGGCCAGCGACCCCTGCTGCCAGGCAGGATCGGGTTGTAGTGCTTCAGCCTGCACGCTGCTACTGGCGGCAGCCAATAGCAGCCCACCAACTATAAGATGAATTCTGGTGCCCTGCATGTGAACCCCTACTTAATGACTATCCAATTTCTTATGCAAATGCGTGTATTCCATTCAATGGAATCATAAAAATACGCCCTGAGTTTCACAGTGGGGCGGAAAGCAGAAAGTGTACCATCGTGTTAGACCGCGCGCCTTTGCGGATGTCACTCATTAGAGTGAAAAATAATAGATAGCGGGGTTTTTAATGCAAGAAATCGTTACGAGGCAGGGGGTTTCCCTCACCGGCCGCGGCTGCGGCCGGTGATTCGCCGCCAATTCAGGCGGAAGGCTGCGTTTTGTCCGCGCCGGCGTTTTTGTTGTTCAGCGTGTCTTTCAGCTGTTTCTCATCCAGTTGGTCGCACCACTTCGCCACCACCACGGTCGCCACCCCGTTGCCCACCAGGTTGGTCAGCGCGCGGGCTTCCGACATGAAGCGATCGATGCCGAGGATCAGCGCCAGGCCGGCCAACGGCAGATGGCCGACGGCGGAGATGGTGGCGGCCAGCACGATAAAGCCGCTGCCGGTCACGCCCGCCGCCCCTTTGGAGGAAAGCAGCAGCACCACCAGCAGAGTAACCTGATGCATGATGTCCATGTGGGTATTGGTCGCCTGCGCGATAAACACCGCGGCCATGGTCAAGTAGATAGACGTGCCGTCCAGGTTAAAGGAGTACCCGGTCGGGATCACCAGACCCACCACCGATTTCTTGCAGCCCAGCTTCTCCATTTTATCCAGCATGCGCGGTAGCGCGGACTCGGACGACGAGGTCCCCAGCACGATCAACAGTTCTTCTTTGATGTAGTTGACGAATTTGAAGATGCTGAAGCCGTTGGCGCGGGCGATGCTGCCCAACACCACCACCACGAACAGGATACAGGTAATGTAGAAGCACACGATCAGCTGGCCGAGTTGCACCAGGGTGCCGACGCCGTATTTACCGATGGTAAACGCCATGGCGCCGAAGGCCCCCAGCGGCGCCAGGCGCATGATCATGTTGATGATGCCGAAAATCACCCGCGAGAAGCTGTCGATCACGTTGAAGATCAGCTGCCCTTTCTCACCCAGACGATGCAGGGCGAAGCCGAACAGCACCGCGAACAGCAGCACCTGCAGAATGTTGCCGCTGGCGAACGCGCCGATCACGCTGCCGGGAATGATATCCAGCAGGAACGGAATGATGCCCTGCTGCTGGGCCTGCTCGGCGTAGACCGCTACCGCTTTGGCGTCCAGCGTGCCGGGATCGACGTTCATACCGGCGCCCGGTTGCACCAGGTTGACGATCACCAGGCCGATAATCAGTGCGATGGTGCTGACGATTTCAAAATACAGCAGCGCGATGGCGCCGGTGCGGCCCACCGCCTTCATGCTTTCCATGCCGGCGATGCCGGTCACCACGGTGCAGAAGATCACCGGGGCGATAATCATCTTGATCAGTTTGACGAAGCCATCGCCCAGAGGTTTCATCTCGGCGCCGAGGTCAGGGTAGAAATGGCCAAGCAGGATACCCAGCGTGATCGCCGTCAGCACCTGAAAATAGAGGCTCTTAAAGATTGTTGTTTTCATATGAACGTCCTATGGGGGGGAAGACACGCACCAGGCAGCAGTCTAAAAATCCAGCCTGTTCATCGCTTGCGCGGAAAATAACACCCACTTAACAACATGGAAATAATTTGTTGCACCCGCCCCACGGGGTTGATGTGAATTTAAGAGCTGAAACGCGTCAGTCTGGGTGCAAAGCTGAAAATTGCGTAAGCCTTTGTTTGCACTAACGCAAAAGAGGTAGGGAAAGAATGGCGATTTTCGGACGGGGAAAAGTACCGGAAAGGTAACGCGACGCTCACGGCGCCGCGCGGCAAAACTCGGCTTCGAACGCTTCGCGCGGCAGCGGCCGGGCAAACAGGAATCCTTGCCCGCTGCGAATGCCGTGCTTCAGCAGCCAGTCGCGCTGCTCGGCGTTTTCCACGCCTTCGGCCATCACCGGCAACGCCAGCACTTCAGAGATCGAGCTGACGATGCGCACCATCGCATCGTCGGCCGGCAGCCCCTGAATGAAACTGCGGTCGATTTTAATCAAGTCAATCGGCAGGGATTTCAAGCGGTTCAGGTACTCCAGGCTGGAGTAGCCCATGCCGAAGTCGTCCAGCGCGATCGACAATCCCAGATCGTGCAGCTCACGCAGCAGCGCCAGCGCACGGTCGAGATCGTCGATGCGTACCGTCTCGGTGATCTCCAGCAACAGCTTGCGCGGATCGATCCGATACTGCGCCAGCAGGTTTTTCAGATGTGGAACGAACGCCTCATCCTGCATCTGAATACCGGAAACGTTGACCGCCAGCGGCAGCTCAATGCCGCGTTGCTGCCAGTCCGCCAGGATACGGCAGGACTCTTCCAGCACCCAGTTGCCGAGGGGCACGATCACGCCCAGCTCTTCCGCGAGCGGGATAACGTCGGCCGGCAGGGTATAGCTGCCGTCATACTGCTGCCAACGCAGCAGCGCTTCGGCGCCAATCACCTCGTTGGACTGCATGTCGATCTGCGGCTGCAGGAACAGCGTAAAATGCCGCTGTTCGATGCCGTGCAAGATCTCGCTCTCCTGCGTCAGCCGCTTCTGCGTGCGTTCCGTCAGGCTGGGTTCGAAGAACAGGATCTGATTTTTCCCTTCACGATGCGCGGACATCATCGCCGAGGTGGCGCTGCGCAGCAGCTGTTCCGCACTTTCCCCCTGATTGAGGTAGTGCGCGATGCCGATGCTGGCGTTGGGCCGCAGCGCCAGCCCCTCCAGCGTCAACGGCGCGTTGATCTCCGCCATGATGCGCCGCGCCAGCTGCATGGCGTGGAACGGCCGCTCGGTGCCCTTGGCCAGGATGGCGAATTCGGTATTGCTCAGCTGCGCCAGCACGCCGTTTTCGTCGATGCAACCGCGCAGCTTCTTCGCCAGCGCCAACAGCAACGCTTCACGCATCGCCGGGCTCATCACGCCCGAGGCCTCATGCAGCGTCTCGATGCCGATCACCAGCAGGTTAAAACGCTCGGGGCGCAGGCTGGAAGCGATATGCTGTTCCAGCAACGCGTTCAGCAACGCCGGATTTGGCAGTTCGGTCACCGGATGGCGGGTGCTGAGGCGGCTCATGTCGGCATGCGCCTTGGCCAGCGTCTGTTGATTGCGGTTGTAGTTGCGCACCAACAGCCCGAGCTCGTCGTCCTGGTGCAGCGCCGGCAGCATCAGCTGGTGATAGGGCGCTTCGTCCTGCGAGATGTTTTCCAGCTCCTTGGCCATCGCGCGCAGCGGATGCACCATCAGCCGGTTCATGCACCAGGTGATGGCCACCGACAGAATCAGCGCCAGCAGCAGGTAGGTCGACAGCATGGTCGACAAAATGCTGAGGATAAACTGATACATGCGGAACGAGTCGGCCTGCAGCACCAGATAGGCCAGCGGCTGCTGGTTGGCCGGCACCCGCTCCAGCGAATAGAGCGGTACGGAAATTTGGATCGGCAGTTCAAACAGCCGGGCGATCAGCGTCGGCACCGGCCTCTCAGGCGGGAAATTGGCGTGCAGCGCCTGAAACTCGTTCGGCAAGACGATATCCGCCCGGCTCAAAATGCCGACCGGCAACAGCGTATTCAGCACCTTTTTGGCTTCCGGCACGTCCATGCGCAGCACCGCTTCCGCCAACGGCTGACGCACGGAATGAGCGATATTCTCCAGTTGCTGGGCGTAGTCATCCCTGCGCTGCTGCACAAAGTGGAATAACTGGATCACGATAAAGATACAGATCGTGACCAGCGCCACGCCGGACACCGTCGCCATCTGCTTAATCGTTAACGAACGCCTGACCCGCAAACCTGCTCTCCGTGAAATCGGGCTGAAACAAAAAGGGGGCTGACTCTCACCCCGCCCCCTCGAACCGGGCTGAGTATACTCGATCATCGGCTGTTTTAATCTGGCTATGCCGCAGGCAAAGCCAAGAAAATCGCGGGTTTCAGTCTTTTCCTAAAGCGAACAAACGCGACCCGGACACAGGGTAACAAAACTCCCCGGTGTCCGACACTCCGAATCTTTCCCCTCCCGGTTACTTGAAGTCGGCGTAAGGCGTCAGCGGTTGCGGCGGCAAATCGAGATCTCCCTGCCAGCCGGCCAGGGAATAACGCAGATAAATCAACGCATGGCTCGGCGTATAGTCCTTCGCCTGCTGAATGTCGATGCCGGCACCGAGCGTCCAGTGCGAACTGAGGCGGCGTTCGACGATCGCCCGCAGCGTATAACCGACGCCGCTCGAGGCGCTGCCGTCCTCGACGGCGAACTTATCGGGCAGTGAATCCGGGATCAGCCCCTGCAGCGGATAGCGGCGCTGGCTGTCGGTTTTCGAATGGGACAGCGAAACCGAACCGCCCAGCTCCCACGACCAGTTTTCGGTGCGCTGGCGATAGTTGACCGGCAGCGACAGCGACAGATATTGCTGCGGGCTGTAATAGCCGCCCTGCCCCAGCGAATAGCCGCTCAAATCCTTCTGGTAGTGCCACAGCATGGTATTGAGCCCGACGCTCAGACGGCGATTGTCTTCGTTGATCAGCTTGTAGTAGTAGCCGGCCATCAACCGCTGCCGCTGGTTGTCCGCCACGTTCTTGCCGGTAATCTGGTGCGCGCTGAGATCGGCCCACACGCCGTTCGCCTCGCCGCGATCGTAGCTCGCGCTCAGGCTGACGCCGGTGGCGCGCACGCCGCCCCAGGTGGTGCCGGTGTTCGGATCTTTGGCACCGCCGAACGCCAGCAGCGAGCTGGAGATCGGCCGCCGCGAGGCCGCCAGCGTCCAACCGATGTGGTTCCAGTCGCCGCTGTAGGCCAGGCCGCCGGTCCAGTCGACCACCTCAAAGCCCATCGGCGTCGTGCCGATGTCGGCGGCCCAGCGGTCGTTTTTCCAGCCGGCCGCCACGCTGGTGCCGGTAGTTTTCTGGTGTTCATCGCCGCGGCACCCTTGCGTATTGCAGGTGCCGAAGGTCTCGTAGTATTTGCCGCTGCCGTCGGTCGAGAAGCGGCCGGCGTCCAGCTGCACGGTGTCGGTGCGCAAGAAGGCGCGCCCGTCATACAGCGGCATGTCCATCTGCAGCATGGTGTCATGCGCGTTGAAATCGGAAATGCCGCCGGTGCCGCTCGAGCGCCAGTAATCGTGATCGAGCGTGACGTTCACGTCTTGCTGCCGATACAGATCCGCGGCGTCGGAACGGATGCCGCGTTTCAACCAATCATCACTCGGGTTATTGCGCGTCAAATAGGTGTAGCTGTCATTGCCCTGCGGCAGCGTCGGCGTGATGCCGCCGGCGACCATCGCCTGGCGGTAATCCTGCTGCGCCCGCTCCGGTTGCCGCTGCGCCCGTTCCAGACGGGCGGCGTCGCGGTAGATCAGCGCCTTGGTCTGCCCAACGGGCTCCGAGGCCGCCGCCGTTTTCAGCCGGCTGAAGAGCGCTTCGGCCTGCTGCGGATCGCCGACCGCCCCCCAGGCGTTGGCCACCCGCCGTTGGCTGTTGAGCGAAGCGTCTTGCGGCTGCGGTTCGGTTTTCAGCCGCTGGCGCGCCGCGTCCAAATCCCCTTGCGCGACATAGGCTTCGATCTCGCCCAGTTGCGCATCCGGGTTGTTCGGTTCGCGCCGTTTCACCCGCTGATAATCCTCCAGCGCCGCCGCATACTCCCCGCGCGCCAGCGCCCAGTCGGCCAGCAGCAAATCGATGCGGGTGTCCGCCGGCTGCCGGCGCAGATAGGCTTCCGCCGCCGGTTCGTCACCGGCCGCCCGCAGCCGTTCGGCCTGCGCGATCACCGCCTGCATTTTCAGCCGCTGCGCCAGTTCGCGCATGTTGTCGTTCCACTGCGCCGCAGGCAGCGTATTGAGCTGCGCCAGCGCCTGGTCGTCGCGATCGCTGCCGGAAAGGTAGAGCGCATAGGCATAGGCCAACTGCGGATTGGCGCGCTGACGCTGCGCCAGCTGCCGGAACAGCGCGTCCGCCTGCTGCGGCTGCCCGGCCTGACGCAGCGCCTGCGCATAGCGATAGGTCAGCCAGACGTCGTCGGGATCCATCGGCTGAGCGCGGCGATAGATTTCCGCCGCCTGCTGCCACTGCTGCTGTGCCGCCAGTGCCTCCGCCTGCTGTTTCAACATATCGAGCCGCAGCCCGTCGAGAGTGCTGCGCAGTTTGGCCTGTTGGCTGCGCGGCAGGCCGTTGAGGTAGGCCAGCGCTTTTTCCGGCGACTGGCGTTGATAGAGATTCACCAGGCCACGCAGCGCGCTGCCGTTGCCGGGGTCGCGCCGCAGCGCCTGCTGATAAAACCCTTCCGCCGCGGCGTCATCCTTGCTCGCCACCGCCACATCGCCCAGGCCGATAAACGCATCGCCGTTGCTGTCGTCGAGCTGGCGCGCCTGCTGGTATTTCTGCCTGGCCAGCGTGAGATTGCCGGCCTTCAGCGCCTTGTCGCCTTCGTCGATCGCCAGCCAGTAGCCGGTGCTCTTGATCAGGCTTTGCCACTTGCCGCTGTCGTAGCCGTTCTTGTCGGCGGCCAGCGCCTGGCGGAACAGTTTCAGCGCCTGCGGGCGGTTGCCGGCGCGCGAATAGGCCTGGCCGAGCGCGCCCAGCACCTCGGCGTCGTTCGGCGTCGCCGCCAACGCCTTTTGTAACTCCGGAATGGCCGCCCGGCTGCCGCCTTTATCCACCTGTGCCAGGCCGCGTACCCGCGCCTGATACGCCGGATCGGCCAACAGTTTCTGCTGTCTGGCCAGCTCTTCGCGGGCGCTGGTCGCCTGATCGCCGGTGTCGAACACGCCGAGGAAGCGGTTGAGCGCCGCCACGCTTTGCGCGCTGACCGGCATCGCTTTGACCTTGTCCAGCCACAGATCGGCGGCATCGCCGCGCCCGGCCGGATCGGCGGCAATCTTCTGCAGCAGCTCATAGGCCTGCGCGTCCTGGTTCTGACTGAACAGCATGCGCGCCAGCGACATACGCAGCGCCACGTTGCCGGAATATTGCTGATCCAGCGCCTGCAGCTGCTTCAACGCCTTCGCCTCCTGCCCCGGCAAACGCGCCACCAGCCGCCAATATTCCACCGCCAGATCGAGCGTCGGCGGCTCGCCGTGGAACAGCGCATCGTACTGCGCCTTGGCCTCCGGCAACCGGCCGGCGGTCGCCATCAGGCGGGCCTGCTGCAGCTTTTGCCGGGTTTCCGGCTGCGTCAGCAGCATGTTCATTTGCGCCTGGCGATAGGCGCTGGACTGCGGCGCGAGGGTTTTCAGCTTGTCCAACTGCTGCTGCGCCAGCGCCATATTGCCCTGCCGCAGCGCCAAACGCATGCGCGCGGCGATCACGTCCGGGTTGTTCGGATCCATTAGCTCGAGCCGGTACAACGACTGGCGCACCAGATCGTCCTTGTTGCCGGCCTCGCCAATACGCACCTGTTCCAACAACCACTGTTCCGGCGCCACGGCTTCCGCAGCGCGTGCCTGCGGCAACATCGCCAGACTCAGCGGAATCAAATTCAGCCAGTTTATTTTGAAGTTGTGCATTGGCCGTCCCACGAGGGTTGCAATTCACCCTGACGATTAAAGCGATAACGTTGTTGATCCCACCCCTGACCGAACAGCGTCAGCGAGGCGCTGAAATAGGCGTCGTCACCCGGCGGATGTTCGCTGATGCGTTGCCGCTGTGTCGTCAGTGCCTCGGCCTGCGTCGCCAACATCGGCAGCATCGAGGCGGAAAAGCCGACCGGGCCGGTGCCGGTGGTTTTGCCGCTGGCGGTATCGGTTTTCTCCGGCGGTACGCCCTGTTTGGCGGTGAGCTGCGCCATCGGCTGGAAGCGTTCGAGCAGCGCCGCCTTGTGCTCATCGTCGTCCGCCAGCATGCCGGCCCACAGATAAACCCGAATGGCGTCGTAGCTGCCGACGTTCGGCTTGACGGTATCCGGCTGCCAGCCGGCACCGACCCGCCACACCACCCAGTCCGGTGAGAAGCCGTGCGGCGCAGTGTCCAGCCACAGCCGCTGATTGACCTGGCGCATCGCGCGCCACGGGCCGTTCAGCGCCGCAAAACGCGCCAGCAGCTGCGGCGGCAGGTAGCTGGGGTTCAGCCGCCAGCGATCTTCCGCCACGAACCCGACTTTGCCCGGCAACAGCATCAGGCCCAGGCCGGGAATGTCGGCCACTTCCTCGCGGCCGATGCGTTGCAGCAGCAGCGTCCCCAGGGTTTGATAACGCCGGCTTTTCCACAGGCGGCCGGCTTCGAGCAGGTTGTAAGCGATCCACAGATCGGCATCCGACGCCGAATTGGCGTCCAGCACCTTCCACTGCTTGTCGTCGCTCTCGCCCCACAGCCAGGCGGGCAAACGGGCGCTGAGATCGCCCGCCGCCAGGTTGTTCTCCGTCCAGGCCAACAGCCGATCGAAGGTCGGCCGGTCGTTGGCCACCAGGGCGAAGAACAGGCCGTAACTCTGTCCCTCGGAGGTGGTGATTTTGTTCGGGCTGCTCGGATCGATCACCCGCCCCTGCGGGCTGATGTAGTACTGCTTGTACTGTTGCCAGCCCGGCCACTCGCAGGCCGCCGCCGCGCTGAACGCGCACAGCAGCAGCATGCCGAGCGACAGGCGTTGCAGCATCGCGCTCACCGCCGTCAATCCCGATCTTCAGGCGCCAGACGACGCCGGCTGAAGGCCTTCAGGCCGCGCCAAAGCATCAGCCCCAGGATCACCACCAGCACCACCGCGATCACCGCCAGCAGCACCGGATGGGTTGAGAGGGCATACCACAGCCGCTCCCACCACGGCAGGTGGCCGACATAGTAAATATCGCCGACGCGCAGGCTATTCACCCCCGATTCGCGGATCACCGCCACCGAGCCGAACACTGCGGCGCGTTTGCCGCTGTCCAGCAGGGCGTCGTTCAGCAGCTCATAGCCGCGCGGGCTGTCCGCCAGCAGCGCCACGATGCTGCGCTGGTCGTTGAACGGCGACTGCACGCCGATGATCGCCGACATCGCCCCCTCGGAGCTGACGGTGGTCTTGCTGTCCGGTTTGGTATCTTCCGCCAGCACTTCCGCAGTGGGCAGCGGCGGCTGCCGCGTCGGCTGTTTCACCCAGCTTTGGGTCGCGTCCACCAGCAGGCTGATTTTCTTGTCATCGCGCAGCTCCGGCGGGATGGTGCCGACCATCAGGATATCGTCGTCGCGATCCTTGGCCTGCGACCAGTCGTCGTTGAGCGTGAAGGCCAGTGCCGGGTAGCCGGTTTGCGCGCCGATTACCCCTAGCGCGTTCAGCAACGCGCTGACCTGCGCCGGCTGCGGTTTCTGGTTCACCAACACCAGCGTTTGCGACAGATCCGCCAGGCGACTGAACGGGAAGCCGGCGTTGGCGAAGGCGCGCAGGTCCGGCATCGCCATAAAGTGGCGGTAGCCGGAGAAATCGATGGTGGACGCGCCGTCGATCACCGCGTGGTTTTGCGTGAAGGAGTAGGTTTCGCAGCGCCCTTCCGCGCCGCTGGCCAGCAGCGTGGTGTAATCGAAGTCAAAGCGCAGCTGGTTGGTGGCGCCCAGCCGCAACGCCGGAATACTGACGTTCTTGTCGGAGTCGAGCAGCCCCTGCGTCAGCGGCAAGCGCAGCAGCTGCGCGCCCTGCTCGTGTTCCGGCACCAGCGAGTACGCCTGCACGAACTGGTTGTTCAGGCTGACGCTCAGCCGCGAACCGTCCTGAATGCGCGGCGCCGTATAACGGTATTTCAGGTGCATGTCGATGCCGGTGCTGCGGATCAGGAACAGATCCGGCGGCAGGTTCATGGTCAGCGAGATCGGGCCGGGTTCGATGCCGCTGGTTTGCAGCTGCTCGGCGTATTGCTGCAGCTCGGCGAAGGTCATCGGCCGATCGGTGCGCACCCAGTTCGGCGCGTCGTAAGGCTGGCGCGGCGCGAGCTGTTCCACCTTGTCCACCGTCACGTTCTGGCCGCGGAACAGGATGTTGCCCTGCGCGATGCCCTTCACCGCGGTGATCAAATCGTTGTCGTCACGCCCCTGAATCAGCAGCAGTTTGACGTACGGATTGTCCGGGTGGCTGATCATTTCCACCGTCGGGCCGTTGACCGCCGGATAATCGCGCAGGAAATCCGGGCGCTGCTGGTTGGTGGCGAACACCACCGCGTGCTGCGTCGGCAGCGCGTTGTACAGCGCCGGGAAGGATTGCCCGCGCCACTGCGCCTTGCTGCCGAACCAGGACGCCAGAATGCCCGCCGCGCGCTGCTGGGCCAGATCCGGCTGGCCGGCGAACACCATCGGCAGCGTCAGCGGCCGATTATCGCGGCTGTCGAAGAACGGCTCAGGGAAGTGCGACAGCTCGTTTTTCACCGGCAGCGTCTGGAAACGCAGCTTCAACGCGCTCGATTTGCTGACGTCGAGCCACAGCGAGGTGCTGGCCGGGTTTTCGCAGATGTTCTGATAATGGCCGACGAACACCAGCCGAACGCGGTTAAAATCGGTGATATAGCGCGGATCGATCGCCATCTGGATGCGATTGGGCTTGCCCAGCTGCTCCTTGGCGATCGTGGTCACCCCCATCAGCTCTTCGTTCAGGTAGACCTTGACGTGCGACTCCACCGGGATCAGCGCCGGCGACGGCGTAAACTCCATATCGAGCATCGCCTGCGAGACCACCTCATCGCTGCGCACGCCGAATTCGATCTGCCCGTCCGGCCGGGTGCCGCGCAGAACAAAGGTGCCCGGCGGCGGCGCTATCTGCGCAAACGGCAGCGACACGTCGCGCACCGGCGCATTCGGATCCTGCGGCGCGGCGGCCGGCGGTGGCGCGGTCGCCGTATCGGCCGCCGCAGCGATCGGCGGCTGGGCCGCCACGGTCGGCGCGGTGGCGGTTTCGGCCTGCGACAGGGTGCTGATGCCTAAGGCCAGAGCAGTTAACCAGGTTATTTTTCTCGTCATCGTATCATCATCAATGTTGGAGCCTGTTCACCGGGCGAGTGAGCGGGCGGTTGAACTCGCAGCTAACCCACTGTTTCTTGTTGACCCAAGGTCGGATCCCTGCCGACGCCGCGCGGAATAAACGACACTACCCAGGCGGTCAGCGAAGTGACCCCGACCAGCAGACCGCGCACCAGCGGCGGCGCATAGTCCGCCATGCGCACATACCCCCGGAAGCCCAGCGCCAGCACGTCGCGCAGGCTTTCGATCGGCCGGTCTTCAGGGAACCCGTCCTGCCACAGCGCCCAGGTATCGGCGCGGGCGAAGGTACACTGAATGAAATCGATGTGTTCACGGGTGGAGAGGTCGATCAGGCGCACCCCCACCTTGTTGCCGAAGGCGCGCGTCACCACGCAGGGGAAGCTGTACTCCTGCTGGCCGCGCTTGAGCAGCAGCGAGGCTTTGTCGCCGTCTTTCAACGCGTTTTCCACCCGCATCTCAATGCCCACGCCGCCGTCGGAGTAATCGCGCAGCGTGCAGGGATACAGATGGCCGTCGGCGCGCGCGATCGCCGCCGGCATGGCGATTTCCACGCGGTGCGCCTGACGCACCTGCTTGGCCTCCACCGCCACCGCCACCGCGCCACCGAGAATCGTCATGTTGTACAGCACCCACACCAGGCTGATGATCACCGTCATCACCTCGTCCGTCGGGCCATAGGCCAACCGCCAGACGCCGAACGCCAGCCCGGCCAGGTTCAGGACCACCAGGAACATGTAAGGCCGGGTGATCACCCAGTCGACGTGCTCCTCCTCCACCAGCCCGCCCTTGGCGGTGACGTTGAATTTGCCCTTGTGCGGATTGAACAGCGCTACCGTCGTCGGCCGCGCGATATACCAGGCCAGTACGGTTTCATAGATTTCGCTCCAGAACGAATGGCGGTATTTCCCCTGGATACGCGAGTTGGTCAGGCTGGCGTGGATCATGTGCGGCAGCACATAAAGCGCGATCGCCAGCGCCGGCGCGAAGATGATGTAGGCATGCAGCAGCAAAAACGCCAGCGGCGCAGTGAGGAAGATCAGCCGCGGAATGCCCGACAGGAAGTGCAGCATGGCGTTGGCGTAGCACAGGCGCTGCGCCAGTTTCAGCCCCTTGCCCAGCAGCGGGTTGTCCAGCCGGAAGATCTGCACCATACCGCGCGCCCAGCGAATGCGCTGGCCGATGTGCGCCGACAGGCTCTCGGTCGCCAGCCCGGCGGCCTGCGGAATGCGGATGTAGGCCGAGGTGTGCCCGCGCCGGTGCAAGCGCAGCGAGGTGTGGGCGTCTTCGGTGACGGTTTCCACCGCAATGCCGCCGATCTCGTCCAGCGCGCTGCGGCGCAGGATGGCGCAAGAGCCGCAGAAGAAGGTGGCGTCCCACATGTCGTTACCGTCCTGCACCAGCCCGTAGAACAAGGTGCCCTCGTTGGGCGTCTGGCGGAAGCGGCCGAGGTTGCGCTCGAACGGATCCGGCGAGAAGAAATGGTGCGGGGTTTGCAGCATCGCCAGCTTTTTGTCTTTGAAGAACCAGCCCATGGTCAGCTGCAGGAAGGAGCGCGTCGGCACGTGGTCGCAGTCGAAAATCGCCACGAACTCGCCGGTGGCCTGCTTCAGCGCATTGTTGATGTTGCCGGCCTTGGCGTGTTCGTGGGTCGGCCTGGCGATGTATTTCACTCCCACTTCGTCAGCGAACGCCCGGAATTCGGGGCGGTTGCCGTCATCGAGGATATAGATGTTCACCTTTTCTTTCGGCCAGTCGATGCCCAGCGCCGCGTAGATGGTGGGCTTCACCACCCCGAGATCTTCGTTGTAAGTCGGCACGATCAGATCGATGGTCGGCCAGGTGGCGCTATCGGCGGGCAACGGTACCGGCTGCCGGTTAAGCGGCCAGACGGTCTGGAAATAGCCCAGCACCAGCACCACCCAGGCGTAGGTTTCCGCCACCAGCAGCAACAGGCCGCACACCAGGCTGAGCGGATCGTCCCAGTTCAGCGTGGCGGTATAGCGCCACCACAGGTAGCGACAGGATACGGTCAGCGACAGCACGATCAGCATCAACCCCGGCAGGCGCCCCGGCACCCGGCGCACCACCATCGCGATCCCCCACAGCAGCAGGACGAACACGAACTGCGCCGGCAGATCGAACGGTTGCGAGATGCACAGCATGGCGAGGATCGCTGCCAGCACGCTGACCAGAATAAACAGCGCGCGCCGCATGCCGCGGCTCATGCGGCCGAGGCGCTCCACCGAGCGCTGCTCCACGCCGGCGTTCTTCAGCCGTTGCGGCAGGCCCTGCAGCCAGTCGGCATAGCGCTGCTGCAGGTGGCGCCAACCGGCGAAATAGTCGCGCTGCACTGGCGTGCGACCGCTGCGAAACAGTAGCAGCCACAGCCCCTGCAGCAGATAACGCAGCGCATCCGCCGGGCGCGGGCGGTCGGCGGACAGATGCGGGAACCAATAAGCGCGGCCGGCGCGCACGCGCTGCCAGGCCGGCGATTCGAAGCGCAGCAGCAGCCAGCCCAACGCCACCAGCAGCGTGGCGAAAAAGGCGGTCAGCGCCGACGCGCCGTTGCGCCGATAGCCGCGGTAGCGCATCTGCACCGCCTGACGCACCGGCGGCACCAGCAGTAGGCTCAGCACCCGGCTCATGGCGCAACGCCCCGCTTGAGGTTGATCAGGCACCAGTTGGCCAGCGTCAGCACTTCATCCGCCGCCAGACTCTCGGGGCGGTACTCGCCCAACGGCTGCTTGACCGCCAGCGCTTCCGCCAACGCTTCGTCGCGATGGATCACCACCGGCAACAGGCCGCTCAACGTTTGCAGCCACAGCTGATGCAGATCCTGCTGCAGCTGGCTGGCGGAGGAGTAGTGATTGACCAGGAAACGGCAGTCGTTCGGCAGCGTCTGCTGATGGAGCCGTACCTGGCAGTTGGCGTCGGGGTTCAACAGCACGAACACGCTGTCGGCAAGCTGCAGCGCCTGCTGCGCCAGCACGCCGTCCCCGACCGGAACATCCAGCAGGATCCAGCGCTGCGGATCGCCGGCGATCAGTTGGCGCACATTGTCGCGCCAGCGTTCCGGCTGTTGCTGACACTGGCGCTGCACTTCCAGCCGTTCCGCCGCATTCAGGTGGCCAAAGGGCAGAAAGTCGAGGTTTTCACAGTAACGCAGCGCCCCTTCCTGCCAGCGGCCGCCGTCCCGCTCCGCGCGGGCCCAGCCGCGCGCCAGCTCGAACGGCGTGTTGAAATGCAGGCGCAGCAGATTGTCCGGCGTGAAATCGATCGCCAACACCGACTCGCCCAGCTGCTGCAACGCCCAGGCGAGCGCCGCCGTGACCGACGTCGTCCCCATTCCACCCCGCAACCCTTGCAGCGCGATCACCGGCATAGATCAGTGGCTCCCCGTGGTCTGCGCCAATTCGGCCAACAGCGGCCAGCGCGTCATCATCTGCGTTAACCGCTCCTGCCGCGAAATATCGACATAGCTTAATTTCGGCAATGAAAAAGCCTGGCTGAGCGCCTGCAGGTCATCCTGGCTCTCCCCAGGTGCCGCTGCACGAAAATGGGTGGGTGCGTGATTCATTCTTCCGCCTTGGCGAAAATAGGCTATGTTAATTAACTATAGCAACGATACAAAAAGAGAGAGGCAATAAGATGATTCTCAACAAATATTGTTGAAGAGCGTCGGAGATTTGTTATTGCCAGGATAAAAATGGCTATCTTTAAATATAAACGCCTTTAGTCGGCTTTCAACGAAAGTAGAACACATCCTATGGCGCACTCTTTTTCTCTAGGCATTCGGCAGATTTGGGAAGAGCTGTCGGTGATGCAGGCCCCCGGGCTTTATTGGATCAATATCGACAGGCAAAGCGACGCCGCGCTGCTGTGTCGCCAGGTTATCGCCGCCCAGCCTGCCACCCTTAAAGTCGCCCTGATCTGCAGCGGCGATAAACCCGATCGCCTGCTGGCCGAGCTGGCTTCGCCTGCTTTGCAGAAGCTGCCGCTGTATCAATTACCGGAGAAAAAAGCCGCGCTGACGCAGCTGAGCGACGATCTGATGCGCGCCCTGCGGCCGCAAAATCGCTTACTTATCCTGCTGGCCCACGCCAGCCTGTGGCAAACCTTCACCACCGAAGAGCTGCGCGAGTGGACCCGTACCCTCGCCGCCTGGCTGCGGCGGCAGGGGTGTACGCTGTTGATCCTCAGCCACGGCGGCGGCATCAATAAGCTCAAGGGGCAGCTCAGCGCGCAGCATCGCATCCTGAACGGCCTGTCCAGCCTGCAATGGCAGCAGGACAGCGCGCAATACCTGGTGAACTGGTGGAGCACCGAAAACGGCATCAATGCCAATCAGCTGCTGACGCTGTACGCCGCGGAAGGCGGCTGGCAGGGTGAGGATGAAAATAGCCAACCCTCCCCCACCGCCTTGCGCAGCGACGAAGGCCTGTATCTGGCCGAGCGCAGCATCCTGGAAGGCGCGCCGCCGCTGTCCGCCAACTGGCAGCTGCTGGAGAGCAACGACGAACTGGCGCAGCACGGCATGCTGAGACTCTCGGCGACGTTGATTTTCGCGCTGTACCAAAGCGACCAAATCGATCACCTGGCGCACCAAATCCACACCCTGCGCCGCAGCCGCGGCAACGGCCTGAAAATCGCGGTACGCGAGATGAGCGCCAGCCTGCGCTACAGCGACGAACGGCTGCTGCTGGCCTGCGGCGCCAACCTGATCGTACCGCACGTCGCGCCGCTGTCGCGTTTTCTGACCATGCTCGAAGGCATTCAGGGGCAGCGCTTCTCGCGCCATGTCCCCGCCGACATCGATGCGCTGCTGGCCGGCTTGCGCCCGCTGCAGCTCAAAGGCTATATGCGGCCGGAACCGTTCAGCCAGGCGGTGCTGTCGCTGATGGGCAATACGCTGCTGCCCGAGGACGGCAAAGGGGTGATGGTAGCATTGCGGCCGGCCACCGGCCTGCGCGCCGAACAGGCGATGACCCTGTGCCACCTGCGGCGCTTCGGCGACGTGATGACCGTCGTGCAGGGGCGGCTGGTGCTGTTCCTCTCCACCTGCCGCATCAACGATTTGGATACCGCGCTGAAGTTCATCTTCCGCCTGCCGGTTGATGAAGCCTTCAGTAACCGGGTGGTGTGGCACCAGGACGTCGATATCATTTCGGAAATCAAACGCATGGCCCAGGGGCGCTGGCAGATTTCGGCCACCGGCGCCGCCGGCACCGCGCCGCGCCCCAGCGTGAAAGCGGCCGAGGTGCCCGCAGAACGGCGGCAGCCGGTCGCCTTCACGCTGCCGCTCGGCCCGCAGGAGGAACCGCATGCTGAACCTTAACGACATCGTGCAACTGATCCTGCTGTGCGCGCTGATCTTCATTCCGCTGGGCTACGCCTTTCACCGGCGTTTTCCGCATTTGCGTCAATACTGGCAAAACCTGTTGTTATCGCCGCGCTATTTGAAATCCGCCGGTTTGTGGGTGCGCACAGGCTCCTCATCTCAGATTAAACGTAAGAAGCAGCCATGAATCCAAACTCGAAGACGCAATCCGATAACGCTCTGTGGCGCTACTGGCGCGGGCTGGGCGGCTGGAACCTCTACTTTCTGGCCAAATTCGCCCTGCTGTGGTTCGGCTACCTGAATTTCCACGCGCTGCCGAACCTGGTGTTCATGGCATTTCTGCTGATGCCGATCCCATCACCGCGCCTGCACCGCTGGCGCCACTACCTCGCTATCCCGATCGGCATTGCGCTGTTCTACCACGACACCTGGCTGCCGGGCATCAACAGCATTCTCAGCCAGGGCTCGCAGCTGGCCGGCTTCAGCGCCCAGTATCTGCTGGAGCTGATCAACCGCTTTATCAACTGGCAGATGGTCGGCGCGGCCTTCGTGCTGCTTATCGCCTACCTGTTCGTCGCGCAGTGGGTGCGCGTCACGGTGTTCACCGTGGCGGCGCTGGTGTGGCTCAATATCGTCAACATCGCCGGGCCGGCGGTCTCACTGCTGCCCGCCACCTCCACGGCCTCGGCCGGCGGCGCCAATATGCCGGCCACGTCGGCGCCGGCGGCGGGGGACGCTGCGCCGGCAGACAGCCTGCCGCCGACCAGCGCCAATCTGACGGCCTACCTGAATCAGTTCTACGAGCGGGAAAAAGGCCGCGCCACCGCGTTCCCGGCCACCTTGCCCGCCGACGCCCAGCCGTTCGATCTGCTGGTGATCAACATCTGTTCACTGGCCTGGGCCGATATGGACGCGGTCAACCTGCAGAATCACCCACTGTGGTCGAAGATGGACATCATGTTCGACAGCTTCAACTCGGCCACCGCCTACAGCGGCCCGGCGGCCATCCGCCTGCTGCGCGCCAGCTGCGGCCAGCTTTCGCATCACGATCTGTATCAACCGGTGAACCAGCAGTGTTACCTGTTCGACAACCTGGCGAAGCTCGGCTTCAAGGAACAGCTGATGCTCGATCACTCCGGGGTGTTCGGCAACTTCCTGAAAGAACTGCGTGAACAGGGCGACATGCAGGCGCCGCTGATGTCACAGGCCGGCATCGGCAACGAGCTGACCTCGTTCGACGGCGAGCCGATTTATAACGATCTCGAATTGCTGACCCGCTGGCTGGATCAGCAGCAAAAAGGCGGTGACGGCCGCACCGCCACCTTCTTCAACATCATCCCGCTGCACGACGGCAACCGCTTCGTCGGCTCCAACAAGAGCGCCGACTATCAGCCACGTGCGCAGAAGCTGTTCGATCAGCTGAACACCTTCCTCGACCAGTTGGAGAAATCCGGCCGCAAAGTGGTGGTGGTGATCGTGCCGGAGCACGGCGCAGCGTTGGTGGGCGACAAGATGCAGATGTCCGGCCTGCGCGATATTCCCAGCCCGAACATCACCCATACGCCGGTCGGCATCAAACTGATTGGGATGAAGGCGCCGCATCAGGGCAGCCCGCTGCAGATCAAAACGCCGAGCAGCTACCTGGCGCTGTCTGAACTGGTGTCGCGCCTGGTGGACGGCAAGGTCTTCAGCGAAGCCAGCGTCGACTGGCAGGCACTGACCCAGGGGCTGCCGCAGACCCCGGTCATCTCCGAAAACGACAACGCCATTGTGATGCAGTATCAGGGCAAGCCCTACATTCGCCTGAACGGCGGTGACTGGGTGCCTTACCCGCAATAAGCGCGGCCTGATTCACCCAAAGCACGCCGCCGGCGTGCTTTTTTATTGAGTTTTTATAATAAAAACAGTGAAACTGCTCGACCAACAGAAGGTTATTAACAACAAACCGTTGAATTCTATTATTCGATTATTATTTTCATGCGAAGATTCTTAAAAAAATAATGATTTGTCAGAATGACGTTAAGGGAATAATTTAAAAAACGGGTTATCGCGATCGTTTACTGACTAACCCATTGATTGAATAATAAAAAACACCGGCGCAGTGCCGGCGTTTGGTTTAAGCAGGAAAATCCGACGCTTTACGCCCCCGGATGTTCGTCCTGATCGACCGCAAAGCAGGCCACCATCTGCTCACCGTACTGTTTCAGCTGCGGCTGCAGCTGCACGCAGGTGCCGAAGGCGCGGCGGCAGCGGGCGTTGAACGCGCAGCCCGGCGGCGGGTTCATCGGGCTGGGCAGTTCGCCGGTCAGCTTGATGCGCTCGCGGCGCATATCCGGGTTCAACCGCGGGGTCGCCGACAGCAGCGCCTGAGTGTACGGATGGCGCGGATTGTTGAAGATCGCCTCTTTGCTGCCCTTTTCCACGCAGCGGCCGAGGTACATCACCATCACCTCGTCGGCGATGTGTTCCACCACCGACAGATCGTGCGAGATGAACACGTAGGACAGCCCCAGCTCCTGCTGCAGATCCATCATCAGGTTCAGCACCTGAGCGCGTACCGACACGTCCAACGCCGACACCGGCTCATCGGCGATCACCACGTCCGGGTTCAGCATCAGCCCGCGGGCGATGGCGATACGCTGGCGCTGGCCGCCGGAAAACATGTGCGGGTAGCGGTCGTAATGCTCGGTCTTCAGGCCGACCTTCGCCATCATCTCCAGCGCTTTTTCCCGCCGTTCGGCGGCGCTGAGCGAGGTGTTGATCAACAGCGGCTCCTCGAGGATCTGCCCAACCTTCTTGCGCGGGTTGAGCGATCCGTAAGGATTCTGAAACACGATTTGGATCTTCTGGCGCCGCAGTTTCTCGGCCGAAACGTCCGGCTTCAGCAGATCCTGCCCCTGATAGTACAGCTCGCCGCCGGTCGGCACTTCGATCATCGTCAGCAGACGGCCGAGCGTCGATTTGCCGCAGCCCGACTCGCCGACCACCGCCAGCGTTTTGCCGCGCTCCAGGGTGAAGGAGACGCCGTCCAGCGCCTTGACCAGCCGCTCCGGCGCGAACAGGCCCTTTTTCACCGGGTAATGCTTCTTCAGGTCGATCGCCTGCAGTAAAGGTTGATTCTGGCTCATACGGTCGGCCTCCCCGCATCATCCAGCGGTGTGTGACATTTAACCTGACGACCGGGAATGCTGCGCAGTTCCGGCTCCTCGTTACGGCAGCGCTCGTTGGCGTAGGGACAACGCGGGTTGAGCAGGCAGCCGGTCGGGCGATCGTATTTGCCCGGCACCACGCCCGGCAGCGAAGCCAGGCGCGCCTTGTCGGCGGCGAACTCCGGCAGCGCACGCAGCAGCGCCTGGGTATAAGGATGGCGCGGCGCGCGGAAAATCTCCGCCGCCTTGCCGGATTCCACCACCTGGCCGGCGTACATCACGATGATGTGGTGCGCGGCTTCCGCCACCAGCGCCAGATCGTGGGTAATCAGCACCAGCGCCATGTTTTCGCGCTGCTGCAGGTCCAGCAGCAGTTCGATGATCTGCGCCTGGATGGTCACGTCGAGCGCGGTCGTCGGCTCATCGGCGATCAGCAGCTTCGGCCGACAGGCGATAGCCATGGCGATCATCACGCGCTGGCTCATACCGCCGGAAAGCTGGTGCGGGTACACGTCCAGCCGCGAGGCCGGATCGGGAATGCCCACCTGGGTCAGCAGGTCGATAGCGCGCTGGCGGCGAGTGCGACGGTTGCCGCCCTGATGCACCTTCAGCGCCTCCATGATCTGGTAGCCGACGGTATAGCACGGGTTCAGGCTGGTCATCGGATCCTGGAAGATCATCGCCACTTCGGAACCCACCAGCTGGCGGCGCTCCTTTTCGGAGATCTTGCGCAGATCCTGGCCGTTGAACTCCAGCTTGTCGGCCATCACCTTGCCGGGGAAATCGATCAGGCCCATGATCGCCAGCGAGCTGACGGATTTGCCGGAGCCGGATTCACCGACGATGCCGACCACCTGGCCTTGCTCCACGCTGTAACTGATGCGGTCTACCGCGCGGAACGGGGTGCCTTCGTCACCGAAATGCACCGAAAGCTTGTCTACATTCAATAACGCCATCTCTCTCGTCCTCTGTTACTGCTTGAGTTTGGGGTCGAGAGCGTCACGCAAACCGTCCCCCATCAGGTTAAATGCCAGCACCGTCAGCAGGATCGCCAGGCCGGGGAAGGTCACAACCCACCAGGCGCTTTGCGCGAACTGCAGCACGTCGGAGAGCATGGTGCCCCACTCCGGCGTCGGCGGTTGCGCGCCCATGCCCAGAAAGCCGAGAGCGGCCATGTCCAGAATGGCGTTCGAGAAACCGAGAGAAGCCTGCACGATCAAAGGCGCCAGGCAGTTAGGCAGAATATTGACGAACATCTGGCGCAGCGCGCCGGCGCCCGCCACCCGCGAAGCGGTGACGTAATCGCGGTTCACTTCCGCCAGCACCGCTGCACGCGTCAGACGCACATAGTGCGGCAGCGCAACAAAGGTGAGCGCCAGCGAAGCGTTGACGATCGACGGCCCGAACACCGCCACCAGCACCAGCGCCAGCAGCAGGCTCGGCAGGGCCAACATGATGTCGACGACGCGCATGATCACCGCGTCCACCGCGCCGCCGAAGTAGCCGGCCAGCAGGCCGAGCACCACGCCCATGATCAGCGACAGCACCACCACCAGGCAGCCGACCAACAGCGACAGGCGTGCACCGTACATCAGGCGCGACAGCACGTCGCGGCCCACGTCGTCGGTGCCGAGAAGATATTGCCAGCTGCCGCCCTCTTGCCACACCGGCGGCTTGAGCAGCGCGTCGCGGAACTGGTCCGCCGGCGCATGCGGCGCCAGCACCCCGGCGCCGAGCGCGATCACCAGCATCAGAACGATATACACCAGGCCGACCACGGCCCCTTTATTGCGCTTGAAGTAGTGCCAGAACTCCTGAAACGGGGTCATCGGCTTCGGCGCACCTTTAACTGCAGACTCAGTGATTTGAGACATGAGAGCGCCCCTTATTTCTTGTGGCGAATACGCGGGTTGACCACGCCGTAGAGCACGTCTACCAGCAGGTTAACCAGAATGATCATGCAGGCGACCAGCAATACCCCGCCCTGCACCACCGGGTAGTCGCGGCGCTGCAGCGCATCGATCAGCCAGCGGCCCAGTCCCGGCCAGGAGAAGATGGTTTCAGTCAGAATGGCGCCGGCCAGCATGGTGCCGACCTGCAGCCCGATCACCGTCACCACCGGCAGCAGCGCATTGCGCAGCGCGTGAACGACGATCACTCGCATGCGGCTCACGCCCTTGGCGCGCGCGGTGCGGATGTAATCTTCGCCCAGCACCTCCAGCATCGAGGAACGGGTCATGCGCACGATCACCGCCAGCGGGATGGTGCCCAGCACGATGGCCGGCAGGATCATGTGCATCACCGCATCGGCGAAGTCGCCCGGCTCGCCCCAGATCAGAGTGTCTATCAGCATGAAGCCGGTCAGCGGATGGCTGTCGTCGAGAAAGACCGTGTCGCTGATGCGGCCCGACACCGGCGTCAGGTTAAGCTGCACCGACACCAGCATGATCAGCATCATGCCCCACCAGAAAATCGGCATCGAATAGCCGGTCAGCGAGATGCCCACCGCGGTGTGATCGAAGACCGAGCCGCGTTTGACCGCCGCCAGCACCCCAACCGGGATGCCTACCAGCACCGCGAAAAGCATCGCGCAGAAGCCCAGCTCCAGCGTGGCCTGAAAGCGCGGAACGAACTCGCTCCAGACGGAGATGCGGCTTTTAAGCGAGGTGCCCAGATCGCCGTGCAGCACGTTGGACACGTAGGAGAAATATTGTTGATAGAGCGGCTTGTCCAGCCCCATTTCCGCCATCAGCTGCGCGTGGCGCTCGGCGGAGATACCGCGTTCCCCGGCCATGATGGTCACCGGGTCGCCGGGGATCATATGGACGAATGCAAAAGTCAGCAACGTAATGCCGATAAACGTTGGGATAACTAACCCCAAACGTCGGAGTATGAACTGCAACATATCCCGAACTCTCTGTATCAATGCCCGGCAGCTCATCGTCCGCCAGGCTTATTAACGCTCACATGCCTTTGAACGATTCGACGGCCATACGCCGGAGACTGGTCAGCAGGGGCGCAAACCCGTTGCGCCCCTGCAAGTCCATTCGTGCATCTCCGGTAAAGCGGTCGAAATCAGTCTACAGAGACATTCTCGAAGTGATGTTTGCCGAGCGGATCCACGACGTAGCCCTTCACTTCCTTACGCACAGGCTCATACACGGTGGAGTGCGCGACGATCAGCGCCGGAGCCTGATCGTGCATCACCACCTGCGCCTGCTTGTACAGTTCGATGCGCTTGTCGTGGTTGGACTCGGCGCGCGCCGGTTGAATCAGATCTTCAAACGGCTTGTAGCACCAGCGGGAGTAGTTGGAGCCGTCTTTCGCCGCCGCGCAGCTGAACAGCGTGGCGAAGAAGTTGTCCGGATCCCCGTTGTCGCCGGTCCAGCCCATCATCACCGTCTGGTGCTCGCCCGCTTTGGCGCGCTTGAGGTATTCACCCCACTCATAGGTCACGATTTTGGCTTTCACGCCGATCTTGGCCCAGTCGGCCTGGATCATTTCCGCCATGCGGCGCGCGTTCGGGTTGTAAGGACGCTGTACCGGCATCGCCCACAGGTCGATGCTGAAACCGTCGGCCATGCCCGCTTCTTTCAACAGTGCTTTCGCCTTGGCCGGATCGTAAGCGTAATCCTGCACCGCGTCGTTATAGCCCCACATGGTCGGCGGGATCAGGTTCTTGGCCGCCTGGCCCGCGCCCTGATAAACCGCGTCGATGATCGCCTGCTTGTTGACCGCCATGGTCAACGCCTGGCGCACCTTCACGTTATCCAGCGGTTTTTTCTCGGTGTTGAACGACAGGTAACCCACGTTCAGCCCCGGCTGTTCCATCAGGTTGATGGATTTGTCCTGCTTCATGCGGGCGATATCGGCCGGGTTCGGGAACGGCATCACCTGGCATTCGTTTTTCTGCAGCTTGGCGTAACGCACGGAGGCGTCAGGCGTGATGGAGAACACCAGACGATCGATCTTCGGCTTGGTACCCCAGAAGCCGTCAAACGCCTTATACAGGATCTTGGAGTCTTTCTGGTATTGCAGCAGCTGGAACGGGCCGGTGCCGATCGGGTTCAGGTCGACTTTCTCCGGCGTGCCGGCTTTCATCATGACGTCGGCGTATTCGGCGGACAGGATGGAGGCGAAGTCCATGCCCAGATCGGCCAGGAACGGCGCTTCCGGGCGGTTCAGCACGAAGCGTACGGTGTTGTCGTCTACTTTTTCGATCTTGGCGATCAGCTTAGGCATGTCCATGCCTTCAAAGTATTCGTAACTGCCGCCGGACACTTTGTGGTAGGCGTTGTTCGTATCCAACTGGCGTTCAAAGGAGAACACCACGTCGTCGGCGTTGAAGTCGCGCGTCGGTTTAAAGTCTTTGCTGCTCTGCCACTTCACGCCTTTGCGCAGGTGGAAGGTGTAGGTTTTGCCGTCTTCGCTGACGTCCCACTTCTCAGCCAGGCCCGGCTGCAGTTCGGTGGTGCCGATTTTGAATTCGACCAGGCGGTTGTAGATCGGTACCGAGCTGGCGTCGTAGGTGGTGCCGGAGGTAAACAGCTGCGGGTTGAACCCTTCCGGGGAACCTTCAGAACAGTAAACCAACGTCTTGGCCTGAACGCTGGCCGCCACGGTCAGCGCGATCAGCCCAATGCCGAATTTCAGAACCCCCGATTTACCCAAGGAACGTGTCATCGTTAGTGCTCCATTGTGTGATGTGATGTGTGTAATTGCCGCCAGACCTGTATTTTTTATTGCGTGGCCTGTGCGATCGGCGCCCGAAGGCAGAAGGCGTACGAGGAGAGAATGCCGGATGGAACGCATCGCGGCGGGGACGTCTGAGCGCGTGGAATTCACTCAAACAACTCTCGCTCTTACCCCTGAGGCTATCAAGTTGCCAACTGTTTGGGGTGTCGTCAATATAACCAGTGGGGATTTACGCAGACTGTGAGAAACAGCAAACAAACATAAAAAAAACCTTTTGTTAACAGTTCCAGCATGAAAATTTATGCTAAGCGGTCATTTTTAGCGCATTGGTCTGACCCTCACAAACTTACTGGTTTTTAACTCCGTTAAAAAACCCCAAAACTTTGTTGCTGAATGATGAATATCTGAACGGTTATTTTTGTGATCGCCGTTAAAGACAGGAGGAAATGCTGAAGGATTACCCAAAAGGGTGAGTCCGATGGCCGCGTTTTGCGCCGGCGAGGGCCACAATCTGTGCGGCGTAAAAAAACTTTCGGCGGTGAAAAAGCCGGGGGCGAAAGGATATCCCCCGGCAACGCACTGCAACCGATTATTGAACGCCGGCGCTGTTGCCCAGGCTGGCGTTCATGCTGTTGAGAATATCGCCGTTGTCCGCATCGATCTCCCAGGAGAACAGGCCGCCCAACTGCTTATCCAGCACGTACTTGCCTTTCGCCTGCACCGAGCGGGCATCGTCGAAGGTGATCAGATCGCCGGTGGAAGGCTTGAACACGTAAGGCGCTTCCGCCGTGGCGTCGTAGGTGTACTGCCACTCGCCGCTCATGAACTGGCTGGCGATTTGGCGGTAGTCCACGATGCCGTTCTCCCAGGTGCCTTTAACCGGCCCGGTGGCGGTGCCGGTAAACGGAATATTGTTCTGGTAGCCGTTCACCCCGGTCCAGCCGCGGCCATACATGGCGGTGCCGACCACGATCTTGCCCGGCTTGACGCCCTGCGCCAGCAGCGCATTGACGCCGTTCACCGTGGTGTAGGCGGTGTCCGGTTTCCAGGCCGGCGCATTCAGCGCGGTCTGATGCCCCAGGTTCTTCAGATCGAAGGCGCCGTAGAAGTCGTAGCTCATCAGGAAGATGTGATCCATCGAGTTCTGCGCGACGTTGTAAGCCACCTTATCGATCTTGTCCTTGCCGGCGCTGATGGCGGAGGTCAGCTCATACTTGCGGCCGGTTTCCGCCGACAGCTGATCCAGCATCGCCCGAAGCTCCTTCATCAACAGCACATAGGTTTCCCCGTCCTGCGGGCTGCCCAGGTTCGGGTTAGCGCCTTTGCCGCCCGGGAACTCCCAGTCGATATCCACGCCGTCGAAGAACTTCCAGGTCTGCAGGAACTCTTTCACCGAGCCGACGAAACGATCGCGCTTCACCTTGTCGCCCATGAAGAAGAACGGGTCAGACAGCGTCCAGCCGCCGATCGACGGCAGGATTTTCAGGTCAGGGCGCGCCTGCTTCAGCGCCATCAGCTGGCCGAAGTTGCCCTTGTAGGGGTCATCCCAGGCGGTGACGCCCTTCTGCGCTTTTTGCAGCGCGGCAAACGGATCGTGGATCGAGACTTTGAAGTCCTCGCGGCCCTGACAGGAGCGCTGCAATGCCTGGAAACTGCCTTCGATCTCTTTCAGGCTGTCGTTGATGCCGTTGCCGCCGCAGATCGGGATAAAGCCGTACAGCAGGTGGGTCAGGTTTTGCGCCGGGATCTTGTCGACGGTGAAATTGCGCCCGTAAACGCCCCACTCGACGAAATAAGAACCGACGACTTTGCCGGAGTTTTGTTTATAAGGTTTGTTCTTTTCCAGCAGCGGCTCTTTCAACGGCGCCAAATGGCTACCGTCGGTGTCGGCCACCACAATTTCGGTGGCGTCGCTGGCGGTGCAGCCGTCAGCATTGCACAACGCCACCTGCATTTGATAACGGCCACCTTTATTCACTTTAAAATTCGCCGTGCCGGAAGATCCGGTTGAAGGACCGCTCCACGCCTCTTTGCCATTTAATAAAATTTTTGCCGTCTTGCCGGTATCGCCATTCCATAAATTCCAGGAGACCGAAACGTCGGCGGCATTTTTTACCTTCACCAGATTATTATAAGCGGTGGCCGCCTGATCGACTTCGACGATAGCGAACTTGGTGTTGCCCCAGGCGATGGTCGGTTTGCCCGGTGCGGCGGCCTGCGCCGCGGAACACAGCGTGCTGCCGATCAACAGCGCCAACAGCGGTTTATTAAATTTGCGCATAACTGATTCCTTTATTCCGAGAGGATAAACATAAAAGAGTTAATCGACGCCACGCATTGCCGGAGCAAAATGATCCCGCAATAATCCACGAAGATTAACGTTAATAAATAATCACGGTATTTCCCACGCGGCGGGAATAAGAGTTCCCGCGTTGTCCATTCAGACTATAGGTAAAAAAAACGTGAAAACAAGAGCGCTATCAACCGGGTTTTATTTGGCAAGCATGAATTTATTTAAATATGAAAATAAGAACCTAATGGGAATAAGGAGTGTGAATTAATTAAGCGTAAAGGATAAATATATTTCACGAGGACGGCAGACTGAGGCACGCCATAAAGCGAAGCCGGCCATATCGGCGGAGGTACTCATCCTCATAAACGACAGACG
>NZ_KV792468.1:0-928 GCF_001808215.1 Serratia sp. HMSC15F11
CGGCTTTGCGTCGCCGGGGTGCCGTTTGTGTACATGGATAAATAGCAGAGGCGGCGCAGAGATTGAGCTGGGCGTGATCACGACAGCGCGATAAGTGCGCGGCGCTAAGTGGCGTGGAGGGTTGGGATCGGGTAAGCTGATCTGGCGTCTGCGGATCCGGTTGGGGATCTTCGGGCACAAAAAAAGGCGACCTGTTGGGTGGTCACCTTTTTCTGCCGGGGGAGCTGGTAACTCCTCCGATTAATTCGAGTCACGTCTTAGCGGGACGTTCTCGAAGGAAGAATAGCACTTGCGCAGCGTACTCCTCAAACTCAAAGAGAAGTGTACCACGTCGATAAGATCGCGCAAGTGTGAATTTCCCTCGTAAGCCCCCGCCTGACGCCGACTCCTACGTTTTTAAAGGAGTAATTGCGTGTCACAAATTGATGAAAATTCCGGCACTGCTGCCGACAACGTAACGCCGATCGCCGCTGCCAAGGTGGGACGCCCGTCTCTACAAAAAAAATACCCGACTACCGCGTTTCCCGTGGAGCTGGAGATCAACTACCGGAAGGGGCGCTACTCGTCCTCTCTTGAGAACGTTGTCGCCGCTATGCGCTGCCATTCCGTCACCGGCATCCAGCTCGCTTTCGATGAGTTCTTTGCGGAGGAGGGGGCGTTCGTGAACGGGCAATGGTACCCGCTGTCCGACAACCTAGTTACCGAGCTGCGTCTGCGCCTCGCTGCTGCCGACTTCGAGAAGGTGACCAAGGACAATGCCCGCGACGCCATGTTCTACGTCTGCGATGAGAACAAATTCGACAGCGCCCAGCGTTGGCTGACGGCTCAGGAATGGGACGGCAAACCTCGCGTCAGTTACTTCTTCGAGCGGTGCTTCAAATGCCAAGGGGATCCCGAGTACCTGGCGGCGGTCAGCCTCTACACCTGG
>NZ_KV792469.1:0-1469 GCF_001808215.1 Serratia sp. HMSC15F11
GCATGACGAGTTCCGCGTCGAGGATCCGTGGGAAGACGAGATCGCCGAGCTGCTCAAGCTGGACGTTGACGACTGCGACCCGACTGCTTTCGTGCCGACGAAGGCCTTGTTCTCTCAGGTAGGGCTCATGATTGGCCATACCAGCAACAAGCAGCATCAGCGCATGGCGGCTATCATGTCCCGATTGGGCTATGAGGTTGGCAGGAAGCGCATAAACGGTGCGTTAGTTCGTGGCTACTTCCGTCGAACGCAAGCTGTCGTGTAAGGGTTACTTTTCCGTAAGAGGGGAGCTATATGCTCCCCTTTTTTATTGTTCCACCCGGGTGGATCACGGGTGGATCATCACGCCGTTTTTGTACCACCTGTTCCACCCGGGTGTTCCACCCGTTCCACCCGTGTTCCGCCCGTGGATGGAACAGCTAAGGCCTCGTGTTTAAAGGCTTTCATTGTTGTGTTCCACCCGTTCCACCCTATTTTCTAATTAAAAACAAAAAATGAATAAATTGGGTAAATAGGGGGTAAATGCTCACTAATTGAACAATTAGTTGTTTTTTTTACTATTTATGAATCTATGCCGGATCGGGTGGAACGGGTGGATCATCTTGGAATCGACGCGCCGCAGCTGCACCCTGCCGGATGCACTTTGCTTGTCTTATTAGATCGGTGGATGGGTTCGTCGTGCCGGGATGGTCGGTGGTAGTGGTTCTGAGGGGGATCGGAGGTTTGGGTGGCGCTGAGGGCACGAGGCTTTCGCCTCGCGCTGGGTGGTCGTCTGTTGGTTCTGCGTGAGGGCTTGCCCTCGCGCACGCGAGCGGTAACAACTCGTTAACGTGCGGATCCGCGTATTTCGCGGGCTCCCGGGTTTTCTGCGGCGGTAAAGCGGCGGTAAAAGGCGGTTTTCCCGCCGTTTTCAGCTCTGTTGGCGATTCATGCCCTCGCGCATGATGTCGGCCTCGGTGCCTGGCTTGATCTCGTAGATGACGCGCTCGCGTTCCTGCGTCTTGAGTAGGGATGTCATAAGGCCGCTGATCGCTTTGACCATGGTGGCGTCCTTCTCCAGCATGGCCTGTAGCGAAGCTGTGCGGAGGGCTTGCAGGTCGGTGGCGTGGCGCTGTAGCAGCTCAAACTGGCGCTGTACAAAGTGGTTTTTTAGGCGTCGGATCGCTGCCTGTGGGGTGGCCTCGACGGCTCGCTGTGCGCGTTCGCGCATCTCCTCGATGCTGAGGACGTTGCTGGGTGCGTCGGTGCGGGCTTTCGCCCAATCTCTGACGGTGCGGGGTGGGATCCCCATGGTGCGTGCGACGGTGGCTGCGGTTGCGCCGTCCTGCTCCAGTAGTCTGAGCGCCTGGGCTTTCTGCTCGGTGGTGTATTTCTTCATGGTGTCCTGCTCCGGTTGGTTTCTCTCCTGTATTGAAACGTCACGCGCTGAAAATGGCGGGGGTTTTTGGGGGGGACACGGCGTTTGTGCG
>NZ_KV792470.1:0-32234 GCF_001808215.1 Serratia sp. HMSC15F11
GATTGACCAGCGTCGGGCCGGCATAGGTGTTGTTGCCCGTCAGCACCAGCGTGCCGATCCCCTGCTTGGTCAGGCCGCCGTGGCCGGAGATGTCGTTGCTCCAAAAGTCCAGGCCGCAAAGATCGCTGCTGCAGACGCGCTCGGTCGGTTTACCCTTGTCCAGCACCGCACCGACGCCCGGCAGATCCACCACGAACTGTGGTGAACCGTAAGCGCCGTTGACGCGAAACTCTTCGGGAATGTCCTGTTCGGTAACCAGCATGCCTGGGCCGTTGATGGCCTTGCCCAGGTTGATCATTCCCCAGCCGTAGAGTGCGTCGATGCCCGGCGCGCCCATGTCGGTGGCGGTGGTTTTCAGCACGTCCGCCACCTGTGCGCCATTCAGATACGGGAAACGCTCCATCAGCACCGCAACGCTGCCGGCCACGTGCGGCGCCGCCATCGAGGTGCCGCTTTTATTGGCATAGCCGGTCGTAAGGTCGTCCACACCGGTGCCCGCGATCACCGAGCTGTACACCCGGGTACCCGGCGCAGAGACGCAGAAGCTAGCGGTATAGCCGCAGCGGGAAGAGAAGGTGCTGATGCTGTAATCACCGCTATTGGTGGGATCTTGCAAGCTGGCGACCGACAGCCAGTGCGGCGCGATATCCGGCACAAAATAGGCCAGGCCGGCCATGGCGTCCGGGTTGTTCAGGTTGTAATCGTTACCGGCGGCGAAGATGGTGACCACGCCGCTGCGCGCCGCGTCGATCGCGCCCTGATAGGCGCCGCCAGGCTTGGTGCCGAGGATCTGTTTGATCTGATCGAACTGCTTTTGCGCGTCGTTCACCGTGAAGTGTGGATAAGCCGGGTCATAACCGCCTTTATCGAATTTTTCGGTGATACCGATACCCCAGCTGTTGTTGATGATGCGCGCGCCGCTGGCCACCAGCTTATTCCAACCGGCCTGATAAACCGCACCATCGTTGCCGAGCACAATGCCGTCTTCCGGGCCGGGGTCGCCGTTTTCGGCGCTGATGATCTGCGCGTTGAACGCCACCCCGTGCATGGCGCCACCGTCACGGCTGCCGGCAGCGATACCGCCCACATGGGTACCGTGCGACCCTAATTTGCCGCTGGAGTCGGTGCTTGGCGTACCGTCATAGCGGAAGTCATCGCCTTTTTTCACCGGAATATAGGGGTCGGTGTATTCGCGGATGCCATGGGTAACCAGATTGATCACCTTATCAGGACCGGAAAACTCGGGATGCTTGGCGTAGACCGGCTGATCGAAAATGCCGAGTTTGATGCCTTTGCCGGTATAACCGGCGGCGTAGGCTTGGTCGGCGTGGATCGCCCCTAGCCCCCATTCCGCGTTGAACTCGCTGCTGCGCCAGCTGGCCGGATCGCCCGCTTTGCCGTTCTCTATATAGGTGGCGGCCTGCGCCCCGCCGATCGCCGTCAGGCAGATCAGCATCGCGCTCCATTGTGCGCGATGAACTCCGATTTCAGGCCAGCCGAAGGCCGCCCGAGCGGATTTGACTCCTCTAAGTTTCTTCTCCATCCCAGATACCGTCCGTTGTTGTTTGCAAATGTTTTATAAGATTTTTGTGTAACAGTTTGGTAACACCAAATAAATAAAGCACAACAATCTCAAGTGCGCTTAATGTGTCATCTGGCAATTAGGAGGGAGGAGAGAAAGTTTCAGGGGTGAATCAGGCGAAGGAGGATAAGAAATGGCAATGACATCTCCCAGCGCCGAAGTCGCGGTATGAGGTGAGAGAAAAAATATTATTATTATGATAAATAAGAATATAATTCAGTAAATAACAAACAAGCAGAACGCCTGAAAAGTGATTAACAGGCGTCTTTTATCACTTTTAATTATAAATTTTGCCAATATTCACTCAGTGAATTATGCTGGATTTTCACTCAGCCATCGGCAAAAATTGGATTATCCTGCTGATGTTTTTTTGCTGTTCATCGCGTCTTCTTCCGCCTGACGAAGGATGGCTTTGGCCATCCATTGCGTGACGTCCTGAATATTATCCAGCTCCAGGCCCCAGATATCTTTCAACACCAGAAACACTTCCGAGCCGTAAATCAGCGAGAAAGCATGAATCACTCTCTGCAGAGAGTCCGACGGCAGTTTGCCCTGCAACGGTTCTACCGCCAGCGCCAGCAGACGCTTGCGGTTGCCGCGCACGAATTTTTCGCCCGGCGTCGCGTTCGCCCACTGCTGTAAAGAGAGCTGCAACGCCGCGCGCAGCGCCCCCTCATGCCGCTCCATCTGAGGATAGGCGAAGCTCAGTAATTGCTGAATACGCTTCAAAGCATCATCGTCTTGCGGGCGCCATTCCAGGATTGGACCCAGGCTTTCCGCCACCACGGCGCTAATCAGCGCACTTTGGGTCGGAAAGTAACGGTAGGCCGTCGCACGCGATACCTGTGCATGCGCCGCCAGTTCGGTGATCGAAGGAAACGCGCCTTCGTCATACAGCGCCATCGCGCTGGCCAGCAACAAACGGTAGGTTTTTGCCCGGGCAGAGGTCAGAGAAGGATCGAGAGGGACGGGAAAAGCATCTATCGGCACATAAACCTCATGCATCTGCACACGCTAGCACAACCGGGGACGATGCCTCTGTTGGCCGGTTGCCGGCAAAGCGCCGGCCACGTTGAAAAGCTCAAAAATGAGACAGAAGTCCCATTTTGCATCGCCTAACCCTTGCAAAAATGATACGGCCGTCTCATTATATAAATACATTAATTACTTTAACTTAATAGCCAGCACCAGGGTTCCACTAAAAATATAACATCATAATTTATAAATAAAAACTAGAAACACTCGGGAAATCCCCATGATTGATACTTCAAATTTTGTCTATATTGCTACCACAGCAGATACCAAAGGACAAGAGTTGGAGTACGTACGGCGGCTGCTCGCTGCCCTGAATTTACCTACGCGAACCGTCGATCTCTCCACCCGTAGCCTGCCGTTTGATTCCCCCGCCGATATCAGCCCAGAGGACGTTGCCCGCCACCATCCGGCAGGCGCCGGCGCGGTCTTCTGCGCCAGCCGCGGCCAGGCGATCGCCGCCATGGCGACGGCTTTCGAACGCTTTATCCTGACGCGCCGCGATATTGCCGCCCTGCTTGGCCTGGGGGGCTCCGGTGGCACCGCCATCATCACGCCGGCCATGCAGCAGCTGCCGATCGGCCTGCCGAAAATAATGGTCTCAAGCATGGCGGCGGGTGACGTTTCCGCCTATGTCGGCGCCAGTGACATCAACATGCTGTATTCGGTCACCGATCTCGCCGGTCTGAACCGCATCTCGCGACGGGTGCTCGGCAACGCGGCGCGCCAGATAGCCGGGGCAGTACGCTTCGCCGCCATCGACTATCCCGACGACAAGCCCGCGATTGGCCTGACGATGTTTGGCGTCACCACGCCCTGCATTCAGGCGCTGGTTGCCGACCTTGAGCCGCAATGGGATTGCCTGACGTTTCACGCCACCGGCAGCGGCGGCAGAGCGCTGGAAAAACTGATCGATAGCCGCCAACTGCACGGCGCCATCGACTTGACCACCACCGAAGTGGCCGATTACCTGTTTGGCGGTGTGCTGCCCTGCAATGCAGATCGTTTCGGGGCCATCGCGCGTACCGGCATCCCTTGCGTGCTCTCCTGCGGCGCGATCGACATGATCAACTTCGGCGCGCCGAATACGGTGCCGGCTCGCTACGCCAACCGCCTGCGCCACCATCACAATCCGCAAGTGACGCTGGTGCGCACCAGCGCGCGGGAAAGCGCGTTAATCGGACGTTGGATGGGCGAAAAAATCAACGCCTGTACGGGCGAAGTGCGCTTCGTGATCCCGGCAGGGGGCGTATCGGCTCTGGATGCGCCGGGGCAACCGTTCTGGGATCCGGCGGCGCTGGCCGCCTTTACGCAAGCGCTGGAGGAGACGGTATACGCCACCGACAAACGCCGGCTGATAAAAACGCCTTATCATATTAACGACCCGCGCTTTGCACAGGCCGTTGCCGAACAGTTCCGGCACATTGTCGGCGGGGAATGATTATCACTCACTGCAGAACCTGCCGGTGATAACGCCAAATAAAAAAGGCCAGACAAATAGTCTGGCCCTTTTTTATTCACCGCGAGCGGATATTACTGACCGGAGGACATCTGCTCCTTCATTTTATTCATATGGTCCATCATCTTTTGCTCGCGTTTCTGATAATTCTCATTGTATTGTTTTTTCTGCTCAGGAGTCAGCAGGTTATACATTTTATTTTCCGCTTTGGCGCGTTCCAGCATGCGTTCGGATTGCGCTTTGCCCATCGCGTCAATTTGCGCTTTCGCCTTCGCTTCGTCAAAGCTGTCGGAAGCCACCAGATTATGCAGCGCCTGGCGTTCCTCTTTCATGCCCGGCCCGCGCTTCTGGTGCGACTCTTTCATGATATCGCGCATCTGCTGGCGCTGCTGTTCGGTCAGGTTCAGCCCAGCGAACGGGCCGCCTTTGCCTTCACCCTTGTGATGCATCATTTTCATCGGCGCCGCATCCGGTGCCGGTGCCGTCGTGTCTGCAGCGAACGCCGCGGAAGCAGACCCCAGAGCCAGCGTGGAAGCAATAAATAAAGCCGTCAATTTACGCATAATCATTTCCTTAAAAGTTTTTCTTCATCAGGAGCGCTGTACGTTAACAGGCTCATTCGTCGTCGGAGATAATAATAGGCTGATAAAATTCAAGTAATGCGAGGGTGTGTAAACTTTTTAAAACCCGTCTCGGATTTATTCACCAATTATGAGAAAACTATGAAGATGGCGTTTATTTGATGGAAATTTTAATTTCCCGGTAAAAATCCCCCCGGTGGAGTTATTTTTCCGCTTTCCCCTCACCGCTATAATTTACTCGCCTCCACGGCAACCTTGCATCAACCGTTTTCCGATAGCGGGGAGGTCGGTACAAACATCACAGGATCCGATGTTCTCCTACACTTTAAGACAACCGGCCGCCGGGTGACGTTTACACCGCAAAACTAATCATTGCTTATATAATAGTTTCCATCACCCGCCTCGCCTGTGAAAACCTGTTATATGATGCACAGATGCGCACGGCGACCACTTTCGGGCCAACAGGCTGCCCCGGAGCTGTGCTGACCGGCCGCCCGTGCTCTTTTGAGGAATCATCATGCCCGCAGACCAAGGCCCTGAGCTTCTTAACGCCCACTTCGGCACCCAAAGCCCCCACTGGCGGCTGGCGTTTGACAGCAATGCCCTGGAGCTGTCCGCCGTTAAGGGCAAAGCCCACGTCGCGGTGGCGCTCAGCGCCATGGAAGCGGCGAAAATCCGCCGCCTGACCGGCGTCACCGCCAGCCTTGAACTGACCATTACGCTCGCCGGAGAGCCGCTGCATCTGCATCTGGTGGGGCGCCGCGTCAATAACCTCGAATGGGCGGGCACCGCTTCCGCCTTCAGCGACACCCTATCCGTGGCGCGCGATCTGGTGCACGGCCTCTCCTTCGCCGAGCAGGTGGTGTCCGAAGCCAACTCGGTGATCGTGATCGTCGATCAGCACGGCCGCATCCAACGCTTCAACCGGCTGAGCGAGGAGTACACCGGGCTACGCGAACACGAAGTGATCGGCAAAAACGTTTTTCAGCTGTTTATGAGCCCGGAAGAAGCCGCCGCTTCGCGGCGCAACATCGCCGGCTTCTTCCGCAACGGTTCGTCCTATGAGGTGGAACGCTGGGTAAAAACGGTCAAGGGCGAACGGCTGTTCCTGTTCCGCAATAAGTTCGTGCACAGCGGCAGCGGCAAGAACGAGGTGTATCTTATCTGCTCCGGTACCGACATCACCGAAGAACGCCGTGCGCAGGAGCGGCTGCGGGTGCTGGCCAACACCGATCTCATCACCGGCCTACCGAACCGTAACGCGATCCAGGACAAGATCAATCACGCCATCGCCACGCGCGGCGAAGAGAGTTTCGGCCTGGTCTACCTCGATCTCGACAACTTCAAGAAGGTCAACGACGCCTACGGCCATATGTTCGGCGATCGGCTGCTGGTCGAGGTCGCGCTGGCGATCCTCGGCTGCCTGAGCCCGGACCAGGTGCTCGCCCGCCTCGGCGGCGACGAATTCTTGGTGCTGGCGCCGCAAACCGATCGCGAGCGCCTGCAAACGCTGGCGCAGCGCATCATCGACAGGCTGAAAACCCCTTTCCGTATCGGCCTGATTGAGGTGTATACCGGCTGTTCGATCGGCATCGCGCTGTGCCCGGAGCACGGCAACGATCTCGACAGCCTGATCCGCAGCGCCGATACCGCCATGTACGTCGCCAAGGAGCACGGCAAACGCACCTATACCGTCTTCTCGCCGGAGATGAACAAGCGCGTCGCCGAATACATGTGGCTGGACACCAATCTGCGCAAAGGCCTGGAGCAAAATCAGCTGGTGCTGTATTACCAGCCGAAAATCGACGCGCGCAGCGGTGAAGTGCACAGCGTGGAAGCGCTGGTGCGCTGGGATTCCCCGGAGCGCGGCCTGATCCCGCCGCTGCAGTTCATCTCCTACGCCGAGGAGTCCGGACTGATCGGCCCGCTGGGGCAATGGGTATTGCAGACCGCCGCCGGCCAGGCGGCGCAGTGGCAAGAGCAGGGATTGAATCTGCGGGTGGCGGTCAACCTCTCCGCCCGGCAGCTGGCCGACGACAGCATCGTCAACGACCTGCTCGGGGTGCTGCGCCGTCACCGCATGGCCCCTTGTCTGTTGGACTTCGAGTTGACCGAAAGCAGCCTGATTGAAGACGAGAATCGCGCACGCGCGCTGATCACCCGGCTGCGCGAACTGGGCGCGCAGGTGCATCTCGACGACTTCGGCACCGGCTATTCGTCGCTGGCGCAGCTGGCGCGTATTCCGCTGGACGCCATCAAGCTGGATAAAAGCTTCGTGCGCGGGGTGAATTTCAACCCGGTATCGCAATCGTTGGTGCGCGCGATCGTTGCGGCGGCGGAGGCGTTGGCGTTCCGGGTGATCGCCGAAGGGGTGGAGACCGAGAGCGAAAACCACTTCCTCGACGAGGTCGGCGTGGACGAAAAACAGGGCTTTCTGTTTGCGCGGCCAATGCTCCCGGAACAGCTGGAGCATTGGCTGCAGTCCTACCGCCCGCACTCACCCTCCGCGTGAGGCGGGCGCGTTAACGTTAGCCGGCACGACGCAGGTTCAGGGTATGGCGATCCTGCAACATCACCAGCCGCTCGATGTAGGCGCGGTCTTTTTCCTCAATGGTAAAGGCCGAGTGCACCCAGTCTTCGGTAATGTCCATCAGCTCGGAACGCGTCAGCTGCAACACGCGCTGGCGCGCCCGCAGCATGGCGCGCATGCCGTTGAGCTTCGGCCGGATGGTATCGATGAAGGTGCGCGTCGCCATATAGGCGTCGCCGGGCTGGAACAGCTGGTCTACCAGCCCTCGGCTCTCGAACCACTCTGCGGTGTGCGACTCGCCGCCCCAAATCAGCTCCTCGGCCAAGCGCATGCCCGCCTTGCGCGCCACCAGCGAGTAACCGCCCATACCGGGAAACAGGTTGAACGCGATCTCCGGAAACCCCATGCGCGCGTTGTTCTGCGCCAGCACGAAATGGTGCGCCAGCGCCGCTTCAAAACCGCCGCCCAGCGCGCTGCCTTCGACCATCGCAATGCTGACCGCGCCGGTGTCGAAACCGCGCGCCGCCGCATGTACGCAGTCGATGCAGGCGCGCGCGTAGGCCATCATCGCCTCGCGCTTGCGGTTTTTGATCGCTTCGGCGAAGAACTGCAGATCGCCGCCGACGTTGAACATGTTCGGCACCAGCGAGCCGGTGACCCAGAAATCGAACCGCAGCGAAGACTCCTTCGCCGCCTGCGCCAGCGTCATGATGTCTTCGATCAGCGCCTGGTTAAAGCAGGGGCGCGGCGCAGCGCGCAGCAACATCCACATGATGTGTCGCCCCTCTTCATAGTAGGCGGACAGCTGCGACAAATTGCCCGCTTCGGTAAACGGACGACAGGTGGGGTGATTAAGCAATTTCATAAGACCTTCCAGTTTTTCTGTTGATGACGGATGAGACCGTTCCAGCCCCTACGGCTGCAGCGGAGCGGCGGGCAGCAAAAGCGCGACGCCACATCATGAGTAAACGCTTTCTCGCCGACGAAACAGATAAAAATTGGAGGTAGGGAAGTGAAAAAAACCGAGGCGCCACGGGGTTTTCATAGGAATTTTACCTATCGGCCCCTCCCCGGCATTTCATGCCGGGCGCTAACGCGCTAAGCTCGGAAAATGACCGTTTGCCGCCCCGGCGTTCAAAACGCTGCGGGGCTTTGGCTATAATCAACGCTGAAACATGCCGTTTAACGTTAAGGAAATCGTGAAGTAATGCCTACAGGACCAGACCAGGAACGCCACCAGCCCGCACAAGACACGCCGCCGAAGCCGCTTATCGCCATCAAGACCGGCCATGAGACCCTCGACCGCCGCATCGGTGGTTTTTCACGTCTGATTGAACGCATCAAAGCCTGGCCAAGCGTGGCGCACCTGCTGCGCGCCGCCGAACGCTTTAACGATCGGCTGGGTAGCCAGTTCGGCGCCGCGATTACCTATTTTTCATTCCTCTCGCTGATCCCGGTCCTGATGGTGTCGTTTGCCGCCGCCGGCTTCGTGCTGGCCTCCAACCCGGATCTGCTGGCCCGTTTGATCAACCGCATCGTCGGCAGCATCAGCGATCCGACGCTGGCCAGCACGCTGAAGAACACCGTCAACACCGCCATTCAACAGCGCACCACCGTGGGATTGACCGGCCTGGCGCTGGCGCTCTATTCCGGCATCAGCTGGATGGGCAACCTGCGCGAGGCGATCCGCGCGCAGTCGCGCGATGTCTGGGAGCGCAATCCGCAGGATCAGGAGAAAATCTACTTCAAATACACCCGCGACTTCATCTCGCTGACCGGCCTGGTGGTCGCGCTGATCATTACGCTGTCGCTGACCTCGGTCGCCGGGTCGGCGCAGGCGGCGATCGTCAATGCGCTGGGGCTGGGCGGCATCGAATGGCTGCGGCCGGCGCTGACGCTGATCGCGCTGTCGATCTCGATTTTCGCCAACTATCTGCTGTTCCTGTGGATTTTCTGGATGCTGCCGCGCCACAAACCGAAGAAAAAAGCGCTGCTGCGCGGCACCTTGCTCGCCGCCATCGGCTTTGAGGTGATCAAGTTCGTGATGACCATGACGCTGCCGCAGGTGGCGAAGTCGCCTTCCGGCGCGGCCTTCGGATCGGTGATCGGGCTGATGGCGTTCTTCTACTTCTTCGCCCGTTTGACGCTGTTTTGCGCCGCCTGGATCGCCACCGCCGACTACAAAGGCGACAAAGCGTTGCCGGAACGCGAACCTCCGGCGCGCTGAAGCCATGCGATCGTGCCGGTGTTATCGCACACACCGGCACTTTCCTCTACATACCAACTAAAAAACCAGTCAATACGTCTAAATAACGCGGCTTGTGATCCGAAAAACCAGCATAACAAACTGCCCACTCACTTTTCTTTGCCGCTTTTACAGCCATTCCCTCTGCACGAAAGCCCTTTCTCAACGTTTAACGCTGCAGAAAACAAGCCAGATAAAACATTAGTCTTTTTAACCGGTTAGTGGGGCCATTGTCCAAAGTTCCCGCGTTGAAAAGGCAGAATGCTGTCACTAAGATGGATTTTTACCCCTTCCAACAATAAGAAATATTATGCAAGCCACCATCGCACCCCCACTCGACGCCGACGACGCGTCCACACCGGTGAACTCCCGCGGGAAAGTCATCGTCGCCTCGCTGGTCGGCACCGCCATCGAGTTCTTCGACTTCTACATCTATGCCACCGCCGCGGTGATCGTGTTTCCACATATCTTCTTCCCACAGGGCGACCCGACCACCGCGACGCTGCAATCGCTGGCCACCTTCGCCGTCGCCTTTGTCGCGCGCCCTATCGGCTCTGCGCTGTTCGGCCACTTTGGCGATCGCGTGGGGCGCAAGGTCACGCTGGTCGCCTCGCTGCTGACCATGGGGATTTCCACCGTGCTGATCGGCCTGCTGCCGAGCTATGAAACCATTGGCATCTTCGCCCCTATCCTGCTGGCGCTGGCGCGCTTCGGGCAAGGCCTGGGGCTGGGCGGCGAATGGGGCGGCGCCGCCCTGCTGGCGACGGAGAACGCACCGGCCAAAAAGCGCGCGCTGTACGGCTCCTTCCCCCAGTTGGGCGCGCCGATCGGCTTCTTCTTCGCCAACGGCACCTTCCTGCTGCTCTCCTGGCTGCTGAGCGACCAGCAGTTTATGGAATGGGGCTGGCGCGTGCCGTTCATCCTCTCTGCCGCGCTGGTGCTGATTGGCCTGTACGTTCGGGTGTCGCTGCATGAAACGCCGGTGTTCGCCAAAGTGGCCAAGGCCGGCAAACAGGTGAAAGTGCCGCTCGGCACGCTGCTGAGCAAGCATCTGAAAGCGACCATCCTCGGCACTTTCATCATGCTGGCGACCTACACGCTGTTTTATCTGATGACGGTGTATTCGATGACCTACGGCACCACGCCGCAGCCGTTGGGGCTCGGCTACTCCCGCAACAGCTTCCTGTGGATGCTGATGGTGGCGGTGATCGGTTTCGGCGTGATGGTACCGATCGCCGGCCTGCTGGCGGACGCGTTCGGCCGCCGCAAGACCATGATCGCCATTACCCTGCTGATGATCGGCTTCGCGTTCCTGTTCCCGACCCTGCTGGGTTCCGGTAACCAGGCGCTGGTGATGGGCTTCCTGCTGTGCGGCCTGAGCATCATGGGGCTGACCTTTGGCCCCATGGGCGCGCTGCTGCCGGAGCTGTTCCCGACCGAAGTGCGCTATACCGGCGCATCGTTCTCCTACAACGTCGCGTCTATTCTCGGCGCCTCCGTGGCGCCTTATATCGCCACCTGGCTGGCGGCCCACTATGGGCTGTTCTACGTCGGCATGTACCTGGCGGCGATGGCCGGGCTGACGCTGCTGGCCCTGCTGCTGATGAAAGAAACCCGCCACCAGTCGCTGTAACCCCCTACGGCCCCCCACTGTGGGGGGCCGCACGCGTTGTTCGTTTCCTGTCATAAAACCGGGCTATGCTGGACGTTTATCTCGGTAACAGGATTGGCCGATGTCTCTGCGTCGTGGGGTATTTGTCTGCGTTGCGCTGCTGGCGGCTCTCGCCATCGCGCTCTATTACGGGTTGAAGCCCGACCATCCCGATGCGCTGTGGCGCATCGTCAGTCAGCAATGTCTGCCCAATCAGCAGGCGCATGACAACCCGGCGCCCTGCGCGCAGGTGGATGTGCCTGCCGGCTTCGTGGTGTTTAAAGATCGCAACGGGCCGCTGCAATACCTGCTGATGCCCAGCGCCAAAATCACCGGGATAGAAAGCCCGGCGGTGCTGGACGCCGCCACGCCGAATTTCTTCACCCAGGCCTGGCGCGCGCGCCACGTGATGGCGGAACGCTATGGCAAACCGATCGACGACGGCGATATTTCACTGGCGATCAACTCGGAATATGGCCGCACGCAAAACCAGCTGCATATTCATATCTCCTGCCTGTTGCCGGCGGTAAAACAGCGGCTGGCGCAGATCGGCCCCGATTTTATCGAGCAATGGCAACCGCTGCCCGGCGGCCTGTTGGGGCATGACTATCTGGGGCGGCGAGTGACCCCTGCCGAGCTGGAACAACAGGGCGCCTTCCGTCTGTTGGCTTCCGGCCTGCCGCGCGCCGACGGGCGCATGGGCAGCTTCGGCCTGGCGATGACCGCGCTGCCGGACGGCGATTTCCTGCTGCTGGCGACCGAGCGCAGCCTGCTGCCGTTCACCCTGGCCTCGGCGGAAGAGATCCAGGATCACGACTGCCGGCTACTCTCACCGCCGCCGCGTGCCTGATTACTTTTTGCCTTTCATCTCCCGCAGGATCTGCCCGCACTGGTTTTCCTCGCCGCCTTCACTGGGCGAGACCAGCGCCAGCAGCGCCACCGCCGGCGTCAGCACCGCCCCCAACGCCACCGCCGCCGCGCCGCGCGCGATCAGCGGTCCGGCTTTCACCCCGGCGTCGGGGTGCTTGAAGGTGCCTTTCACATACAGCGGCGAGCGCAGGGTCAGCACGCGCATCCCCTTGCTTTCCGGATCGATGGACAAATCCAGCCGTTCGGTGGCGAGGTTGGTGTTGCCGGTGATGTTGATCACCGCGTTCTCGGTGTCGAACACGAACAGCCGCGGCGCGGCGACGCCGCTGCGGATGCCGACGTCCGCCGCGGCGCAGTTGATGCCCACCACGTCGTCGCCGAACAGCTGCGCCACCAGATAGTTGCCGACGTTCAGGCCGAGGATCTCCATCAGGCTACGGCTGATCACCCCGTTATTGATCAACAGGCGCAGGTCGCCGTTGCTGGTCGCCAGCAGCTCGGCCACCGAATTGCCGCTGCCCGTCAGCCTGGCGTCGCCGTTCATTTGCCCAAGGCTGCGCTTCATCGCCGCTACGTTCGGCAACAGCTGTTTGAGCTGGAGTTTGCGCGCGTGCATATCCACCTGGCCGCGCATCGGCTTTTTGCCGCCGTCGAGACGCACCACGGCGTTCAGGCTGCCGCCCGCCATGCCGAAGCGCAGCGGATCCAGACGCAACTCGCCATCGTTCAGCTTCAGGTGCGTGGCCAGATCGCTCAGCGGTAAATCGCTGCCGCGTTCGATGTGCGCGGCGGCAAACTTCACGTCCGCATCCATCTTGCGCCAGCTTTGCGTATCGAACTGTGCGACCGGCAGTACCTTATCCGCCGGCTGGCGGCTTTTTTCGCCGCGCCCGGCTTTGGCGGCGTTGGAATCCGCGCCGATCAACGGCGCCAGATCCGCCAACCTCAGCTGCCGGGAACTCACCGCGCCGCTCAGCGTCGGCCGCGGCTTACCGGCAACGTATTTCAAGTCGCCGTGAATGTCGCTGTCGCCGATTTTGCCGTCGAACTTCTGATATTCGAACACGGCGCCGCCCGGCTGATGCAGGCGGGCTATCAGATGGCCATCGGTCGCATACGGCGGCGTGTTCGGCAGCAGCACACCGGTCAGGCCATAGAGGTCACCCAGGCTTTCGCCGGAAAATTTCAGCTGCACGTCCAAGCCACCGAGGTTCAGCGGATCGGACAAGGTGCCCGCCACCGCAACCCGGGAGCTGCCGGAGCGCACGTCGGCCTGCAGCGGGAACGGTAGATCGGCGCTCTGCAGTGACAGCATGCCACCAATCTTGCCGCTGCCGCTCAGCGGTTCGCCGTTATATTTACCCTTTACCTGCCAACCGAAAACATAGTCGGGGGTAGCGGCCTTGCCGCCGCTCTGTTTGCCGGTCACTTCACTGAACGGCAGCGGTTTGCCGAGCGGATCGACGACGGCGCGAAAATCCGCCTTCAGGGTGACATCTTTAAAGGCGATTTGCCCCTTGTCGAACACGATGTCGTGAACGGTGAACGACCAGTCGGAAGGCGGTTGCTGCGGATCCTGACCAGCAGCCAGATCGAACGTCCAGTTGTTGTCGCCGTTGGCCAGGCGTTCCAACGACGCATTCGGCTGCTTGAGCCAGATGCGCGGGATCAGCAGTTCTTTCCTCAGCAGCGCCAGCGGTGCGATGCTGGCGTCGACGCGCTGTAGCGTCGCCATGCTGTCGCCGGGCATGTTTTTTGGGTTACCTAGCCACACGTCTTCGGCGTGAATATGCGGCCAGGGTACCCAGGCACGCCAGCCGCCCTCATCCGGGTTACGCGACCAGTCGACGCCCAGATCGCCGCGGATGGCGAACGGCCGCCGCAGTTCGGCCGACACTTTGTCGTTGATGGTGGGCTTGAGTCGATTCCAGTCGAAGGTAGCGATGAAGATCGCCAGCGCGGCGATCGCCAGCAGCACAATGCCGCCCAGCCAGCTGAAAACCTTTCCTGTTCTTGTCATAGGGCTCCCTCAGCACATAAACCGGGCTGCCGAATGAACGGAAAAGGAATGGGCAGCCCCGTTTAAGCCTAGCTGAGGATAGGCCGGAGTTCACGCCGGCGCGCCAGGCGTGGCGAACAGCGTCGGTACGCTGTGCAGAGTTTCAAAGCACGCCGGGCGGGAAAGATAGTAACCCTGCGCGGCCAGCGCGCCGGAACGCTGCACCAGCCGCCACTCCTGCTCGGTTTCCACGCCTTCGACGATCACCCCGTCGCTGTGCTGGTTCATCATCTTGATCAGGGTGCCGAGCAGCTGTACGCCCTCTTCCGACTGTTTGAGCAAGGTGAACAACTCGCGCGCCACCTTGATGTATTGATAGCGCCAGGCGCCGACGGCGGAGAAGTTGGCCAGCCCGCTGCCGAAATCGTCCAGCCACAGCCGTTCGCCGCCGACGATCTGCTGCAACGGGTGGTTTGACGCCGTTTCGGCGTGCTCCACCAGCTCGAAGCGCAGATAGGGCATCTCGGCGATCTGGCGTTGCAGCTCGCTATGACGCTGCAACGCTTGCAGCGCGATGCCGTCGATATTGACCGACACCATCACCGCGTGGCGAATGAACAATGCTTGCCAGCGCTGCAACAGCGCCAGCTGTTCCTGGATCACCCGCAAACGCTGGGCGACGCCGAGCGAGGCGAAATACTGTTCCGGGGATTGCCGCTTGTCCGGCTCATTCGGGTGATATACCGCCGTCAGCAGTTCCACCGCCAGCAGCGTGCCGCTGGTGCGATAAATCGGCTGGAAGGTATACAAGCGCCGGCATTGCCGCCAGTAGCGCCGCGATTTGGCGCAGGCATAGAGGGCAAAACAGGGCGCCAGCAGACCCGAGATCAGGTTGGTTATCATCGGTACTATCGCCGTGGCGGGGAAGTGAGAGCGCTGCCGCTGTTTCTTTACCCAGCTTATCGGCCGCGCCGCGTAAAACTTTAAGCATGAATTGCCGCGCGCTTTCCTCTTCGCCCTGTTGGCATGGGCCGATCGCGATCATAAAAAATTAAAACACTGTTTTAATTTATTGACTCCCTCACCGCCTTGCGTGGAGACTGGCGGTTGTTGCTTCTTCTTTAGCCAGGGCTTATTGACGATGACTATTCGAAATCTCGCCGTGATCGGCGAATGCATGATCGAGCTGTCGCAGCAGGGCGCGCAGCTGACGCGCGGCTTTGGCGGCGATACCCTCAACACCGCCGTCTACCTCGCCCGCCAAATGCCGGAACAGGCGCTGCAGGTGCATTACGTCACCGCGCTCGGCACCGACAGCTTCAGCGGCGAAATGCTGCAGACCTGGCGGCAGGAGAAGATCGAAACCGGGCTGATTCAGCAGTTGGAAAACAAACTGCCGGGCCTGTACGTGATCGAAACCGACGCCGCCGGCGAACGCACCTTCTACTACTGGCGCAACGACGCCGCCGCCCGGTATTGGCTTGCGGGCCCCCAGGCCGAGGTTCTGTGCGCCCGGCTGGCGCAGTTCGATTATCTGTATCTCAGCGGCATTAGCCTGGCGATCCTCGCGCCTGCCGACCGCACGAAGCTGCTGGCGCTGCTGCGCCGCTGCCGCGCCAACGGCGGCCAGGTTATCTTCGACAACAACTACCGCCCGCGCCTGTGGCAAAGCCGTGAGGAAACGCAGCTAGCCTACCGCGAGGTGCTGGCCTGCACCGACATCGCTTTCCTGACGCTGGATGACGAAGCGTTGCTGTGGGGCACGCAGCCGGTTGAACAGGTGGTGGCACGCACGCAGGCGCTCGGCGTCGGCGAGATCGTTATCAAACGCGGCGCGGATGCCTGTTTGGTGTTCAGCGTGGGGGGAGAGCGACTTGAGGTACCGGCGATCGCGCTGCCGCCGGAGCGCGTAGTGGATACCACCGCCGCGGGCGACTCTTTCAGCGCCGGTTATCTGGCGGAACGCCTGAGCGGCGGCAGCGCCCAGCGGGCGGCGCAGCGCGGCCATCGGCTTGCCGCGACGGTGATCCAACATCGCGGCGCCATCATTCCCGCAACGGCAATGCCCGCATAGCCAATAAGGCGGCGGCGAGGTTACCCCGCCGCACGCACAATAGTTCCCAGAAACATTGATCAGAGGATGATTGAAAGAATTTCCCTGGCGTTGGCTTATTTCCGCCCAGAGCTGCTAAGCTCGGGTCTTGGCATTGCCGCCTTTTTGAATTTATTAGCCGAGTATAAATTTCAATCCGCCGCACTGACTAGCTGGACTTTGGTGCAGGTCGGGCTGAGCCGCCGAACGACAGGGAGGTTACCGATGGCCGTCGCATTCGCCAACGCCGTCGCCGCAAGACTGCATCTTGACGGCCGACTGCACGCCTTCAGCCAATTCAAATACGCTTATTTGACCTTCAACAAACACCGTCCCGATCGCCATCTGCTGGTCTCGAGCTACCCGCAAGAATGGCTGGACATCTACAGCGCCAATCGCTATCAGCGCATCGATCCCGTCGTGCGCGCCGCCCATAGTCGCTGCGCGCCCTTCATGTGGCACGACACCCCCGTCACCACCGAGGATCGGCATTACCGGAAGATCTTCAGCCAGGCGCGGGAATACGACATCGTGCACGGCTGCAGCTTTGTTTTGCACGATCACGACAACAACCTGGCGATCTTGTCGATCAGCGCCACGGCGGCCGATGACGCCGAGCTGCGGCAGCTGATGGAAGACGAGAGGGCCAGCCTGCAGATGGTATTGGTCGATACCCACCAGCACGCTCTGGCCTTGGCCAGCGCCGAGGCGAGCCAGGCAGACCGGCTCTCGCCGCGCGAAGGGGAAATCCTCTACTGGGCCAGCCAGGGCAAAACCTACCACGAGATCGCGCTGATCCTGGGGATCAAAACCGGTACGGTGAAGTTTCACATCGGCAATGCGGTGCGTAAGCTGGGGGTCGCCAACGCCAAACACGCGATCCGGCGCTGCCTTGAACGGCAGCTGCTCGCGCCGCCGGAGGCATAAAAAAACCGGCATCACAGCCGGCTTTGTGTTCTTTACCTTGCGGAAAATCAGCCCGCAACGGCGATGCGTTTCATGTCGGTCATGTAGCCACGCAGTTTGCGACCGACGGTTTCGATTGGGTGGCTGCGCACCGCTTCGTTCACGTCGCGCAGCTGCGCGTTGTCCACCGCCGTACCCGCCGCGGCTTTGCCCAAATCGCCCGCCTGCAGGGTGGTCATGAAGTCCTTCAGCAGCGGCACCGCCGCGTTGGCGAACAGGTAGTTGCCGTACTCTGCGGTATCGGAGATAACCACGTTCATTTCATACAGACGTTTGCGCGCAATGGTGTTGGCGATCAGCGGCAGCTCGTGCAACGACTCGTAGTAAGCCGACTCTTCGATGATGCCGGCATCGACCATGGTTTCGAACGCCAGCTCAACGCCCGCTTTCACCATCGCCACCATCAGCACGCCGTGATCGAAGTACTCTTGCTCGCTGATTTTGCCTTCAAACTGCGGCGCATTCTCGAACGCGGTTTTGCCGGTCTCTTCGCGCCAGGTCAGCAATTTCACGTCGTCTTCCGCCCAGTCGGCCATCATGCCGCTGGAGAAAGCGCCGGAGATGATGTCGTCCATGTGCTTCTGGAACAGCGGCGCCATGATGGTTTTCAGCTGTTCGGACAGCGCATAGGCACGCAGCTTGGCCGGATTGGACAGGCGATCCATCATCAGCGTGATGCCGCCCTGCTTCAGCGCTTCGGTGATGGTTTCCCAGCCGAACTGAATCAGTTTCTCGGCGTAAGCCGGATCGGTGCCCTCAGCAACCAGCTTGTCGAAGCACAGCAGCGAACCCGCCTGCAGCATGCCGCACAGAATGGTCTGCTCGCCCATCAGGTCGGATTTCACTTCGGCAACGAAGGAAGACTCCAGCACGCCGGCGCGGTGGCCGCCGGTCGCCGCCGCCCAGGCCTTGGCGATCGCCATGCCTTCGCCTTTCGGATCGTTTTCCGGGTGAACCGCAATCAGGGTCGGCACGCCGAAGCCGCGCTTGTACTCTTCACGCACTTCGGTGCCCGGGCATTTCGGCGCGACCATCACCACGGTGATGTCTTTACGCACCTGCTCACCCACTTCAACGATGTTGAAGCCGTGGGAGTAACCCAGCGCCGCGCCGTCTTTCATCAGCGGCTGCACCGCGCGCACTACGGAAGAGTGTTGCTTGTCCGGCGTCAGGTTGACCACCAGATCCGCCTGCGGGATCAGGTCTTCGTAGGTGCCGACCTTGAAGCCGTTTTCGGTCGCCTTGCGCCAGGAAGCGCGCTTCTCGTCGATCGCTTCTTTGCGCAGGGCATAGGCGACATCCAGACCGGAGTCACGCATGTTCAGCCCCTGGTTCAGCCCCTGGGCGCCACAGCCGACAATCACCACTTTTTTACCTTTCAGGTAGCCGGCTTCGTCAGCAAATTCGTCGCGCGCCATAAAGCGGCATTTACCCAATTGCGCCAACTGCTGACGCAGGTTCAATGTGTTGAAATAGTTAGCCATGGTGGTACTCCGGTTTGATGTTGTCTTGCATTGTTATTTTCATTCCCCGCCCTGTCTGTGCGGAGATTCGTTAAACTCAATGTATAACAGGAAATGCGTTGCTTAAATTGATATATTGAGAACGTGATATTGCAATTTATGCAACACTCTCACTGCGAGCGTATCGATATGGATTTACGTGATTTAAAGCTGTTCCTGCATTTGGCCGAAAGCCATCACTTCGGGCGCACCGCCAAGGCGATGCACGTCAGCCCGTCGACGCTCTCCCGCCAGATCCAGCGGCTGGAAGAGATCCTCGGGCAGCCGCTGTTTCTGCGCGACAACCGTACCGTGCAGCTGACCGACGCCGGCGAACAGCTGAAAGAATTCGCCCAGCAAACGCTGCTGCAGTATCAGCAGCTGAAGCACTCGCTCGGCCAGCACGGCCCTTCGCTGAGCGGCGAACTGCGGCTGTTCTGTTCGGTGACCGCGGCGTACAGCCACCTGCCGCCGATCCTCGATCGCTTCCGCGCGCAGCACCCGCTGGTCGAGATTAAGCTGACCACCGGCGACGCCGCCGACGCGGTCGACAAAGTGCAATCCAACGAGGCCGATCTCGGCATCGCCGGCCGGCCGGAAACGTTGCCCGCCAGCGTGGCGTTCACCAAAATCGGCGAAATCCCGCTGGTGCTGATCGCGCCGGCGCTACCCTGTGCGGTGCGCAGCCAGGCATTCGCCGACAGGCCCGACTGGGCCGAGATCCCGTTCATCCTGCCGGAGCACGGCCCGTCGCGAAAACGCATCGAGCTGTGGTTCCGCCGCCACCGCATCAGCAATCCGCTGATTTACGCCACCGTCGGCGGCCACGAAGCCATCGTGTCGATGGTCGCGTTGGGCTGCGGCATCGCGCTGATCCCGAGCGTGGTGGTCGACAACAGCCCGGAGCCGGTACGCAACCGCATCTCGCAGCTGGATAACATCTCGATGGTCGAACCGTTCGAGCTGGGGGTCTGCGTCCAGAAAAAGCGCCTCAGCGATCCGCTGATCGACGCCTTTTGGCGCTTGCTGCATCCCCGCTGACGCGAGATTTACAGATCCGCCGGATCGATCTGCTTCATCGTCTCTACCTGCATCAGCCAGTGGTAGAGCGGCTCAAGCTGCAAAAATGCCCCGGCCAGCAGCGGCACCAGATCGGCGCTGAACAGCTTTTCCACTTCGCTGTCGGTCACCATCACCGCAAACGACTTGCGGTTGTACCAGGTGGCGATCTCCGCCGCCTGTTCCTTCACCAGCGGGCGCTTGTAGCTCTCACCCACCAGCTCGAACGGCGGCCGGCAGCAGGCGGCCACCTCAAGGAAAGGCTGCGGCCGCTGCCTCAGCGTATGGCGGAACAGATCCATGGTCGGCTTATTGGCGCTGTAGTAGCCGAGCCCATAGCGCAGCATGTCCGGCCCCAGTTCGAAAAAGTAGACCGGCGCGTCTTTCCAGTCTTTGCTCGGACGCTTGAACGTCAGCCACATGCGGCTGCGGTAGCGCGATTTGTCATGAGAAAAGCGCGTGTCGCGATGAATGCGCGACAGCGTTTTGCCGATCGCCGGGCGAGTCTCGAACTGCGGGTCGATCGCCAGCATGCCGGGAGCCAGCTGCTCCACCAGCGCGCGAAACGGCGCCAGCAGCTCGCGATCGTAGATATCGCGGTTGCCGTCGAACCACGCCTTATCGTTCTCGATCCGCACCTGCTGCAGGAAATTCAGACCCTGCTGGCTAAAGCCGGAGAAGGGTTGCGTCATAAGTTTTTCCGTTCTGACGGTTTATCGGGTGTTGCGCAGATCTTCCCTCTGCCAACGGCGTTTGATAAACACGCGCCGACGCGTGCGAAAGTAAGCGACACAGAGAGAGAACACCGCCCGGTTGCTGAATAGTGCACCGCCAACCACGCCCCCCAGCAGCATGGCGACGGTGGCGATGCCGGTCATCTCCGACGCCCACGCCGCCGCGGCGCCAAGGCAAAATAGGCCGAGCATGCCAAGGTAATATTGCAACAATACCACCCCGCTGTTTTTACCCTGCACCAGTTGGAACAGGATCAACGTCATCCACACCGCCACGATCGCGCCGCTGCCCATGAGAACGGCGGCGGAAGTCTTGCCGCTCCAGGCGGCAGCCACGTCCGTGGCCAGGCCCATCACGCCCGCCAGCCCCAACGTCAGGCATACCATCAGCAACATGACATTGCCGACGCCCGGCGGCGACAGCCGCTGGCCCGGCGTCAGGAAATGCTGCTCGAGCTGCGCATCCACGCCGGCGAACAGTGCGCGATCGCGCGCCGCGATTTGGCGTTCCATCTCCCGGCCCTGCGTCAATAAGCGGGCCAGCCGGCCGGGTAAACGCACCGGGCTCACCCCTGCAAAAAGAAGCGGAACGCCGGGTTGTCGGTTTCGTCGTGGCAATCGTAGCCCAGCGCCTGCAGGTGCCGCTCGAATTCCGGCTCGGTTTGCGCCAGTTCGAAGGCCGCCAGCACCCGGCCGAAGTCGGTGCCGTGGCTGCGATAGTGGAACAGCGAAATGTTCCAGTGCGTGCCCAGCGTCTGCAGGAATTTCAGCAGCGCGCCCGGCGACTCCGGAAACTCAAAGCTGTACAGCCGTTCGCGCAGCGGCTTCGACGGACGCCCACCCACCATGTACCGCACGTGAAGTTTGGCCATCTCGTCGTCCGACAGATCCACCACCTGATAACCGTCGGCATTGAGCTCGTCGATGATTTCCCGCCGTTCGGCGTGGCCACGCGTCAGACGCACGCCGACGAAAATGCAGGCGTTGTCGGCATCGGCGTAGCGGTAGTTGAATTCGGTCACCGAGCGGCCGCCCAGCAGTTGGCAGAACTTGAGGAAGCTGCCCTGCTGTTCCGGAATGGTCACCGCCAACAGCGCTTCGCGCTGTTCGCCCAGTTCGCAGCGTTCGGAAACGTAGCGCAGCCCATGGAAGTTGAGGTTGGCGCCAGACAGCACGTGCGCCAGACGCTCGCCCTGAATGTTGTGCTGCTGAACGTACTTTTTCAGCCCCGCCAGCGCCAGCGCGCCGGAAGGTTCGGCAATGGCACGCACGTCCTCGAACAGATCTTTGACCGCTGCGCAAATGGCGTCGCTGTCCACAGTGATTACGTCGTCCAGATATTCACGGCACAGGCGGAAGGTTTCGTCGCCGATACGCTTCACCGCCACGCCTTCGGCGAACAACCCGACGCGCGCCAGATCCACCGGCTGGCCGGCATCCAGCGCCGCGCGCAGGCAGGCGGAGTCTTCCGCTTCGACGCCGATCACTTTGATCTGCGGCATCAGCTGCTTGATCAGCACCGCCACCCCGGCGGCCAGGCCGCCGCCGCCGACCGGCACGAAGACCCGATCCAGATGCGCGTCTTGCTGCAGCAACTCCATCGCCAACGTGCCCTGCCCGGCAATCACCGTCGGATGATCGAACGGCGGCACGAAGGTCATGCCCTGCTGCTGGGAAAGCTCGATCGCCTTCGCTTTGGCCTCGTCGAAATTGGCGCCGTGCAGCAGCACTTCGCCGCCGAAACCGCGCACCGCATCCACTTTGATGTCCGCGGTGGACACCGGCATCACGATCAGCGTTTTAATGCCCAGCCGTTTACCGGAGAAGGCTACGCCCTGCGCGTGGTTGCCGGCCGAAGCCGTTACGACGCCGCGCGCCTTCTGCTCCTCGTCCAGCCCGGCGATCATCGCATAGGCCCCGCGCAGCTTGAAGCTGTGCACCGGCTGGCGATCTTCGCGCTTCACCAAAATGGTGTTGCCGAGGCGCGAAGAAATTTTGCTCATGGCCTGTAACGGGGTGACCTGCGCCACCTCGTAGACCGGCGAGCGCAGTACCGCTCGCAGATATTCCGCGCCGCAGGGGGCGCTGGGTAGGGGTTGAGAGACCGCCATGCTGCTTATCCCCCCAGTTTGCTCTTGTCGCGCACCGCGCCTTTGTCGGCGCTGGTGGCCAACGAGGCGTAGGCGCGCAGCGCGAAGGATACCTGACGCTCACGGTTTTTCGGCGTCCAGGCCGCGTCGCCGCGCGCCAGTTCCGCTTCATGCCGCGCCGCCAGTTCCTGCTCGCTGACGTCCAGCTGGATGCCGCGATGAGGAATGTCGATCGCGATCATGTCGCCGTCCTGCACCAGGGCGATCAGGCCGCCGTTGGCCGCCTCCGGCGAGGCGTGGCCGATGGACAGCCCGGAGGTGCCGCCGGAGAAACGCCCGTCGGTAATCAGCGCGCACGCCTTGCCCAGCCCCATCGACTTCAGGTAGGTGGTCGGATAGAGCATTTCCTGCATGCCCGGCCCGCCTTTCGGCCCTTCGTAACGGATAACGACCACGTCGCCCGCCACCACTTTGCCGCCGAGGATCGCTTCTACTGCATCATCCTGGCTTTCATACACTTTGGCCGGGCCGCGGAAGGTGAGGATTTCCTTGTCTACGCCGGCGGTTTTGACGATACAGCCGTTTTCCGCCAGGTTGCCGTACAGCACCGCCAACCCGCCGTCCTGGCTGTAGGCGTGCTCACGGGTGCGGATGCAGCCTTCCTTGCGGTCGGTGTCCAGCGAATCCCAGCGGCAGTCCTGAGAGAATGCCTGCGTGGTGCGGATACCGGCCGGCCCGGCGGAGTACATTTTCTTGACGCTTTCGTCGCGGGTCAGCATCACGTCGTAGGCTTCCAACGTCTGCGGCAGGGTCAGCCCCAGCACGTTGTTCACCTCGCGGTTCAGCAAGCCGGCGCGATCCAGCTCACCGAGGATACCGATTACGCCGCCGGCGCGGTGCACGTCTTCCATATGGTATTTCTGCGTGCTCGGCGCCACCTTGCACAGATGCGGCACTTTGCGCGACAGGCGATCGATGTCTTCCATGGTGAAGTCCACCTCACCTTCCTGCGCCGAAGCCAGCAGGTGCAGCACGGTGTTGGTCGAGCCACCCATGGCGATGTCCAGCGTCATGGCGTTCTCAAACGCCGCCTTGTTGGCGATATTGCGCGGCAGCGCGCTCTCGTCGTCCTGCTCGTAATAGCGTTTGGTCAGCTCGACGATGCGCTTGCCGGCGTTGAGGAACAGCGCTTTGCGATCGGCGTGAGTGGCCAGCAGCGAGCCGTTGCCCGGCTGCGACAGGCCCAGCGCCTCAGTCAGGCAGTTCATCGAGTTGGCAGTGAACATGCCGGAGCAGGAACCGCAGGTCGGGCAGGCGGAACGCTCGATCTGCTCGCTGTCGGCGTCGCTGACGTTCGGGTTCGCTCCCTGGATCATCGCATCCACCAGATCCAGCTTGATGATCTGGTTGGAGAGTTTGGTCTTGCCGGCTTCCATCGGACCGCCGGAGACGAAGATCACCGGGATATTCAGGCGCAACGCCGCCATCAGCATGCCCGGGGTGATCTTGTCGCAGTTGGAGATGCACACCATCGCGTCGGCGCAGTGGGCGTTCACCATGTATTCGACCGAGTCGGCGATCAGCTCGCGCGACGGCAGGGAATAGAGCATGCCGCCGTGGCCCATGGCGATGCCGTCATCCACCGCGATGGTGTTGAACTCTTTGGCCACGCCGCCGGAGGCTTCGATCTGTTCGGCGACCAGTTTGCCCAGATCGCGCAGATGCACGTGGCCCGGCACGAACTGGGTAAAGGAGTTGACCACGGCGATGATCGGCTTGCCGAAATCGGCGTCGGTCATCCCGGTCGCGCGCCACAATGCGCGGGCACCCGCCATATTGCGGCCATGAGTGGTGGTGGCGGAACGGTACTTAGGCATGCTCTTTTCACTCCAAATGTATTTATGACAGGCGGCGAACGAACCGCCTGGATATTCTTATCTGTCTGTCTTGTCGTTACGGATTTACCGGATCCAGCCAGCCGTATTTGTCTTCTGTCTTGCCGCTGAACAGGCCGAAGAACGCCTGTTGGATCTGTTTGGTCACCGGGCCGCATTTGCCGATGCCGACCTGAATGCCGTCCACGCTGCGTACCGGCGTGATTTCCGCCGCGGTGCCGGACATGAACACTTCGTCGGCCAGGTACAGCGATTCGCGCGACAGCACCTGCTCACGCACTTCAAAGCCCATGTCTTTCGCCAGCTTGATGATCGCGTCGCGGGTGATGCCCGGCAGCGCCGAAGAGGTGAACGGCGGGGTGTAAATCACGCCGTCTTTCACTTCAAACAGGTTCTCGCCCGCCCCTTCGGAAATGTAGCCGTGCACGTCGAGCGCGATGCCTTCCTGATAGCCGTGGCGACGCGCTTCGCTGCCCACCAGCAGGGAGGAAAGATAGTTGCCGCCGGCCTTGGCCGCAGTGGGGATCGTGTTTGGTGCGACGCGGTGCCAGGAGGAGACCATCGCATCGATGCCTTGATCCAGCGCTTCTTCACCCAGATAAGCGCCCCAAGGAAACGCCGCGATAATCACGTCCGTTTTGTAACCGGCCGGCGGGTTGACGCCCATGCCGACATCGCCGACGAACACCAGCGGGCGGATGTACGCGCTGACCAGGTTGTTCTTGCGCAGCGTGGCGCGGCAGGCTTCCATCAGCTCGTCGACGCTTTGCGAAACCGGCATGCGGTAGATTTTCGCCGAGTCATGCAGGCGCTGCATATGCTCGCGATGGCGAAACACCACCGGCCCCAAGTGCGAGTCGTAGCAGCGCACGCCTTCAAATACCGACGTGCCGTAATGCAGCGCGTGCGACATCACGTGCACTTTGGCCTCGGCCCAGGGAACCATCTCACCATTGAACCAAATGTAATCGGCTTTCTTTGTCATTGTTATTTATCCTTCTCGGCGCCTCAGGCGCGTATTTGTTGTGATGTTGGCTGCTGGATCTCGACGCAGGAGACGTCCAGCAGTTTGCTTAACTGAGATGACAACAGGGCGACCGGACGTGGGCTGGCAACGGTCAATTCGATATTGATGCTGTCGGCGTTGGCCGGAGAAACCATATTCATAGCACAAACCTGAAAGCCGCGATGACGCACGACCCGCAATACGCGCTCTAACATTTCGGGGCGAAAACGCGCCTGGATAGAGAGTTGATGCTGCATCATGATATTTCCTCCAACATGGTTTCGTTGCCGGCGCCCGGCGGCACCAGCGGCCAGACGTTTTCGAGTTCGTCGATAGAGACCTGCAGCAGATAAGGGCCTTCGGTGTTGAACAGCACCTCGAGCGCGTCCTCCACCTGATCCTTGCGGCTGATGCGCTGGCCGGGAATGCCGAAGGCGGCGGCCAGCATCAGGAAGTCGGGGTTATCGGACAGGTTGGTTTCGCTGTAGCGGCCGTCGAAGAACAGCTGCTGCCACTGACGCACCATTCCGAGGCGTTGGTTGTCCAGCAGCACGATCTTGAGCGGCAGCTGTTTACGCTTGATGGTGCCCAGCTCCTGTACGTTCATCATGAAGGAGCCATCGCCCGAGACGCAGATCACCGTATCTTGCGGGCGCGCGATCTGGGCCCCCACCGCCGCCGGCACGCCGAACCCCATGGTGCCGAGGCCGCTGGAGGTGATGAAATTCTCCGGGCGTTCGAACGTCATGTGCTGCGCGCTCCACATCTGATGCTGGCCCACGTCGGTGGTCACCACGCTGTTGGCCGGCTTGCGGGCGGACAGCTGGCGCAAGAACAATGGCGCGTAGATCGGCTGGCCGGGGTGATCGTAGCGACAGGCGTGCTCAGCTTTCAGTACCGCCACCTGCTGCTGCCAGGCGGCGATATTCAGCGGGCGCTGCAACGCCGGCAGCAACGCTTTCAGATCGCCCTGCAGGGCCACATGCGCCTGGCGCAGCTTGCTCATCTCCGCCGGATCGATATCCATGTGGATCACTTTGGCATGCGGTGCGAAGGCGTTCAGTTTGCCGGTTACGCGGTCATCGAAACGCGCGCCGACGGCAATCAGCAAATCGCACGCCTGCACCGCCAGGTTGGCAGCCTTGGTGCCGTGCATGCCCAACATGCCGAGGTACAGCGGATCTTGCGCATCCGGCGCACCCAGCCCCTTCAGGGTGGCGACGTTCGGCATGCGGGTCACGGCGATAAATTCACGCAGCGCCGGCACCGCCTGCGCCATGCCCACGCCGCCGCCGACGTACAGCATCGGTTTTTGGGCCTGCGCCAGCAGCTCGGCCGCTTCTGCCAACGCTGCCGCCGGGAACGCCGGCGCTTCGTCGACCGGCATCAGATGCGGGTGCAAGTCGCCCTGCGCCAGCTGAATGTCTTTCGGGATATCGATCAGCACCGGGCCAGGGCGGCCGCCTGCGGCGATGGCGAACGCTTCCGCCATGATGCCCGGCAAGGCGTCCAGCGATTCCACCAGGAAGCTGTGCTTGGTGCAGGCCAGAGACAGGCCGAGAACATCGATCTCCTGAAAGGCATCGGTGCCGATCAGCGCGGAACCCACCTGACCGGTGATGGCGACAACGGGAACGGAATCGAGCAGCGCATCAGCCAGGCCAGTGATCAGGTTGGTGGCGCCAGGGCCGGAAGTGGCGATGCAAACGCCGACTTTGCCGGTGGCGCGGGCGTAGCCGATGGCGGCCATCGCGGCGCCCTGTTCATGGCGACACAGCAGGTGTTCCACACCGCCGTCGTACAGCGCATCGTACACCGGCATGATTGCCCCACCCGGATAGCCGAATACGGTATCCACACCCTGCGCACGCAACGCTTGAACTACCCACTGAGCGCCATTCATAGTTATTTCCCCGCCTTACTTCGACAACTGCAGGATTTTGTTCTGTTTTTCATGCTCTGCCCCTTGCTCCACTTTTCTCTTGCCAATAAAAAACCCCCGGACCTGACGGTGCGGGGGTTCTCTTGCGATTCCGGCTTGTTTGCTAAGCCTTTCTTCGTCCAAGTGCAGCCCCGCACGGTGGGATAATAATCACCACCACGCTAATCACGACTAGGCTAATCACTTGGGCAAAGGCTTTCATAATGGGTTTGTTCACTGTGCTCATTCAGAACTAATGCTTACAGAGGTACCATAGTCGCGCGCGGCATGACAACACTTTTTTTGCGTTATTATTCGGCGCAATCTGGTCATACCTCACGCAAATCCCCCCTCTTTCACACGTTGGCGCGCATGTCCGGATTTTTCACCGCGTCGGTGATCGCCTTGCCGCGCGTATCCTTGCCGAAGAACACCAATAGGGCGATCGCCACCGCCACCGTAGCGGCGACGATCGCCATCGCCAGGCCGTAATTATGCCCATGATGCTCGGCGATGGTGGCTTGCAGCGTGGCGTTGACCGAGGCGATCAGATTGCCCAGCTGGTACACGAACCCCGGCAGCACCGCGCGGGTGTTGGCCGGCACCAGTTCGGTCAGGTAGGTCGGTATCACGCCCCAGGCACCCTGCACCATGAACTGCATCAGGAAAGCGCCGATCCCCAACATCAGTGAACCGCTGGAAAACGCCCACAGCGGGATCACCGGCAACGCCAGCAGCGCGGCGATGATGATCGCTTTCTTACGGCCGATCTTTTCCGATAACGAACCGAAGAAAACGCCGCCAATAATGGACGCGATATTGTAGCTTATGGCGATGATACTGACGGTTTTAGGGTCGAAACCGTGCTGAACTTTCAAAAATACCGGATACAGATCCTGCGTGCCGTGGGAGAAGAAATTGAACGCCGCCATCAGCAGCACCAGATAGCAGCACAGCTTCCAGTGGCTCTTCAATACCGGCAGCAAAGCGGTGCTTTCTTTGCGTTCGCGCGCCGCCAGCCACACCGGCGACTCCTGCACGCAATAATAAATAAACGGCAGCAGCAGGATCGGCGCTGCGCCGATAACGAACATGCCGCGCCAGCCGACCGTTTCGAACAGCAGGCCGTACACCACCGCCGCCAGCAGATAACCGAACGGATAGCCAGCCTGGAAAATACCCGACATCAGGCCGCGTGAGCGGTCCGGTATGGTTTCCATCGCCAATGACGACGCCACGCCCCAGATGCCGCCCATCGCAACCCCGTACAACACCCGCAACAGCAAAAAGACCGTCAGCGAGGGCGCGGCGGCGGAGAGCAGCTCAAATACCGAGAAGAAGACGATATTCAACATCAGGATCGGCTTGCGGCCATACTTTTCCGCCGCGCGCCCGAAGATCAGCGCGCCGATAGGCCGCACCGCCAGCGTGAGCAGAATCGCCAACGTGACCTGTTCCAGGCCGACGTGAAAGGATTGCGCGATATCGCTGAGTAAGAATACCAGCACGAAAAAATCGAAAGCGTCGAGCGTCCAGCTTGAAAAGCTGGCGATTGCCGCGTTGCGCTGCAGCGGGGTCCAACCGAACATAGTGTTATCCCTACCGTAGAGTACGAAGTCAGGAGGCTTAGCGGCTGCCGGGCAGAATGCGGCGGCGGTCGAGGTTTGTTAAAGAAGTGATTTTTCTTTTAATCAATTGTTAAATACACCCATCAAGCCTATGGTTGCAATGCGTCTGGGCCGCTAATGTGTTGCAGCCTTCAGCGAATTGTTAATGGGTATTGCCGCAGGCTGCGAGTCTGCTCGCACAATCCCATTCAATGAGATAAAAATCGGTGATTAAGCTGCGAAAACCATCGAAAAAACACCAATAACTCCGCGCACCACCAAGATGAATCGCGCATCATGTCGCCATCAGCAAGGAGAGCGATATGTCACTGGCGGTAATCTATAGCCGCGCCATCATCGGCGTTCAGGCCCCTTCCGTGACGGTGGAGGTGCATATCAGCAATGGCCTGCCCGGCCTGACGCTGGTCGGTCTGCCGGAAACCACGGTGAAAGAGGCGCGCGATCGGGTACGCAGTGCCCTGATCAACAACGGTTTCACCTTTCCCGCCCGGCGCATCACCGTCAATTTGGCGCCCGCCGATCTGCCGAAAGAAGGCGGGCGTTACGATCTGCCGATAGCGCTGGCGATCCTCGCCGCCTCCGAGCAATTGCCCCTCGCACCGTTGGCGCGCTACGAGTTTCTTGGCGAGCTTGCGCTGTCCGGCGCACTGCGCGCGGTCAGGGGCGCGATCCCGGCGGCGCTGGCGGCGGCTGACGCCGGGCGGCAACTGATCCTCTCGGCGGACAACGCCGCCGAGGTCGGCCTGATCGCACAGTCGCGCTCCCATACCGCCCGGCACCTGCTGGAAGTCTGCGCCTTTCTGCTCGGCCAGGGCGAACTGCCGGTGGCGGCCACGCCTCCCGCTGCGGACACCGCCTGCGACAGCGCCGATCTGCGCGACATCATCGGTCAGGAACAGGCCAAGCGGGCACTGGAGATCGCCGCCGCCGGCGGGCATAACCTGCTGCTGATTGGGCCGCCCGGCACCGGTAAAACCATGTTGGCCAGCCGCCTCACAGGCCTGCTGCCGCCGCTCACGGAGCATGAGGCGCTGGAAAGCCTGGCGGTCGCCAGCTTGCAGCACCATATCCCCGCCGCCCTGCCATGGCGCCAGAGGCCGTTTCGCGCACCGCATCACAGTGCATCGATGGCGGCATTGGTCGGCGGCGGCTCACTGCCCCGCCCCGGTGAGATCTCTATGGCGCATAACGGCGTGCTGTTTCTGGATGAGCTACCGGAATTCGAGCGTAAGGTGCTGGATGCGCTGCGTGAGCCGCTGGAATCCGGCGAGATCGTGATTTCACGCGCCAACGCCAAGGTCTGTTTCCCCGCCAGAGTGCAGTTGATCGCAGCAATGAACCCCAGCCCGACCGGGCATTATCAGGGGTTGCACAATCGCACCTCACCGCAGCAGGTATTGCGCTATTTGGCCCGGCTGTCAGGGCCTTTTCTCGACCGTTTCGATCTGTCTATCGAAGTGCCGCTGTTGCCTCCGGGTACGCTCAGTCAGCGGAAAACGCAGGGAGAAAGCAGTGAGCTGGTGCGAAAACGGGTGCAGCAGGCACGCGCCCGGCAGCTCGAACGTGCCGGTAAAGTCAACGCGCTGTTGAGCAACCGCGAAGTGGAACGTGATTGCGTTCTGCAGACGGCAGACGCCGAGTTTTTGGAGACGACATTAAACGCGCTGGGGTTATCGGTCCGCGCCTGGCAGCGCATCTTGAAAGTTGCGCGCACGTTGGCGGATTTGGCGGGGGATGTTGAGCTCAACAGGCGCCATCTCAGCGAAGCGCTGGGCTATCGCAGTATGGACCGTCTGCTGTTACAGCTGCATCGTAGTCTGGAATAGAAAATGGGGCCCGCAGGCCCCATCGTCTTTAGTCGTCGCTGTCGCTGTAATCTTCTACTGCGTCAGCCTGCGGTTTACCGCCGGACAGAGTATGGAATTTCTTCGGGCGACGTGTGCGCGCCAGATATTTAGCCCATACTTTTTCCTGCTCGGTAGCCGCTTCGCGCTCACCGCGGCACACTGCGACGAACAGCTGTTCTTCTTCAGTGGCCGGCTGGCGTTTACCCGAGTCCAACTCGTTAAACGCGTAACCGAAGCGCTCTAGCAATTGCGCCTCTTTAATGGTGAAATCGCCGTGACGGGAGAACCCGCGAGGGTAATGTTTATTATCAAAAAAACGATTGGTCGTGGTGAAGCTATCCGCCATCTGACACGCTCCTAATTCTCTTATGGCCGTGCTGTTTATGGCGCGGAGTATTAGATAGGCTTGACAGCGTGTAAAACAAAACATTTAAATCTTAACGACAAATTTTTTTGGAGATAGGTGTGGATACCGAATTACTGAAAACCTTTTTGGAGGTCAGTAGAACGCGTCACTTTGGCAGAGCCGCAGAATCTTTGTACTTAACGCAGTCCGCGGTCAGTTTCCGCATCCGTCAGTTAGAAAACCAGCTGGGCGCAAATTTATTTACCCGTCATCGCAACAATATCCGCCTGACGCCTGCCGGTGAGCGGCTTCTGCCCTATGCCGAGAGCCTGATGAACACCTGGCAGTTGGCGAAGAAGGAGGTCGTGCGTTCGCTGCAACACACCGAGTTGTCGATTGGCGCTACCGCTTCGCTGTGGGAGGCCTATCTGACCCCCTGGTTGCAGGCGCTCTATCAACAACGCGAGGCGCTACAGCTCGAAGCCAGGGTGGCATTAAGGCACTCTTTGGTAAAACAACTGCATGAAAGGCAGCTCGATTTACTGATCACCACTGAACCGCCGAAGATGGATGAATTGGCCAGCCAGCAGCTGAGCAATTTCTCATTACGCCTGTTCTCATCCGCGCATCGTGATAAACAGGCCCCAATGCCCTACATCAAGCTGGAATGGGGAGCCGACTTTCACCAACAGGAAAGCCGCATGCTGGAAGGCGATAACGTGCCGGTGCTCACCACTACCTCCGCTCACCTGACGCGTCAGCTGCTGGAAACCACGGGCGGATGCGCTTTCCTGCCCAGCCAGTGGGAACAAGAGTACCCACAGCTGGTGGCCGCCACCGAGATCCCACCGATTATCCGCCCCCTGTATGCCGTCTGGTTGCAAAACAGCGATCAACAACCTTTGATTCGGCAATTACTTAAAATACCTTTAAATACCGCAGCCTAAAGCGTTATGGCGGCCTTAAACGCCGCCATCGTGGTCATGGCTGTCTATCACGTTAAAATGCACCCATCGCCCTCTGAGAGAAGAAAATGCAAAACAGCAAGGGAATCAGGAGGTCACGGGGGTAAAGATCGGAAGAGGATGGAGCAACCAGGATCGGGCAAACATCGGCACCTAACGTCCATGTGCTCTGTTTCAAAGCGGTAAGGAAGAAAAATGATAGGCAAAAAAAAAGGTTCATCGCGCTTTACCGGG
>NZ_KV792471.1:0-1096 GCF_001808215.1 Serratia sp. HMSC15F11
CCGACCGTGATTAGCTAACCTTCGTGCTCCTCCGTTACTCTTTGGGAGGAGACCGCCCCAGTCAAACTACCCACCAGACACTGTCCTCACCCCAGATTATGGGGCCGAGTTAGAACATCAAACATTAAAGGGTGGTATTTCAAGGATGGCTCCACGCAGACTGGCGTCCACGCTTCAAAGCCTCCCACCTATCCTACACATCAAGGCTCAATGTTCAGTGTCAAGCTATAGTAAAGGTTCACGGGGTCTTTCCGTCTTGCCGCGGGTACACTGCATCTTCACAGCGAGTTCAATTTCACTGAGTCTCGGGTGGAGACAGCCTGGCCATCATTACGCCATTCGTGCAGGTCGGAACTTACCCGACAAGGAATTTCGCTACCTTAGGACCGTTATAGTTACGGCCGCCGTTTACTGGGGCTTCGATCAAGAGCTTCGCCTTGCGGCTGACCCCATCAATTAACCTTCCAGCACCGGGCAGGCGTCACACCGTATACGTCCACTTTCGTGTTTGCACAGTGCTGTGTTTTTATTAAACAGTTGCAGCCAGCTGGTATCTTCGACTGGCTTCAGCTCCATCCGCAAGGGACTTCACCTACATGCCAGCGTGCCTTCTCCCGAAGTTACGGCACCATTTTGCCTAGTTCCTTCACCCGAGTTCTCTCAAGCGCCTTGGTATTCTCTACCTGACCACCTGTGTCGGTTTGGGGTACGATTCAATGTTACCTGGAGCTTAGAGGCTTTTCCTGGAAGCAGGGCATCAACTACTTCTGCACCGTAGTGCATCGTCATCACGCCTCAGGGTTGATATGCAACCGGATTTACCAGGTCACACCCCCTACACGCTTAAACCGGGACAACCGTCGCCCGGCTAGCCTAGCCTTCTCCGTCCCCCCTTCGCAGTAACACCAAGTACAGGAATATTAACCTGTTTCCCATCGACTACGCTTTTCAGCCTCGCCTTAGGGGTCGACTCACCCTGCCCCGATTAACGTTGGACAGGAACCCTTGGTCTTCCGGCGAGCGGGCTTTTCACCCGCTTTATCGTTACTTATGTCAGCATTCGCACTTCTGATACCTCCAGCAACCCTCACAGGCC
>NZ_KV792472.1:0-760 GCF_001808215.1 Serratia sp. HMSC15F11
TGCAGCGTTTCAACATCGTGCCCGGCAACCTGCTTAACGCCATGATCTGCCTGGCGATCGGCATCTATATTTTGCGCGCAGTGCGGCGCTGGCTGGGTTCTGAACTGTTGCCGAAAACCATCTCGGACGTCGGCATTCGCGCCTCGCTGGTGACGCTGTTCAGCAATATCGGCTATGTGCTGGTGATTCTGATCACCCTGGCGGCGCTGGGCATCCAGTGGAGCAACCTGGCGTGGATCGTCAGCGCCCTGTCGGTCGGTATCGGTTTCGGTTTGCAGGAGATCGTGAAGAACTTTATTTCCGGCCTGATCCTGCTGACCGAACGCCCGGTGAAGGTGGGGGATATGATCGGCATCGGCGGCGTGGAAGGCGACGTGCGGCGCATCAACGTGCGCGCCACCGAAATCCAGCTCAGCGACCGTTCCACCATGATCGTACCGAACTCGCAGCTGATCTCGCAGAACGTGCGCAACGCCACCATGGGCAACGCGCAAGGGGTGGTGACCATTGCGCTGACGTTCCCGACCTCCATCGATCCGGAGCAGGTGCGCAATATCTTGCTCAGCGCCTATAACGAGTACGAAACTATTCTGGAAACGCCGGCGCCTTACGTGCGCTTCAGCCAGCTGGGGCCGGACGGCATCATCCTGAGCGTGACCGGCTACGTGACGAGCCCGCGCATGGTCGGCGCCACCAAGAGCGAACTGCTGTTCAATATCCTCAAGCTGCTGCGCGCGCAGGAAGTGAGCCTGTCCAGCCC
>NZ_KV792473.1:0-12781 GCF_001808215.1 Serratia sp. HMSC15F11
TGGGATAGGGGTACACGTAGTAAAGTAAGCTGCTGCATGTAAAGTAAGGTGCATAATAAAAAAAATATATATAAGAGGGTGCATAGCCGTAGAATCGTAGAATCTTAGAATCCGAGCAGAAAAGCCAGCAAATACAAGGGTTTACAAGCAATTGCGTAATAGAATCGGTGTAGAATCCTGTAGAATATTCTATAAAAGTGGGTAGAATTGAGCAGAATAGTTCTATTTTGGTGTAGTGGAAGGAAAAACCCGGCTTAACAGTGGGTAGTTTACTTTGAGATTGGTTATCTTACTTGGAAAATGTAGTTAAAAGTAAGATTGTAGTTAAAAGTAACTATCCTTTACCCCAAAAAGTAACCGTGTCCTACCTGACCACGCAAGAACATTCGATGTGGTATCAGGAAAACCCGGATCAGAAAATCAAAGGGCGAAGCCCCGGACAGAGTAAGTACAATTGGTGCTAAAAAGTTTCCAGCGCGGAGCGTTCACACATAGAGGAAAGGCCATGTCCTACCTGACCACGGAAGGGAGATTATATTTCCTATCCCTGACACGTCCTGTCACTCACGTATGCTACAACATATCCTATAATACAATATACTATTATATTATAGTACGTTGTTATGGCTGTTATCAGGGGGAATACTGGAGCTGGCGATCAAAGGAAAGTACCAAATTACCGAGCAAGAAATAAAACTCACCAACACTATACTATCATATACTACTATAGTATAGTACGAACTACGGCGATATTAGAGGAACACCACGCATGAAACTGAACAACTACCTAAGCAAGTTCTTTGATGTTGTAGCGGATGAAGTGGAGAACGATGAAGGTGAAAAAATCCCTTCTCTGTGGCTCTATGAGAAAGGGGAAGACTCTGAACCTGTAGTTATCCTGAAACAAACAGAAAAGCCCGGAGAATGGCGCGTAGGAGATATTTACTCCGCTCTAACGAATGATGCCCGGCTATCCGAAGAGCAGATCAAGAAGCTGGCAAAAGCTGGAATGATCACCAAAAACTAAGCCCCATAATCGGGGCTTTTTATCTGTATAGTCGTTTTATCTTTTTTCTCATCTTTAGATCATGGTTCATTTTGTTTTCCTATGTAAAACATGAAAGGTAATAGATAACAAACCAAAAAATATGGCGACAATAAATCGAGGGTGGTCAATTTTAAAATAATCATCTATATATAATTGCAAATCCGCTTTAGTATAAATAAAATATTTATAGTCATCGGCACTATTTGTTTTTAGATATAGATATGCCAATAACAATGGGTAAATATAACCAACCACACTTATAAATCCACATACTCTAGATATTTCATATAGTATATTTTTCTTCATTGCGCTTCCTTAAAATATATATAAATCCAGTAAAATAATTATTATTGAAAGTATCGAAAAGTAAATTGAAGAACTGATTAAAAAACTTAACGCTGTCTTTCTTTGACTTGAACATAATATTGATATAGCTCCAGCAAACAACCAATATGATAGTATTAACTCTTTACCTATAATATCTAACAGACCATTTTCATGGAACATATTAAAAATAGTATTAACATCATAGCCAAAAACTGAGTATAAGTGCATTGCATATGGTTCATATAATCGATTTATGCCATACCACCAATACACTGTAAAAGTTGATAAGATAGAAGATAATATATAAATAAATAATCTTTCTCTGTTTGTTATCAATCTATTTTTCATTTATTCACCTATTCTTTTTATTTTACACATGACACCACCATTATATTTAATACACTCTATAACATCTTCAAAAGCTAAACATCTACCATGAAAATAAATGGCATTAAAATTTCCTGTGTGGAACTCATTATTATATTCAGGTGCTAACTTACATTTAACATCTAATTCACTGAAAAACTCTTCAAAGATTGGATGGTTAATTTTAGATATTTTTAAAGAAGTGTTATCCAATTCAAAAAATATTTTTAATCTATCATCAGTGTAATCATAACTTAATACTTTGTTTATGTCCTCATTACTAAAATTGTGTTTACTCATATTCGACCATAGATAGCTACAGAAGCGTTCAATAAGAACTTTAAAATCATCTTCGCAAACTAAACTTTGATAACTCCTTTCATAACCAGTGTTGTTCTTATAGTAATGATTTTCGTCTTTATAAAGTTCAATCCACTCTATGAATGGTTCATCTTTGTGAACACCCTCTAAAACTATTACCACCCCACTATTTAAAGTGTAAACGCCTACACCATCATTTAAAACTACATTATATTCTTTATTCATTTAATCACCTCTTCCATTCCTCTATGAAATAGTTCTCGTTAAGTTTAAATACTTCATAACAATACATGAAAGCCTGTTGTGAATTATGTAGATTAGGATAAATAGAATATCCCCATTCACAAAACCTTTCCCAAACGTTTAAACTTTTAAGTTCATTACAAATATCCTGAACGTTATATTTTATATCACTCATATAATAATCCTTTTTAAATGTTTAATAACAGCCCCTTCCGGGGCTATGTTAATCTTATTCATCGTTATCGTTTCTGTCAGCTTCAAGCATTTCTAAAACCTGCTCACAAGCATCATATTCATCTGCTACATCATCAACAGCTAAAGAGTCATTGATAAGATATAAGTTAGCTTTTAAAACATACTCTTTTAACTCTTCTTCTGTATCAAAATAGTCATGACCATAATCATGGTTCATGCCATAGAAAGAAATTAGAACGCTGCTATAAAAACCGTCAGTTCCTAAAGAATCAATAGAGCTATCTAAATAATCTTTGATATAATCAACGTTGTCATATTTAATAAAGTCTTCTTTATCAAGATCTGATATTGCTTGATAAATATAATGCGCTAAAACGTTTGTTGTTATTGTTGCTACTTCAAGTGGGTTATTTAATTTCATAATACTTCTCCTTTTGTTTGTTTATATTAAATAAATAACGTACTATCCGACTAATAGCAAATTTAAAACAGTATTAATTATCAATTTTGTCATTTAATCGGATAGATGGAGGAAGTAGAACGATATGATAAATAAAAACCTCATTTAAGAGGCTTTTATAATGGTTATTTATCGGGAATGTTAATAATTAATATCACATTTTCATTTTAAGCGGTGATTTATTTTTTAAATCATTATCTCTTAAATCCATTGCCTGAGTTAAAAACTCTTTAGCTTTTTTATTTAATTCATTTTTATCGGATAGGTTTTCAAACTCAAACGAACCAATCCTTTTATGCCATTCCCCATCATATGAACCATCATCACTTTTTAAATCGAGTGTTAATGTATCGAACTTACTTGTTAAACTTTCATGTTCTACTTTGTGTGATAACTCATAATAATGTGGTTTACCATCTATAACCGTATCGACTTTAGATAAAACTTCTTTTGGGCTTTCATGTTCTTGTCTTCTTCTTAGTTCAAGAAGATCTCTAAAATCATTCAATTTATCTTTATTGCTTTGAAGATTAGATATGCGCCACGCTTTTAAATCCTTTTCCCATTTGGGGGAAGAAAACTTTGATTTAAATGTTGCCATGTTTTCAGGATGAACTTTAACAAGAATACGTCTTTCTTCTGGAAGCTCTACCCATGATGTCTTGTAGGGTTCTATCGTATCAGGTAAAGCCTGAGCCTGAACGCTATCACTCACTTGCTCTTTGAGTGTTGCCATGTAGTCATTTACCCACGGTTTAAGCTCTTCCAGCTCGTTAGAGAGCGTTTTAAGTGCTGTAAAGCCCGCTTGCTTCATATCAACGTCTAAAACTGTTTTACCGTCTTTAACCTTTACAGCTACTGAATAGCCGCTTTCGTTAAGCTTATCCCTGACTTTAAATCTAACTGCTGTATTCTCAAGAAAAACATCAACATTAGAACCAATGGTTTCTTCACCTGAAATAGCAATTATGGATAAATCTTCTCTTGGCGCATTGTTAACAATAGTTTTATAACGATATACTAAGCTATTATTAAGTTCTTCATATAAGTTGCTTTGTAATACTTTCTTTTCTTCGTACTCTTTAGCCTGATCCATGTATAACAACATATCTTCAATGAATGGCTTTTCTGCTTCTGTTCCTTCTAATAACTTTAATGTTTTGTTGAGGTTTACTGGTTTTATTTTCATAACACTTCTCCTTTATTTGTTTGTGTTATTTAAATAACTACCATAAATAAATCAAATTTCAATTTAATCGGATAATATAAATTAGTTATCAGACAGGCGGGATAGGTAGACACAAAAAAAGCATGAGAGAAAACTCTCACGCTTTATGTACTTATAAAATGAGTTATATATTTACGACCACGAATCTTTAATATATAACATTTGACAATAATTTTTAAATAGGACTTCTAGTTTTTTATAACTCTTTAATTTATTACTGTCAAGTTGAAGAAAAGCCCTTCCGGGCTTTCTTTATAAACGTTTCTTTATGGCACTTTCTTTTAGATTAGATTCCAGTATTACCATGAGTTTTTCACGCTCTATATAAGCTATCAGCTCATTAGCTAACTGAGTGTTGATATTTCTACAACCTTCAAGATTGAAGTTGCCATAAATTATCCTGTTTTTGATTTGAGGCATTTCATTCATGAAGATACTAATCATTGCCTCTTGCCCTTCTATTTTTAAAATATGGTCTAATAAAATGAGGGCTTCACCATTTGAAAGTTTATTTGCTCTTTCTCTCATTTCTTCAATCATGGTTTTCTTTTTCATATTTTTCTCCTTGTTGTTATGTTCGTAATAATTATTATCCTGTAAAATTTGCTTTTTCAAATTTTTTTTATCAAGCTGCTTGTTTTATTGCTTCATCGATACATGAATAAAAACTTTCAACAGCGTCTATTAAGCTTGGGAACTTAACCAGTTCATTACCTACAGAAGCTATAAACATAACTTCACCTTCTAATCCTTGTTTATAGTCAACAGGTATAATGCTTACTTCATAAATACCTCCACAAAATACTACTGATGGATAACCGTTATCCGTTGTATAAAGGATCTCGCAGTTTTCTTCTTCATATCTTTCATTCATGAAGTTTTTCAAAATTATGAGGGTTTGAAGTTGGTCAATGTAGCTTTCAGTTTGTATATATTTTTTCATGGTCTTTCTCCTTTTTTTGTTTGATGGATATTCAGTATTTCCTTTTCCGATTAAAAGCAAATTAAAAGTACGATTATTTTTAAAAAGATAGATGAAGGGAATACTTCAACCAATAAAAAAGCCCCCATAACGGAGGCTTCTTATCTTTAACTGTTTTTATTAATCTTTTTCAAATACTGCGCCCTGATAAACCACACCCTGTTTTACCTTTTCGATTTTAAATGTCCATGATCCTAAATCCTTGTTCTGCGTTCTGGCAATGTATACAGGCTTTTTGCTTTCATCCCATTCTTTAACGTTGAAAACACCATCACGAAACTTGATAACATCCTTCTGAACATCGAGCTTTACGCCATACTGCTTGTTCACGTAGCTACCATAAATTCCATCATCACCACACCCGGTAAGGAAGGAGGCCAGCCCGATCACGCATACCGCCAGAAGCTTTTTCATTCTAAAACCCTCTTATGTTTTAAAAGTGGTCAGAAATGCACCATCAACGGCGTGACCGTATCAATTAAAACTAGATTTATCAATTAGTTAATTGCTTTTATGTATGATTTTAGAACAAGCCCCGACCGGGGCTATGTCATGCTGCGTCAGTAAAGACTATCACTGAGCTGGTAGAGGTAAACCCGGAACAGAATGAAGCTATATCATTCACGCTGGAAGCGGCTGTTATCTTCGGACTATAGGAAGTGTTGGTTATAGTGCGGTAAATCGCTCTGCTGGCGCTTACAAGCTCTATACAGGCATCAGGTGGTACGTTGTAGTAGGAAACATCATAGAAGTCATCTGAGCCGTTATGAGGCGTTATGGTGAGCTTTCCCCCGTAGGCGTTCACGAACGAGCCTGTTCTATCGGTCATAGAGGACGGTAGAGCCTTTGAGCTGGTCAGCATAGTATTGGCCTCAGCTATCGTTGGCCTTGTCGTCAGAATGGCATTCATCGCTTTACTGATACTCGCCAGATCATGCGTAGCCCGGTTTACCCTGTTATGCGCCTGAACCTTACCATAGACATAGAACGTAGCCGCCACTACGCCTGTAGCCGGCAAGAACTAACAACAGCTCTATGAGACTAAACCCTTTGTTAAATCCTTTTCTCATGAATTCACCTTATATAGTATTTGGTTTCATGTTCTTTTTATTTGTTTTTATACTCGTGAATATATTTCTTCCAACAAAATAAACAAAGGAAAGCAATGTTGAGAAATATAAAACCTTTAAATAATAAACAAACATCAAACTAATAAATATGTTAATGTCTTTGGATATTACACCGGAAACGAACATCAGTGCTATCAATGTAATACCAACCTTTATTAAGGATTTGAAATATAATTTAAACTTAATGCTTCTCCTTATGTTTTTTACTACGAATGTTATAAATAAAGCAACAATACCGAAAACTATAGCCGTTGATAAAAACTCTAATATACTCATGATTAACTCCTTTGTTTAATTATTTGATTGATGTTATTTACGCTGTCATAAACATACATTTCCTTTTTCGCTATAAGCTCATTCAAAGCATAAATGGTTAATGCTGGTAGAGCTTTACTTAAAGCAATGTTTCCTGTTTTTTCTTTTAATATATCTATTACTTCTTTACTCGCTACTATTGATACATATTTACTTTCTGGGTTAAAACTTTTATCAAGCGATACAATATGTAGGCTACCTACATCGGTATCGTTTTCTGTAAAATGATAACCATCTTCTAAGAATGAGATATTTAAAACCTTACTTTCACTAACAAGTTTTTCTATTGCCCATTTACTCAACTGAGAAACAGCAAGAGATCTTGAGTTTTTAGATATATGATTATCTATAAAATCCAACTGATTTTGTGTTAACTTAATAAGTGTTTTGACCGTATTATCTTGATCTAATCTTCTTCTTATACATTTAAATGCTAACTCCATAATACCCTCCTATATATTATAATTATACTTATTATATAAAATAAGAATTGTCAATATTAGCATCAGTGTTTTTAATTATTAACGCTTTGTTGTTTTTCTCAAGCATAAATAATGAATATTTAATAACGCCCAATATACCAACACTATAAGAGATATTGCCTGAAGCTTCTTTTAACCTTTCTTTTAAATCTTTATCCATTCTAATACTAAATGATTTGCTGCTTTCCCTTTGTATCTTTGCTTTGACATTTATAAAAGAATTACCATTTGTTTTATCATGTTCAATAAAATGTATATTTCCATTAATGTTTTTTATTTCTATTGCTTTGTTTTGCTCTTTTAGTTTGTTTAAACCATGATTTAATAATCCAATAATTGCAATATCTAAAGCGCCAGAACATTTCTGTTTCAGTAAGCTCTTAATATCGTCTGTCATTCTAATACAAGTGTATGCTGTTTTGTTTTTAAACTTAGCTTGATTAATAACAAACACTCCAGAATTTAAATCTTTTTCTTCTATTGTAATACTATTCATAAATATCTCCTTTTTTGATTGATGTTATTATTATTTAAGTTATTAAATTTAATATGTCAATTATTTAATATACATATTGACTAATATTTTAATTACTGTATTTAATTAATAACATTTCAACAATAATTATAAGGAATGGAATTTAAACAATATAACAAAGGAGATTTTTATGAATAAAATAAAGATGCTTGTTTTTAGCATTTTATTTACTGTGCTGTATTCGGCACAAGCACAAGCGGCAAACTATTATAGTTTGACTGGAGATAAAAACTTTGTGCTAAATGCTTTTGATAAATATTTTAATCCATCAATTGTAGGGATAATCGGAACCTTTTTAGATTTTTATGGGCCAATATGTTTAATGGTAGCTGCTATTATTGCTGCCTACATTTTGATTGTTGGAACAGTGACAACCGCTCATGAAGGTGAGATGTTAGGTAAAAAATGGTCATCATTATGGGTTCCGATACGTGCTCCGTTAGCTGTTAGCTTGCTATTGCCAGTTAGTAATGGATGGGCTGTTATTCAGCTTATAGTTATGGCATTAGCTGTTCAAGGTACAGAATGGGGGGATGCAGGATGGAAGAAAATAGCCCCTTCTTTAATAACTGACAGCACTTATATATCCGTGACGAATAAAACAGCTATTCGCCAACTCGTAGTTAATACCTTATATTCTGCTGCTTGTGTGAAAATAAATAATGATGTAGCAACTAAGGCATTACAAAAATCTGGTGTGAAGTTATATGGATTTATGGATGCCGCTAATTTTAAATCTGATTCAGGTTCCAATAAAATGATTGGTTATACCTTCGGCTATCCAGATGGAAACGCATTTTCAGGTTATAAAGCAGATAAATGCGGAAGTACAAAAATGAAGCTTCTTAATGAAGATAAAATGCCAGATCCGGGTTCATTATTAATAAACACGAACGGGATAGCGATGAATGTTCAAAAAGCTCAGATAGCTGCTAATGCTGCTTTAGTATCTGGTGCTATGGCATATGCTGAAGCTAACTTGAAAGACAGGTCTAAGACTATTGATGTTGAAACATTAAACAAACACATTGATCTTATGACTAATGCTTATGCTCAAATTGTTCAAACTGCTGCTGAAGCTGCTATGAAAGATGCTGTTAATCAATCACAGGTTGATAAGTTAACAGAAGCTGGATGGACTTATAGCTATGCGTTTTATATGAGAATAACAACGGCTGCGTCTTCTGCTAATGCTGCTTTAAATAACTTCCCTATTTCCTCAGCAACATTGAAAGAAGAAGATTTTAAATACAATACATGGGGTGAGGTTTACAGTAGACTTGATAAAGTAAGAACGTTATTGAATGCTACTAATAAACTCAATTCTAACCTTTCTGATGAAGGTGATAATGATGGGTTATATCAAAAAGCCATAGGGATTATAGGTGGTAATTTAGGTGTGTTTGGAACTCAAAAAGCTGATACAGCAAGCTTGATGCCTTTAACAGTTTCGGCAAATATTGGTGAGCATGTTATATATGGCGTAGATGCTATGTTGGTGGCTTTAACTGTAGGTTCTATGTTAGGTAGCCTTCCTGTCATTGGTGGCGGTATACAAGCTGTTATTGGTCTTCTTTCAGGAACATTTACATCTTTCTTCGTTCCTCTTTTGGTTGTAGGAAACATGTTAGCACATGTTATGCCTATGATGCCTTATATCATTGGTTTCGGTTGTGTTATAGGTTATTTCGTTCTTGTCATTGAAGCTTTATGCGGTGCTCCACTTCTTGTAGTGGCTTCAATAACACCTGATCAGGATGGTGTAGTTGGTAAACAAGGACAAGGTTATATGTTGCTTTTATCCTTATTGCTTAGACCTGCCTTAAACGTGGCTGGCTATGCGGCTTCATTTGTAGCGATGAATATCAGTTTTGAATATATAAACAGTACGTTCTTTGCTGCTGCGAGTGATGTGGAAGGAGGATTCTTAGGTATTCAAAAAGGTATAACCATGATTGTTATATATTGTGTATTAACGCTTTCAGCTACATTAGCATGTTGTAAGTTAATGCATTTATTACCTGACACTATCTTTAAATGGATAGGCGGGGCTTCTTCAACTGTTCTTGGCATGTTATCTACTCATGCTGAATCAGGTATGTTAAAAGCACAGGCTGCTGTTGGGGCAAGCATGCAAATGGCAACGGCTGGTCAAAGTGGTTTGATCAACTCAGCTAAAAGCTTTGGTCAAACTTTAGGTGATAGATTACAACCACAGCCTAATAATACTGCCACTAATGGAGATAATGGTGAAGGTTCAGGTGAAAGTGAAGAAAAATCAGAATCATCAAATAATAAACCTAAAGATACCAGTGTAGATTTACAGGATTTTAATAAATAAAAAATAAATTAAAATAAAAGCCTCTTTTTAGAGGCTTTTTTATTGACAAGCATTATTAATATTTGTATATAAAATAATATACACTTTACAAAGGAGAATTATTATGTTTATTGAAAATAAAAACAAAGAGAAAAAGAAGTTAACGCTTGGTAGAATTGCTGCTGCGCCATTTATAGGAACTGCGAGATTATTTACAGCGCCTTTTGTTTTACCTTATAAAGTGGGTAAAAACATTGTTAATGCTGTTCAATATGCTCATGGTGATCCGTGTAATAAACGTACCTTTGAAGAATGGTATGTTATTAAAAACTCTAATGAAGGAATTTTACAAACAAACTACAGAAAATGCGCCTCAATAGCTTTATTAACATTGATGCTAACGTGTGTTGCTCTGTTCTTTGGTTTTAGTTTTATGACAAGAGCTGATTTAACAATTCCATTAAGGATGGTTCCTTTTACCGCTGCGCTTGTCGGTTTTGCCGGGTATTTCAATCTTATCGTTAATGCTTATTGCCTTAAGGCAAGAACTTTTGAGAATAAACTTAATGTCTTCAAATCCATTGAAGACATTATACCTAACCCTTTTTATGAATTCACTTCTTGTGTGAAAGATAAAAACAATAACAGTAGAAATGTTCCAGTTATGTTTTATCCGAAAAATAAAAAATAATTTGATATCCATTAAACAGTACGCTAATATTTAAATCATCAAATGCGAGGAGATGAAAATGTTAAACTTATATATTGATTCATTACTGAACTTATCAACAGTGTTCTACGGTATTCCGTTGTTAGTCCTTTCGGCGTTAACTACGGTTGTTTTAGGTTTCGTGGTGTTTTATCCACTTGGTAAAATGATGAATACTAACGCTTATAAAAGCTTTCCTGTGTTTCATATGATGCCTGTAAACATCTATGCTTTTAAGTTGATTGTAGGTTTTCCAGTGAGCATGGTTGTATTCTTAACGTTGGGTATCACTATTCTTTCTTTCGTCAACGTTCTGATTAAAATCTTCATGTAAAAATAAAATCCTCGCATAAAAAGAAACCCTCTTAATGAGGGTTTTTTATTTTATTTCATTCTTGTTGGTATTCTTGCGTTGTAGACAGGGGCTTGAACAGGAACAGGGGCTTGTTCATGGCTATGTCCGGGATTTTCAATATCTTTATCTATATCCTTTTTTTTGCTTTCCTTCATACCGCCAAAAGGCATAAAACTATCTAACTTTTTCGCTTCATGAACTTCTTTGAAAAATCTGGCTTGTTCTTCTGATGATGGCTTTACTACCAAACCCGCTCTTGTTGCTTCTTCATATGCTTCTTCAAGGAAAAGCTGATTACCATCAAAACTAATGCTGCTCCATCCTTTAGCTTTAGCCATTAGAGTTAATCTTCTTGCGGCTAAGGTTCTATCCTTTGTGGCAATTGATAATCCCTGCGCATCTTCTTTAAGAACAGATTTATCAACAAAATGTATGCTTCTGCTATTGGTGTTATTAACTATTTTTGAAAGTGAATTCCCAAACATGGTTTTTATTTCATGTTCTGGTACAAAGTTAACAGGAGCATGAGAAGTAGCTGAAAATGTTTCCTGTAGTTTTTTTGTCACTTTTTCAATAAAACTATTCCCCGCATAGCGATTACTAAAGCGATCCAGTTCGTCAGTATCCACTTTTGGTTTAGCTTTCTGTTTTGTCTCTTCTGCTTTACGCATGGTGAACGTATCAAGCCCTGAAAGATCCAGTGGCTTAGGTTCTGGCTTGAACTTTGATATGTCCATACCTTCCGGTTCTACTGGAGCTGCAGGAGCCTGCTTATCACTTACGGCCTTAGCCAACTTTGCTATGTCGTCGTTCGTCATAAGAGAGGGAGCTACAGGAGCTGGAGTCGGGGCAACGTCTTCTTGTATGTCAAACTCATTAAAGACGTCTGAAGCTTCTTCTGTGAGCTGTTTAAAGGGATTGTCTATCTCGATGCCAGCTTGCTTATGTAGGCGCTGATGTAAGGCCAGTTCTTCGGTCTTTTCTTCATGGAGGCCAGAAAGATAAGCATGGTCTTCCTGTAGCTTTACCATAACAGGATCTAACTCTTTAATACCTGCTTTCCTCTTCTGTTCTATCTCTGACATTAGAGATGTGGCCATGTCGTCAACGGCCTTTAATGCTTCTGTTGGATCAGCAATGAAAGCTCTATCAAACTTATCTAAAAATTGTTCATTCATATATAACTCCTTGTTTTTAATTGTGATTTCTTAGTAAAAATAAATACTATACTATCATATACTACTATATACTATAATGGTCAACGTAGCCCCGATGATAAGTGTCGGATAACTGATTAAACGGATGAGGTAGAACAATTATGTTTGCTATGAGCGTGTTCAATTTGAAGGGAGGGGTTGGCAAAACGACCCTTAGCCTGAATCTGTGCGGCTATTTTGCTTCCAAAGGTCAGTCAACAACGTTAGTAGACTTTGACCCACAGGGAGGTTCACTTACATGTGCAGCCTTTGCGATGAAGAACGGTAAACCTCTACCGTTTGAAGTGACCCGTAAACCGAAGGTAGCAACCGACTTCATGATCTTTGACCATGCGCCGGGTGTAGACAGCGGCGGTCAGTTAGCGCCATTGGTATTGGTACCAACCATCCTCGATGCTTCCAGCTATTCAACCACTCTAAAGAGCATTGATAACCTGAAAGAAATGAACAAACCTTTCATCCTTGTTCCAAACCGGGTTGAAGTTCAGAACAAAGAGCAAATGGCTCTCTTGAAGAAACTCGAAACGTATTCAGAAAATCTTGGCTAT
>NZ_KV792474.1:0-1114 GCF_001808215.1 Serratia sp. HMSC15F11
CCTTCCCTAGCCGTAAAGGGCAACCAAATAAATCTGAAAAAGGCGGTAAAAAAGCGTTAGAACCGTTGCTTCAAGAAAATCCAGGCTGCAGTATCGAGTATGAACATGGGCATATCGAAGCACGCAAATGCTACGTAATACCAGCACAGGAACTGGCTGCTCATTACCCTGACTGGCAGGGGCTTCAAACACTGGGTATAGCGATAGGTTATCGCATTGATTCAGTAGGGGGAAAGAGTCGCTAGATACCGTTACTATATCAGTTCTGCAGTGCTGACATCCGAACATTTTCCCAACATTGTTCGAAGATACTGGGAAATTGAAAACCGATTGCACTAGGTGCCCGATGTCATGATGAATGAGGATGCCAGTCAGGTCGATCGCGGTAATGCCGCTAAACTCCTGGGTAGTATGCGTCATATGGCGCTTAACATGCTCGTTTAGAAACAAGCAAGAAAGCGAGTATCAGTCGCAAGCAGAAGATGGCGGCAATGAATCTTGCTTATTTAGAGCTACGTGCTTTTACCCTAGGAATTTGGCGTATCTTTTCGATTGGCACAACCTTCGCTCAGAGGTTTAGTATTTGAGCGATAGCCTGAGCTTCCTGCTGCCAGCCCTGCGCCAGGGTGCGTACTAGGGCGTCATAACCGTCCTCACCCTGTTTCAGCTCCAGACTGAACGGCCGTTTGATCAAACGCCCCTGGCGGTTCAGCACCCACTCGCCGCGAATGATCGCCTTGCCGTCAAAACGGCCGTGGAAACCGCTGATGGTCACGTTCAGCACAACCTGATCGCTGCTCATCGGCTGCGAAGAGACCACCCAGCCCGGCAGCGCACTGCTCAGGTTGGTGACCAGCGTTTGCTGCAGTTGCTGGTCGAGCGGGCTGGCCCACAGATTGTTCTGGGCAATCACATACTGCACGTCGTTGGTCTGATACACCACGCCGCTCTGCGCCAGATAATCCGCCACGCTCACGTGCTCCAGCCACAGCTGGCGCGTGGAGGCGCCGCTGCTGCTGACCACCGCCGGCGCGCCCAGCGCCGGCAACTGATAGTAAGTCTTCTGTGGTGAACTGCTGCAGGCGCTGAGCAACAGCGCCAGGGCTACCGGGAT
>NZ_KV792474.1:1134-2513 GCF_001808215.1 Serratia sp. HMSC15F11
AGCTCACGCAACACCTGGTCGAGGCGCTGCATGTCGCCTACCATCTTGTTGTAAGCCGGTGAACCAGGCTGGAATCCTTTCATGCTGCGGTTCAGCTCCAGCAGCGTTTTTTGCATGTCCTGCGGCAGCGCCTGCATCTCTTTGCTGGCGATGATGTCGTTCAACGACTTCATGGTCTGCTGCGTCGACTTCAACGTTTTCTGGCTTTCCGCCAGCGTCTTGGTCGCTTCGTTGATCATCGGATTGATCGGCATCGAATTAATCTTATCCAGCGCCAGCATCAGTTTCTGCTGGATCTGCGCCAGACCGCCGCTGGTGGTCGGCATCAGCGGATAACCGAAATCCTCACGCGGTCCTTTCCACGGTTTCTCCTGCGGATAGAAGTCGAGATCGATGTACAACGAACCAAGCAGCAAGTTGGCGGACTTCATCGAAGCACGCAGACCGCGTGACTCGGCGTCTTTCAAGTGCCATTCGATATCGAATTTGCCGCCCAGCTGTTTATGCAGTCGATCTGGTTCGATGCGGATCAGCACCGGAATGCGATAATCGTTATCCAGACGCTGCGCCATGCCCTCTTTATAGAATGGCACCTGCGCCACCGTGCCCAGGCGGATGCCACGGAACTCGACCGGCGCGCCCGGCTGCAGGCCTCGTACCGAATCGGAGAAGAACAGCAGGTATTCCTTATACTCGGTATACAGCGAATCCTGCGTACTGCGCTGGTTGTCGAACAGCTGGTATTCCGCCTTCTCTTTCGCCTGCTCACCGCGGCCCCAACCGTCCGGCACATCGAAGCTGACACCGTCACTAAACAACGTGGTCAGCGAGCTCATCTCCCCCCGCATGCCCTGCGCCGACATGTCGAACGCCACGCCGCTGTCTTTCCAGAAGCGCACATTGGTGGTAACCAGTTGGTCGTAAGGCGCGGTGATGAACAGCTGATAGCGCATGGCGCGCGCTTTAGGATCGAAGTAGCTGGTCTCCACCGAGCCAACACGATAGCCGCGGAACAGCACTGGATCGCCGGCATTGAGCTGGCCTGATTTCTCGCTGTCCAGTACGATGCGCAGCCCTTTGGCATCCGGTGGGGCCAAAGGTGGCGCGTCGAGCAGCTGATAGTTGTCTTTGCCGTCTTTACCCTTGCTGCCCGGCTGCAGTTCGATATAGGCGCCGGAGAGCAGCGTACCCAAGCCGGAGACGCCTTCATAGCCGATCTGCGGCTTCACCACCCAAAAGGCGGAGTCCTGGTGCAACAATTTCTCCATACCGGAATTGAGGCGTGCCTGCACCATTACCTTGCTCATGTCATCACTCAGCGTGACGGTTTCCACCACCCCGACGTCAACGCTGCGGCTTTTGATTTTGGTTTTACCCGC
>NZ_KV792475.1:0-31802 GCF_001808215.1 Serratia sp. HMSC15F11
ATGGATATCGACTCGGGGCTTTTCTCTTTGTATCTTTCGCTCGGGCTCCAGAGACAAAGATCCAGAGCACCCACCCGCAGTATATTCATCTCACCACCACGCCTCGTGTTCCTTTTCGCACGCAATATCGTTTTTGCGCAACCGCTAGCAGCATCTTGCAACACCCTGAAAAAAAGGCTCAGCGACGCTGAGCCTTTGATGGCAGAAAAAGCACGGCCGAGATGCCGATTACGACGTCTGTTTACGCAACAGATAAACGAAGTACGGCGCACCGATAAAGGTCGCCAATAACCCGGCGGGGATCTGATACGGGAACAGAAGCATCCGCCCGCACCAGTCGGCAAACACCATCAGCAAGCCGCCCAGCAGCGCGGCGATCACCATCTGCGGCAGCGCGCGGCGGAAGCCCAGCATGCGCGCCATATGCGGTGCCATCAGCCCGACAAAGCTCAACGGCCCGACGGTCAGGGTCGCCATCGCGGTCAGCACGGCAGCCAATAAAAGAATGGTCAACCGTGCCGGCGTCAGCGCAATGCCCACCGAACGGGCGGTGGCGCCGCCGAGCGGCAGGATGGTCAACCAACGGCGGCACAGCGGCGCCAATACCATCAGGCCGGCGGCCACCAGCGCGGTACGCAGCGCCTGCGCCGGCTCCACCGAATAGGTCGAGCCGGAGAGCCAGGTCAGCAAGCCCCCCATACGCGGATCGCCGCTGGCCAACAGCAGGAAGATGACGGTGGTAAAAGCGGTGCTGAGCGCGATACCGGCGAGCAGCATGCGCTCGGTCGAGAAACCGCCACGGCCTGCGGCGATCATGATGATCAGCAGCGTCGCGGCCGCCCCCAGGCTGCCGGCGGGCAGCAGCCACACGAAGGCGTCGCCCGGCACCATAAACAGCATCATCACGACGCCAAAAGCGGCGCCGGAGCTTATGCCCAACACTTCCGGGCTGGCCATCGGGTTGCCGGTCAGCTTCTGAATCAGCGTGCCGGCGACCGCCAGCATCATGCCCGCCGCCAGCGCCGACAGCACCCGCGGCCAACGCCACGGCAACACAGCGTCCAGTTCCGCACCCAGGCTCCAGTGCCAACCTCCAGCATTTTTGCCCAACATCAGCGCCAGCGTCAGGCCGATCAGCAGTACGAGGCCCCCCACCAGGATCCAGGCAGGCAGATTCCCGCGTTCGGCAGGCACCTTGTCGCCGAGGTTCATCGGCGGCGGCGTGGCGGCGCTGCGCAAACGCGGCAGCAGCCACAGCAGCAGCGGTGCGCCGAACAGCGCGGTGGCCGCGCCGGTCGGGATCTCACGCCACACCTGCGTCACCCCGATCATCACCTGATCGGTCAACCACAGCAGCAGCGCCCCCAGCAACGGCGCCAGCATCATGCGGTGCGCCAGGCGGCGCGCGCCCAGCATCTTCGCCATCAGCGGCGCAAACAGGCCGATAAAGCCGATAACGCCCACCGCACTCACCAACATGGCGCTGAAGATAATGGCCAGCCCCAGGGTGCAGAAGCGCGCCATCGACAACCCCAGCCCCAGGTTGCGCGCCACACCATCGTCCAGCCCCAGCAGCGTCAGCGGGCGCAGCAACAGTGCCGCCAGCAGGCCGGCCACCAGCAAACGCGGCAGAATGAACTGCACGGCGCTCCAGTCCTGTTGGTTCAGCGCACCGGTTCCCCACAGGAACATGCCCTGCAGCTGATCGTAATGAAACAGCGCCAACAGGCTGTTGACCGCGCCGCAGTACAGCCCCAGCACCAGCCCGGCCAGAATCAGCGTCACCGGCGACATCCGCTTGCCCCAGGCGACGCCGAACACCAGCCCGCCCACCACAATCGCGCCCACCATGGCGGCCAGCTGGCGAGTGAACTCGCCCCCCGGCAGGACCCACAGCGTGGCGATGGTCAGGCCGAGCTGCGCGCCGGCGGCAACGCCGAGCGTCGACGGCTCCGCCAACGGATTGCGCAACACCTGCTGGAACAGCACGCCGACCAACCCCAGGCCGGCGCCGGCCAACAGCGACACCGTCAACCGCGGCAGCAGGCTGTAATGGAACAGCATTTGCCGCACGTCGTCGATGTCCGGCGCGCTGAACGCTCGCGCCCATTGCGCCGGCGGCAGCTGCTGTGCCAGGTTGTATATCGTCAGGCCGCCTGCCGCCGCCAGCAACAGCAGGATCAGCGTCAGCGGTAATCTCCGGATGCCCGCATTCATGCCGCACTCTCCTGGGCCTGCGCCAACAGGCGGCAAAACCGCATCGTCGACAGCGTGGCGCCGTAGAACCACACCGCCGGCACCTGCCGCAGTTGGTTTTGCCGCACAAAGGGCAACGATTGCCACAGCGGCGTCGCGCTGACCTTGTCCATCATCGCCTGATTACCGTGATCGAGATAGATGACCCGGGCGTTACGCACCGTAGCCAACCGTTCAATGCCCACCACCGCCGTGCCCCAAAAGTCGGTTTGCTCCTGCCAGGCATTGCGGATGCCCAGTTGGTCCATCGCTTCCTGGAACAGGCTTTTCTGGCCGATGATCAACGCATGGCGCGTGTCGATCAGCGAAAACAACAGCAGCGGTTGCCGGGTGTAGCTTTGCAGGCGCTGACGCGCGTCCTGCATAAAGCCGTCGAACTGCGCCAGGTGGTTTACCGCCCGGCTTTCTATACCCAACCGCTGGCCCAGCGCCAGCAGCGACTGGCGGGCGACGGTCAGTGGTTTGCCGCTGCCGTCGTTGAAGCCGAAGCTCATGGTTGGCGCGATGGGTTGGATTTTTCGCGGCGTCGGGCCATAGCCTTGCGACAGCAACACCAGCGAAGGCTGGAGCTGCTGCAGCAGTTCGAGATTGGGTTCGGTGCGCTGACCGACGTCGACCACCGTCGCCGGCAGCTTAGGCTCCGCCACCCATAGGTTGTAGTTATGCACATCGGCCACCGCCAGCGGCGTCACGCCCAATGCCAACAGCAGTTCGATCGGCAGCCATTCCAGCGCCGCAACGCGCGCGATATCCGGCGGCGCATCCGCCGCCCGCCCGGGCAACGAGCCCAACAGCGGCGACAGCGCCAGCGCCATCAACAAACGGCGGCGCAGCGGATCGTGAGAAGAAGTGAATGCAGAAGACATCAGTAGACAAAACTCACCGGCGCACCGCCGCTCGGGTGCGGCAACGTGCCCATAGGAATACCGTAAATTTGCTCCAGCACCGGCCCCTGCATCAGTTCCAGCGGGCCGCCCTGGGCGATCATTTCACCGCCGCGCAGCGCCACCAGATGGTCGCAGTAGCGCGCCGCCATGTTGATGTCGTGCAGCACGGCGATCACCGTGAGATCGCGTTCGCGGCTCAAGCGCTGGATGAGCGCCAGCACCTCAACCTGGTGCGCGATGTCCAGCGCCGACGTCGGTTCGTCAAGCAGCAGGCAGCGGCTGTCCTGCGCCACCATCATCGCCAGCCAGGCGCGTTGGCGCTCGCCGCCGGACAGGCTGTCCACCAGGCGGTTGGCGAACGGCTTGAGCCCCACCAGTGAAATGGCCTCTTCGACCAATTGGCGATCGTTGGCGCCAAAACGCCCCAGCGCGCCGAGCCACGGATAGCGGCCGACGGCCACCAGCTCGCGCACCGTCATGCCTTCCGCCGCCGGCAACTGCTGCGGCAGGTAAGCCACCTGGCGGGCGAAGGATTTGCTGTCCCACTGCGCCAACGGCTGCCGATTAAGCAGTACCTGGCCGCCACTGGGGGCTTGATGCCGCCCAAGCAGTTTCAACAGAGTAGATTTACCGGAACCGTTATGGCCGATCAGGCCGCAGACTTTGCCCTGGGGAAAACTGAGCGACAGCGGTTGCAACAGCACCCGACCGGGAACGGAGAAGCTGGCGTTATCCAGCGCGAAGGTCGCGCCGGGATTAAGAAGTTTGTCCTGCATAGATCCTGCTTTGTCCGGGGCGACGCGGCGCCGCCCCGGCTATCCGGTTAGAAACGGAAGGTTGCGGTGGCGACCACCTGGCGTTCTGCGCCCCAGTAGCAGGCGTAGTCGCGGTAGCAGCTCGACACGTAGGTCTTGTCGAACAGGTTGTTGATGTTGACGCCCACGGACGAGCCCGGCAGGCCAAAGCGCGCCAGATCGTATTTAATGGTAGCGTCCACCAGCGTGTAGTCCGGCACCTTGAAGGCGGAATTATCGCTGTTGAAGCTCGAGCTGGAGCCGACGTAACGCACGCCGGAACCCAGCGTCAGGCCGCTCACCGCCGTTTCGTGGAAGGTGTAATCCGCCCACAGCGAAGCCATGTGTTTCGGCACTTCGACGGTCGGTTTGCCCTGATAGGTATTGTCTTTGGTGTACTTCGCATCGGTATAGGTATAGGAGGCGATCAGGTTGACGTTGGCATTCAACGCCGCCTTGGCTTCCAGCTCCACGCCGCGCGAACGGATCTCGCCGCTCTGCACGCTGAACCGTGCATTGCTTGGGTCCGGTGTCAGGTTGTTGTTTTTGGTCAGCTGATACAGCGCACCGGTCAGCACGATTGGGCGATCCTTCGGCACGTATTTCACGCCGGCCTCATACTGCTTGCCGATCGACGGTTTGAAGGTGCTCCCCCCGCGGGTTGTACCCAGATTCGGTTCAAACGATTCGCTGTAGCTGAAATACGGCGTCACGCCGTTGTCGAACAGGTAATTCAGGCCGCCGCGCCAGGTGAGCTGGCGATCGGTCTGCTGGCTCGTCGAACTCGTATCGCGGTTATAGGCGGAAGTCTTCGCCCAGTCATAGCGCCCGCCCAGCGTCAACAGCCACTGGTTCCACTCCCCTTGCTCCTGCACATACAGGCCGGTTTGCTCCTGACGGTTCAGGAAGTTGTAATAAGAACCCACCTCAATAGCATCATTGCCATACTGCGGATGAGTCATGCTCAGAGCGCTGGCGCTGCCATAAATAGCATTAATGTCGTTACGCATGCGTGAGTAATCCACCCCAAACAATAAGGTGTGATCGATCTGCCCCGTTTTCACCTTCGCTTGTGCCTGGGTATCTACAGAGAAGTTGTTCAGGTGTTCCTTCGATTGAACATAGAAGCGATTGATCGTCGTCGGTGATGACAAGCCGAATCCGTAGATGCTCTTCATATCGGTGTCCACCTGCATGTAACGCAGGTTCTGTCGTACCGCCCAGGTATCGTTGAAGGCATGTTCGAAGCTGTAGCCGATCATCCGCTGCTTGCGCGCCATATAGTTGCTGGCTTCGCCTTCGTTGAAATCGGTCGGCAGTTTGCTACCGTCCGGCAACGGGATCAGCGTGCCCTGCTTCGGCAGCCAGCCGTAATAACCGGTATAGGGATCGTTTTGAATGTTGGCCAACAACGTGAAGTTGGTTTTGTCATCCGGACGCCAGCTAAAGGACGGCGCGATCGCATAGCGCTTCTCTTTGCTCATGGTCTGCTGCGTATCGCTGTCTTTCGCCAGGCCGGTCAGGCGGTAAGAATAGATACCCTGATCGTCCAGCGCGTCGCTGAAATCGAAACCGGTCTGGAACAGGTTATCGGTGCCCATTTTGAACTGGATTTCGCGCAGCGGCTCGGTGGTTGGCCGCTTGCTGACCATCGAGACCAAACCACCCGGGTTGCTTTTGCCGTACAGCACCGAGACCGGGCCGCGCAGCAGCTCGGCGCGCTCGAGGAAATAAGGATCGATGGACGCTTCGCTGTAGTTGTCGCCCAGCAAGCGCAGACCATCCAGATACTGGGTGGTGTTGGTGGCCGGGAAACCGCGGATCGCCACCGCATCATAGGTCGAGGAGCTGCCGCGGCTGGCAAATACGCCCGGCGCATAGGCCAGCGCGCCCTTCACCGTATCCGGCTGACGCATGTCCATCTCTTCACGCGTCACCACGGAAACGGACTGCGGGTTCTTCTCGATCGGCGTATCGGTTTTGGTGCCGGTGGCGCTGCGTTTGGCGACATAGGTGCCGACCGGCCCCCAGGCGCTTTCCTGTTGGGCGGTGTTGCTACCGCCCACAACGGTAATAGTGTCTTCCTTGGCGGCCGGCTTGGCGTCGGCGGAAAAAGCCGGCATCGCCAGCGTGCCCAACGCCGCAGCGACGGTGATCGCTAACGCGCTGACGGGGGTACGGCCCTGCTTGGCCGCGGATGATGAAAGACGCTTGGTCAGCATGATTTATTTCTCTGATGAATTATTAAATGACGAATGTAAACGATAATAATTATTATAAGCGTCGCATTTTATGCAGAAGCCAAATTAAACTGCAAGCCGAATTCATAAGGCAAATAGGTTAAGGATTAGGCGCTTAGCCTTGCGGTTAACAGGGAAATAAAACGAGCGGAAAAATAAAAAAGCCCGCAACCAAAGTTACGGGCTTAATAACAAAGCAAAAATTTTCACCGGGGCCAGGGCCCCGGTAGCGATTACTGGCCGAACATATCCTTGATCCAGCCGGCGACGCCATCGCCATCTTTTTGCTCACCTGCCGCCGGTTGCTGCTGTTGCTGCACCGCCGCCTGGCTGGCCTGGCACAATCCCTGCGGATTGTCGGTCCAGACCGGGATGGTGCGCCAGCTGCCGCCGCCGCAGATAAAGTTGCCGGCAGAGTCGATGCTCATCTGGTTAATACCTTCCGGCGGCTGCAGCATCAGCGGCAGCGGCGTCTGGTTTTCCAGATAACGGCGATACAGGGTCAACGCGCCGTTAGCGCCGGTCAGCTTGGCCGGGCCGTTGTTGTCGCGCCCCACCCAGGCGATCGCCACTTCCTTGCCGTCGATGCCGGCGAACCAGCTGTCGCGCAGATCGTTGGTGGTACCGGTTTTCGCCGCCAGGTTGTAGTTCGGGAACTTCACCGACAGCGAGCGGGAGGTCCCGCGCGCCACACCCTGTTGCATCGCGTACAGCGTCAGGTAAGCGGCCTGCGCCGGCACCATGCGTTCCGCCTGCGGGAAACTCTGGTACAGCACCGTGCCGTCTTCGGCGATCACCGAACGCACCGCCGACAGCGGCGCACGGTTACCGCCGCTGGCGATGGTTTGGTACTCCTGCGCGACTTCCATCGGCGTCAGGCCGATCGCCCCCAGCAGCATCGATGGCACCGGGTTTATCTCCGCTTTCGGTATACCCAGGCGTTGCAGCGTAGCGCTGATCTGATCCAGCCCAACCGACAGGCCGAGGTTCACCGTCGGCACGTTCAGCGAGTTGGCCAACGCATCCACCAGCATCACCTGACCGCGGAATTTACGGTCATAGTTGTTCGGCTGCCAGACGGCGCCATTCGGCTGCTTCAGCGACAGCGGCGCATCCGCCAGCCAGGTATTGAGGCGGTATTTATCCGGTTCGGACAGCGCGGTCAGGTACGTCGGTGGCTTGGCCAGCGAGCCGACCAGGCGGCGCGCCTGCATGGCGCGGTTGAAGCCGGCGAACTGCGGGTTGGCGCCGCCGACCATGGCGCGCACTTCACCGCTGAAGCGATCGACGATCACCATCGCCGCTTCCAGATCCTGCAGGTGACGCGCAGCGCGCAGCGCGGGAATGCCGTCTTCGACCGCTTTTTCCGCCGCGTCTTGCGACACCGGATCCAGCGTGGTGAAGATCTTCACGCCGGACAGGTCATTGACCTTATCGCCCAGCTTGGTCTGCAGTTCCTGACGCACCATCTGCATAAACGCCGGCTGTGGCGTAATGACGCCGCCTTTCGGCTGCACGCCCAGCGGACGCGCGCTCAGCATGTCATACAGCTCGCCGTCGATCACGCCCTGGTTCTGCAGTAGCTTGAGCACCAGGTTGCGGCGCTCCAGCGCCAGTTTCGGGTTACGCCACGGGTTGTACAGCGACGCGCCCTTGACCATGCCGACCAGCAGCGCCTGCTGATCGAGGCTCAGCTCGTCCACCGGACGGCCGAAGTAGTACAGGCTGGCCAGCGGGAAACCGCGGATCTGGTCGCTGCCGCTCTGGCCAAGGTACACCTCGTTCAGATACAGCTCCAGAATGCGGTCCTTGCTGTAACGGTAATCCACCAGCAGCGCCATATAGGCTTCGTTAGCCTTACGCCACAGCGAACGTTCGTTGCTCAGGAACAGGTTCTTCACCAGCTGCTGCGTCAGCGTACTGCCGCCCTGCACCGCACGCCCGGCGGTCAGGTTGGCCAGCACCGCACGGCCGATGGAGTACGGGCTGATACCGTCATGCTCATAGAAGTGGCGGTCTTCCGTGGCGATCAGCGTATCCACCAGCAGATCCGGGAAACCGGAGCGCGGCACGAACAGACGCTGTTCACCGTTCGGCGACTGCAGCATGGTGATAAGACGCGGATCGAGGCGGAAGAAGCCGAAGCTGCGGCCGCTGTCCAGGTTTTCAATCTTCGCCAGACGGTTGTTCTGGAAGTCGAGACGGGCGCGGATCTGCCCTTCTTTCCCATCCGGGAAGTCGAACGGGCGGCGCAGCATCTCGATGCTGTTGGCCTGCACGGTAAACTCGCCTGGGCGCGTCATGCGGCTGACCTGGCGATACTGCATGCCTTCCAGCAGGTTGACCATCTCCTTCTTGCTGTACGGCATGCCCGGTTCCAGGTTGACCATGCGGCCGTACACCGCCGCCGGCAGCTGCCAGACTTTGCCGTCAATACGGCTGCGGATCTGCGAGTCCAGGTAGACGCCATAGATCGCCAACAGGACGGCGATCACCAGGATCAGTTTGATAAACAGGCCGAGCCAACGGCGTTTTTTACGCGGCGGAGTCGCTTTTACCTTACGCGGCATGCGTTCCTCCTCCTCTTCATACTCATCATCGTCATACTCGTCTTCTTCGTAATCGTCATAATCGTCGTCTCGGCGACGGCGCGGCGGCTTGCGCGACGCGGTGCTTTTTGGTTGTTTTCCTTTGCGCCCGATGGGCTCGCGGTCATCCCCAGCCATGGCTGTTGTTCTCCGAGCTTGCCGACACTGCCGGCCATGATTAGTCGCTTAATCTGTGCCTACGCCGCAGCGCTGACCAGAAGAAACATCTGAATTCCAAACCTTAAATGATCGCGACCTACTGATATTTCTTCGTTCGGCGCGTCGGTACCGCCGTGGCCGGATCGTCCGGCCAAACGTGTTTCGGGTAGCGGCCCTTCATCTCTTTTTGCACCTCGCGATAGGCGCCTTGCCAGAAGGCCGCCAGATCGCCGGTGATTTGCAACGGCCGGTGCGCCGGTGAGAGTAACTCAAGCACCACCGGGATGCGACCCTCCGCCAACATCGGGCTGCGCTGCTCGCCGAACACTTCCTGCAAACGCACCGCCAGCGCCGGCGGTTTGCCGGCCTCATAACGGATCGGCAGGCGACTGCCGGTCGGCACAGTGTAATGAGTGGGTAGCGCATTATCCAGCCGCTGCTTTTGCTGCCAGTCCAGCAGCCGGGACAGCGCCTCGGCGATATTGACCTGCTTCAAGCCGCGCAAATCGCGCACGCCGTTCAGCGACGGCAACAGCCACTGCTCCAACGCCGCCAGCAAGGGTTCTTCGTCCATCGCCGGCCATGCCGCCTCCGGCAGCCAGGCTTGCGCGCACTGCAGGCGCACCCGCAATTGTTCGGCGGCGCCCTCCCAGTTGAGCACCGCCAGCCCCTGTGCGCGCACCCAATCGATCAGCGCCTGCTGCAGCTCCTCATCCGCCGGTTTGGCCAGCGGCTGGGCGCGCAGCGTCAGACGGCCGATCTGTTGGCGCTTCCAGGCGCGCAGCGTGCCCTTCTCGTCATCCCACTCCACCGCCGTGCGCTGCGTGACGATCGCCGGCAGCTGCGCCGCCAGCGCTTCGATGTCCACTGGCAACGCCAACAGGATACGCGCATCGGGGCTGTTGTGGCCCTGCAACAGGCTGGGGACGATGAGCCAAGGCGTGCGCGACAGCGCCTCGTCCTGGTTCATCGCCGCCCCCAGACCGTTGGCCAGCAGGTAGCGGCCGTCCTGGCCTCGGCGCTGGGCGATACGATCGGTAAACGCCTGCGCCAACAGGCGCGGCGCCAGATCAACGTCGATTTGCCCCGCACGTTGCGGCAGGCGTTTGGCCAACTGCGCGGCACGCTGCCGCCAGTTCGGTTGCGGGCGGCTCAGCCAGTAGCCGATATCCATCTGCCCGCCGCGCGGCGGCTCTTCCAGCAATGCCGCCAGCAACGCCGCCGTCGCCAGGCCGTCGGCACTCAGCGCCGCGCCGGTGACCAGCATCGCCGCCAGCCGCGGCTCGCACCCCAGCGCGGCCATCTGGCGCCCCGGGGTGGTGAGTTTATCGCCGTCATCCGTAGCCTCCAGCCGGTGCAGCAACGATCTGGCCGCCGCCAATGCCGCCGCCGGAGGCGCATCCAGCCACGTAAGCTGCGCAGGATCATGGCATCCCCACTGCAGCAGTTCGAGCCAGAAGCCGGTGAGATCGCTCTGTAAAATGTCCGGTTCGGCGTGTTCCGCCGCGCGCTCAGCCTGCTCTTTAGCGAACAGATGCCAGCAAATGCCCGGCTCCAGGCGCCCGGCGCGCCCGGCACGCTGCACCATCGACGCCTGGCTGATGCGCTGCGTCGCCAGCCGCGTTAGACCGTTGCGCACGTCGTAGCGCGCCACGCGCTCCAGGCCGCTGTCCACCACCAGCCGAATGCCCTCGATCGTCAGGCTGGTTTCGGCGATGTTGGTCGCCAACACCACCTTGCGGCGGCCGGGCGCCGCCGGTTGAATCGCTTTTTGCTGCTGGGCCAGAGGCAGCGCCCCATACAGTGGGCAAAGATCGGTATCGCTCGCCACCTCGCCGGTCAATCGCTCCAGCACCCGATTGATCTCCGCCACGCCCGGCAGGAACAGCAGCAAAGATCCCGGCTGCTCGGCCAGCAACCGCTTCACCGCCGCCGCTACGCCATCTTCCAGCCGCTGATGGCTGGCCAACGGCTGATACAGACGCTCAACCGGGAAGCTGCGCCCCTCGGACACCACTACCGGCGCTTCCGGCAGCAGCTGCGACAGGCGAGCGTTGTCCAGGGTGGCCGACATGATCAGCAGTTTCAGATCGTCACGCAGCCCTTGCTGCACGTCGAGCAGCAGCGCCAGCGCCAGATCGGCCTGCAGGCTGCGTTCGTGGAACTCATCGAGGATCACCAGCGACACACCCTGCAGTTCGGCGTCCTGCTGCAGCATGCGGGTGAGAATGCCTTCCGTCACCACTTCCAGCCGGGTTTGCGGCCCGCTTTTACTTTCGGCGCGCATGCGGTAGCCCACGGTCTGGCCGGGTTCCTCCCCCAGTTGCTGCGCCAGGCGATAGGCGACGTTTTTCGCCGCCAGCCGCCGCGGCTCCAGCATGATAATGCGCCCCGGCAACCCGGCCTTAGCCAGGATCTGCAGCGGCAGCCAGGTGGATTTACCGGCGCCGGTCGGGGCGTGCAACAGCACCTGAGGAGCGGACTGCAACGCAGCCAGCAACTCATCAAGCACCGCGCTGACGGGCAATGAAGACACTGAACTCTCCGTGGTGATTAACGTTAAACGGCGTACAGTGTAGCATTAGCTTTGTCCCCGTAGCCTTTCAAACTGCGGCGGCGTTAGCTATAGTACGGAGTTCGTCCATGCGTCCCGCTTCGCGCGAGACCGTTGCAAGCCGCATTCATCTCTGTCCCGACGGATTTGTCATTATTTACCGAGCCCCCATGTCCAATTCGCGCCGCCTGTTTTTCGCCCTGTCCTTGCCTGATGCCCTGCAACAGCAGGTGATCCGCTGGCGCGCCGAGGCGTTTGCGCCGGAGGCCGGCCGACCGGTGGTGGCGGCTAATTTGCACCTGACGCTGGCGTTTCTCGGCGAGGTCACCGCGCAGAAAGAGCTGGCGCTGCGCAAACTGGCCGGCCGCATCGTGCAACCCGGCTTCAGCATGCGGCTCGACGATCTCGGCCATTGGCCGCGCCCCGGCGTGGTCTGGCTCGGCACCCGCCGCGCGCCGCGCGGGCTGCTGCAGCTGGCCGAGCTGCTGCGTTCGCAGGCCGCCCGCAACGGCTGCCATCAAAGCGCGCTGCCGTTCCATCCGCACATCACGCTGTTGCGCGCCGCCACCCAGCCGGTGGCGATCCCGCCGGCGACGCCGGGCTGGGCGTTCAGCGCCGACGCCTTTTCCTTATATGAGTCGGTGTTCGAAAACGGCCGCACCCGCTATCAACACCTCGAGCAGTGGCCGCTGGCCAAGCAGGCATCCGCATGATTTTCTCTCCACCGCTGCGTTCCGCCACGCTGATCAAACGTTACAAACGCTTTCTGGCGGACGTGATCACCCCGGAAGGGGAAACCTTTACGCTGCACTGCGCCAATACCGGCGCCATGACCGGCTGCGCCACGCCCGGCGACACCGTTTGGTACTCCACCTCGGATAATCCCAAGCGCAAATACGCCCACAGCTGGGAGTTGACCCATACCCGACAGGGGCACTGGATCTGCGTCAACACCCTGCGCGCCAACACGCTGGTGCGCGAGGCAATTGAACACAATTTAATCAATGAATTATCCGGTTACAGTAAAATCAGCGGCGAAGTGAAATACGGCGGTGAAAACAGCCGTATCGATTTGTTATTACAGGCAGAAAATCGGGTTAACTGCTATATTGAAGTAAAGTCAGTCACATTACTGCAACAACAACGTGGTTACTTTCCTGATGCGGTAACGCTCAGAGGGCAAAAGCACCTGCGTGAGTTGCTCAGCGTGGTTGAAAGCGGGCAACGGGCGGTGTTGTTCTTTGCCGTGTTACACAGCGGTATTGAGCAGGTCGCACCGGCACATCATATAGATGAGCGCTATGCGGCGCTGTTGGCACAGGTCCGGCAGTTGGGAGTGGAAGTGGTTTGTTACGGGGCAAAGTTATCACCTGACGGTATTTATCTCTGCGATAAGCTGCCGTTTTTTATCGATTAGCGCAGTCGGGTCCCTATAAATAGACAACCGGCCAGCACGATCGCCAAATACGCCCTCCTTCACACGATTGTCAAGCGGGCGACAGGAATAATTGCCAACCTACCTTCCTTCTGTTATTTATAGCGGCCTGTTTTTCCCCCGCATTGGGGATTCGATAGTGCGTGTGTATGTAGGAGAAGCAACATGCAAGAAGGGCAAAACCGTAAAACCTCGTCCTTGAGCATTCTCGCCATCGCTGGGGTGGAGCCGTACCAAGAGAAGCCGGGCGAAGAGTACATGAACGACGCCCAGTTGTCGCATTTCAAGCGCATTCTTGAAGCGTGGCGCAACCAGCTCAGGGACGAAGTGGACCGTACTGTATCGCATATGCAAGAAGAGGCAGCCAACTTCCCTGATCCGGCCGACCGTGCTACCCAGGAAGAAGAGTTCAGCCTTGAACTGCGTAACCGTGACCGTGAACGCAAACTGATCAAAAAGATCGAGAAAACGCTGAAGAAAGTGGAAGACGATGATTTCGGCTACTGCGAATCTTGCGGCGTGGAGATCGGCATTCGTCGCCTCGAAGCGCGTCCGACCGCCGATCTGTGCATCGACTGCAAGACGCTGGCTGAGATCCGCGAAAAGCAGATGGCCGGCTAATACCGTTGTTACCGCTGCGGCGTGCGCACCTGCGTGCGCCGCACAGAGAAAAGGGAACCTCTCCCCTCTGATATGCAAGAAAGTCATTATGTGGGGCGCTTTGCCCCATCGCCTTCCGGGGATCTGCATTTCGGTTCGCTGATTGCCGCTCTGGGAAGCTACCTTCAGGCTCGCGCCCAACGCGGGCAGTGGCTGGTTCGCATCGAAGATATCGACCCGCCGCGCGAAGTCCCCGGCGCCGCCGCTCGCATCCTGTCCGCGCTGGAACATTATGGTCTCCACTGGGACGGCCAGGTCATCTATCAATCCCAACGTCACGACGCCTATCGCGCCGCGCTGGATCTGTTGCAGCGCCTGGGGCTCAGCTATTACTGCACCTGCACCCGCAGCCGCATCCAGCAGATCGGCGGATTGTACGACGGCCACTGCCGCGATTTGCAGCTCGGCCCGCAGGGCGCCGCCATCCGCTTGCGCCAGACCGCGCCCGTTTACGGGTTCCACGATCGCCTGCAGGGAGAATTGCACGCCGATCCGGCGCTGGCGGGGGAAGACTTTATCATTCGCCGCCGCGACGGGCTGTTCGCCTACAACCTGGCGGTGGTGATCGACGACCATTTTCAGGGCGTGACCGAGATTGTGCGCGGCGCCGATCTGATCGAACCGACGGTGCGCCAAATTGCCCTCTATCGCCAGCTGCAGGCGCCGGTGCCCGCCTATGTGCATCTGCCGCTGGCGCTGGGCGCCAACGGCATCAAGCTGTCGAAGCAAAACCATGCGCCGGCGTTGCCCGCCGGCGATCCGCGCCCGGTGCTGATCGCCGCGCTGAAATTTCTGCGTCAACCGCTGCCGGAAAGCTGGCAAGATCTTGACCTGCCATTATTATTGAGCTGGGCGGTCGCACATTGGCGGTTGGAAAACGTGCCGCGTCAGGAGGCTATCCCTCTGGATGAAAACACGCCGGCATTCTCAAAGGAGCCATGGTGAGCTATGATTAGCCGCTATTTTTTGTTAGCTCCATTTTTATCAGTCACTATCGAGGTGTACCATTTTTACCCGAGTAGCCAACTTCTGTCGTAAGGTACTGACCCGCGATGACAAGCTGCCCCGCGACGACGCGGCGGCCGGCGATAAAAACGTAGTCCGCGAAGAGCGTGTCGCGGCGCCAAGCCGCCCTGCGCCGCAGCCCCGCGCCGCCGATAACGGCAGCAACGCCCCTGCCCGCCGCTCAACGCCGCGCAAGCGTCCGCCTTTTCCTATCGCCGAGAGCAACGACTCGATGACCGTGATCCCGCGCGAACAGCACTCGATCTCCCGCAAAGACATCAGCGAAAATGCGCTGAAAGTGCTTTACCGCCTGAACAAGTCAGGCTACGAAGCCTATCTGGTCGGCGGCGGCGTGCGCGATCTGTTGCTCGGCAAAAAGCCGAAAGACTTCGACATCACCACCAACGCCACGCCGGAGCAAGTGCGCAAGCTGTTCCGCAACTGCCGCCTGGTCGGCCGCCGCTTCCGCTTGGCGCACGTGATGTTCGGGCCGGAGATCATCGAAGTGGCCACTTTCCGCGGCCACCACGAACAGAATCAGGAATCCGACAAAAACTCGTCCCAGCAGGCGCAAAACGGCATGCTGCTGCGCGACAACATCTTCGGCTCGATCGAGGAAGACGCCCAGCGCCGTGATTTCACCATCAACAGCCTGTACTACGGCGTGGCGGATTTCACCCTGCGCGATTACGTCGGCGGCCTGAACGACCTGAAACAGGGCGTGATTCGCCTGATTGGCGATCCGGAAACCCGCTACCGCGAAGATCCGGTGCGCATGCTGCGCGCGGTGCGCTTCGCCGCCAAGCTGGATATGCGCATCAGCGAAGAGACCGCCGAGCCGATCCCGCGCCTGGCCTCGCTGCTGCATGAGATCCCGCCGGCGCGCCTGTTCGAAGAATCCCTCAAGCTGCTGCAGGCGGGTTACGGTTTCCAGACCTACCTGAAGCTGTGCGAATACCAGCTGTTCCAACCGCTGTTCCCGCTGATCGCCCGCAACTTCACGCCGAACCACGATACGCCGATGGAGCGCATTCTGGTGCAGGTGCTGAAGAACACCGATCACCGTCTGCAGAACGACATGCGCGTCAACCCGGCCTTCCTGTTTGCCGCCATGCTGTGGTACCCGCTGCTGGAGCATGCGCAGAAGCTGGCACAGGAAAGCGGCCTGGCCTACTACGACGCCTTCGCGCTGGCGATGAACGACGTACTCGACGAGCAGTGCCGTTCGCTGGCCATCCCGAAACGCATCACCACGCTGGTGCGCGATATCTGGCAGCTGCAGCTGCGCCTGTCCCGCCGCCAGGGCAAACGCGCGCACAAGCTGATGGAGCACCCGAAATTCCGCGCCGCCTATGATCTGCTGGCGCTGCGTGCGGAAGTGGAAGACAATCAGGAGATGCTGCGTCTGGCCGAGTGGTGGGGCGAATTCCAGGACGCCACGCCGGCGCGGCAGAAAGCCATGCTGAGCACCCTGGGGGACGATCCGGCGCCGCGCCGCGCGCGTCAACGCCGCCCTCGCCGCCGGGCACCGCGTAAAGAAGGGGCATAATGATCCGCGTTTATATCGCGCTGGGCAGCAACCTGGCGCAGCCACTGCAACAGGTTAAAGCCGCACTGGAGGCGCTGGAGCATCTCCCGCGCACCCGGCTGGTCACCTGTTCTTCGTTTTACCGCACCAAGCCGCTGGGGCCGCAAAACCAGCCGGACTTTCTCAACGCGGTGGTGGCGCTGGATACCCTGTTGCCGCCCGAACAGCTGCTCGACCATACCCAGGCGATAGAACGCAATCAGGGGCGTGTGCGCAAGGATGAACGCTGGGGGCCGCGCACGCTCGATCTGGACATCATGCTGTACGGCGACAAGGTGATCCATACCGAGCGCCTGACGGTGCCACATTACGGCCTGAAAGAGCGCGAATTCATGCTCTACCCGCTGGCGGAAATCGCCCCCGACCTGATTTTCCCCGATGGCGAGCCGCTCGCCAGCTGCCTCAAGCGCGTGCCGGAAAACGGCATGGCGCTGTGGCACCAGCCAAAACCCAAGTCCTGACCCTCCTACAGCGCCAACCGCGCAACAAACCCGCCCGCCGGGCGATTGGCGAAACTGACCTGTAGACCATGCAAGCCGGCGATACGCTGCACGATCGAGAGCCCCAGCCCGCTGCCGGTTTGCTCCTGTCCCGGCGGGCGATAGAAGCGTTCTCCGAGCCGCGCCAGATGTTCCGTGGTGCCCCCCGGACCGTCGTCCTCCACCGTCAGCGAGCGTTCGCTCAGCGTCACGGTGACGACGCCGCCCTGCGGGGTGTAGCGCACCGCGTTATCCAGCAGGTTGCGCAATAGCAGCGACAGCAGCAAGGTTTCCCCCTGACGCGGCGGCGGCGTTCCCCGATGTTCATAGCGTAGCGTCACGCCCGCCGCATGGGCCTGCCGATCCTGCTCCGCCAGGGTCATCGTCACCAGATCGTTCCAGTCGATCGGCGCCAGTTCGGCCAGATCGGACAGCGAATCCAGCCGCGACAGCGTCAGCAGCTGATCCACCAGTCGGGTCGCGCGATCGATGCCGAGCGTCAGATTGTCCAGCGCGTGCTCGCGCATCGGCGCATCGTCCCCCGCCAGTTGCACCACTTCGGTCTGCACCCGCAGCGCCGCCAGCGGGCTGCGCAACTCGTGCGCGGCATCGGAGGTGAAGCGCCGCTCCCGCACCAGCAGAGCGTTGATGCGGGCGAACAGCGCATTGAGCGCATCCACCAGCGGGCGCACCTCGGTCGGCACCTGGCGCGCGTCCAGCGGCGTCGCGTCATCGGGTGCGCGCCGGCGCAAACCGGCCGCCACAGTGCGCAGCGGCCGCAGCTCGCGCCCGACCATCAGCGCGATCAGCAGCATCAGCACCGGCAGCGTCGCCAGCCAGGGCACCAGTTGGCCGGTCACCATGCCCAGCGCCATATCGCGCCGGTAATCCCACTCCTGGCCGACCACGATGCGGTAGCGCCCGTCCGGGCTGGTCAACCATACCAGGCGCCAACTGTCGTCATCGCCTTTGCGCTCGCCGTCGGTAAAACCTTCACGCTCCCCGTCAAACAGGAAGTCGGCACCGTTCTCGCCGTCGTTGAGCAGCATCTTGCCTTGGCGATCGAAGATGGCGAACGCCAGCGCGTCGTCGTCCTGCTCGCCGCGCTTGCCGTGATGCACCAGCTTCTTGGTTTTCGGCAGGCTGCGCGCACTTTCATCGGCCAGCAGATCGCCGAGGTTGGCGGTCGCCAGCCGTTTGGCGAACAGCATCTGTTGGGTGTCGAACACTTCGTTGATGGTGTTGCGCGACATCACCCAGGCCACCACGCTGGCGGTGCTCCAGGTCAGCAGCGCCAGCAGGCTGAAGATCAGGATCAGGCGCAGCCGCAGGCTGAGACGCTTCACGGCGCATCCCCCAGCGTGTAACCCACGCCGTGGATGGTACGGATGAAGCCGTTGCCCAGCTTGCGCCGCAGGTGGTGAATATGTACCTCCACCGCGTTGCTGCTCACCTCGTCATCCCAGTTGTACAGCTTCTCCTGAATCAACGGCCGCGCCAGCACCCGCCCCTTGTTGTGCAGAAACAGTTCCAGCACCGCCAATTCGCGCGGCGTCAGCGTCACCGGCTCGCCGTTGCAGCTCACGCTGCGGGTGGCGCTGTCGAACACCACGTTGCCGTGCGTCAGCTGCGGCATCAGTTGGCCGTGGCGACGGCGGATCAGCGCCTGCAGGCGCGCCGCCACTTCGGCCAGCGCGAACGGCTTGCACAGATAATCGTCGGCGCCGCTTTGCAGCCCGCTGACTCGCTGCTCCAGCGCGTCGCGGGCGGTGAGGATCAGGACCGGCACGTCTTGCCCGGCCTGGCGCCACTGGCGCAGCAGATCCAGACCGTCGAGGCCCGGCAGGCTGAGATCGAGGATCACCGCGTCGTACGGCGCACTGTCCAGCGCATTTTTGCCGACGACGCCGTCGGTGAACCAGTCCAGATTGAAGCCGAGTTTGGTCAGCCCGGCCTTGATGCCGTCCCCGATCAGTTTGTCATCTTCGATCAGCAAAATTCGCATGAGTATCCCTTTTGAGTCTTGGCGCCATTGCACCACAAGGTTCTTAAGAACCGCTTAAGCATGGCGATCCGCGCTACCCACCCCGATCGGGTTACAGTAGAATGGCTGCACTTTTTTGCAGCCTGGGCCTGCGTAAGCCGCACGGCCCGTTTCAGGAGACGTTGTGATGAAACCCACCACCGTGACCCACTTGCGCCAGTGGAAACAGGAGCAGCGCAAGTTTGCTACCCTTACCGCCTACGATGCCAGCTTTGCCAAACTGTTTGAAGAGCAAGGCATCAAAGTCCTGTTGGTGGGCGATTCGCTGGGCATGACGCTGCAGGGCCACGACTCCACGCTGCCGGTCACCGTCGCCGACGTGGCCTACCACACTCGCGCCGTGCGCCGCGGCGCGCCGGCCTGCCTGCTGTTGGCCGATCTGCCGTTCATGAGTTACGCCACCCCGGAACAGACCTTCGCCAACGCCGCCGAGCTGATGCGCGCCGGCGCCAACATGGTGAAACTGGAAGGCGGCAGCTGGCTGTGCGACACGGTGAAAATGCTCGCCGAGCGCGCAGTGCCGGTGTGCGGCCACCTGGGCCTGACGCCGCAGTCGGTCAACGTGTTCGGCGGCTATAAGGTACAAGGACGTGACGAACTGGCCGCCAAACAGCTGTTGCAGGACGCGCAGAATCTGGAACTGGCCGGTATTCAGCTGCTGGTGCTGGAATGCGTGCCGACCGAGCTGGCGCGCCAGATCACCGAAGCGTTGTCCATTCCGGTCATCGGCATCGGCGCCGGCAACGGCACCGACGGCCAGATCCTGGTGATGCACGACGCCTTCGGCATCACCGGCGGCCATACGCCGAAGTTCGCCAAGAACTTCCTGGCGCAGAGCGGCGATATCCGCACGGCAGTGCAGCACTACATTCAGGAAGTGGAGCAAGGCCTCTACCCGGCGGCTGAACACTCTTTTAACTAAGCGATGGTTCCAGGAGTCACCCAATGATTATTATCGAAACCCTGCCGATGCTGCGTCAACAGATCCGCCGCTGGCGCCAGGAAGGCAAACGCATCGCGCTGGTGCCGACCATGGGCAACCTGCACGACGGCCATATGACGCTGGTCGATGAAGCGCGCGCCCGCGCCGACGTGGTGGTGGTGAGCATCTTCGTCAACCCGATGCAGTTCGATCGGCCGGACGATCTGGCGCGCTACCCGCGCACGCTGCAGGAAGACAGCGAGAAGCTGACCCGCCGCAGCGTCGACCTGGTGTTCGCGCCGGCTCCGGCCGCGGTCTATCCGCAGGGGCTGGAGCAACAGACTTACGTCGACGTGCCGGGCATCTCCAGCATCCTGGAAGGCGCAAGCCGGCCGGGCCACTTCCGCGGCGTTTCCACCATCGTCAGCAAGCTGTTCAACCTGGTGCAGCCTGATTTAGCCTGCTTCGGCGAAAAGGATTACCAACAGCTGGCGCTGATCCGCAAAATGGTGGCGGACATGGGTTACGACATCGACATCGTCGGCGTGCCGACCGTGCGCGCCAAAGACGGCCTGGCCCTCAGCTCGCGCAACGGCTACCTGACCGCCGAAGAGCGCAAGGTCGCTCCGCAGCTGAGCAAGATCATGAACGCGCTGGCGCAGCAGTTGGCCAATGGCGAACGCCATGTCGAAGAGCTTCTGGAGCAGACCGCCGAGCAGCTGCGCGCCGCCGGCTTTACGCCGGATGAGCTGTTTATTCGCGACGCCGACAGCCTGCAGCCGCTGACGGTGGACAGCCAGCGGGCGGTAGTGCTGATGGCCGCCTGGCTGGGCAAGGCACGTCTTATCGACAATCAGCAGGTCGACCTGACGCTGTAAGCCATTTTTTATACTGTCGTCACCCTGAAACCCAGACCATTGGTAGACAACGGCGGGGCAATCGGTGACGATAGAGATTGCAGGGATGCAGGAGAGATGTTCAACCCCAGCGCCTGTGAAGGCCGATATTCAGTTAGGTAAAGCTATGATACGTACTATGCTGCAAGGCAAGCTGCATCGCGTCAAAGTCACTCAGGCTGACTTGCACTATGAAGGGTCCTGCGCCATCGACCAGGATTTCCTGGAGGCCGCCGGCATTCTGGAATATGAAGCGATCGATATTTACAACGTGGATAACGGCCAGCGCTTCTCCACCTACGCCATCGCCGCCGAGCGCGGTTCGCGCATCATTTCGGTCAACGGCGCCGCCGCGCGCTGCGCCTGCGTGGGCGACAAGCTGATCATCTGCTCCTATGTGCAAATGACCGACGCCGACGCCCGCCAACACCATCCGAAAGTCGCCTATTTCGAAGGTGACAATAACCTGCAGCGCAAGGCGAAAGCCGTGCCGGTTCAGGTCGCCTGACGCTAAAACGGGCGCCTTGCGCGCCCGTTCTCCCTTACTGCACCACCACCGTGCCCGGCTTGTTGGCTACTCGATCCGCCATGGTCTGGATCGAGTCGGTGCGCAGAATATACAGCCGCTTCAGCGTATAGGGGTTATCCCCCGGTTTCACCTTGCCCTGCACCGTGGTCACCGCCAGATGGAAACCGGCATCCTGCGCCGCCTGGATCGCCCGCTGGTTATAGCCGCCGAACGGGTAGGACAGATACAGCACGTGCGGGTTGAACTGCGACAGCGCGCGGCGCGAGCGCTCAAAATCGAACTCGATATTGTGCAGCGAACGGCTTAGCAAAATCGGCTGGCGATTGCCGTCGGTGCGGTGCAGGAAGTGGGTGTGCGACTGCACGTCGAACACGTCCTGAATCTGCTTCAGCTCCGAGACGCTCATAAACTGCAGCGAGTCCGGGTTCCATTTCTGCGGGTGGCGCTTGATGCGCGAAGAGATGATGAACGCCGTCGCGCGGAAACCGTAATCCTTCAGCACCGGATAAGCGTAGCGATAAACCGACTTCAGCCCGTCGTCGAAGGTCAGCACGATCGCCTTGCCCGGCAGGTTGATCTGGTTCTTCAGGTAGGCTTCCAGCTGGTACAGCGAAATGGTGTCGTAACCCGCCTGTTTCAGGTAGGTCATCTGGTTGCTGAACGCCACGTCAGAGGTGGGAGTCGAGGTGTGGCGGAAGCGTTTGTTCTCTTCGTTTTTCAGCAGGTGGTGGTAAGTCAGCACCGGGATGCCGTTATCGATCTCGCAGTCCAACTCACTGACGAACCCCAGCCGATCGCCGATGTTGACCTCGTACCAGGTGTTGTTCAACCGGTCCTTCAGTTTGCCGATGATCGGGTAGCGCAGGTTGCCTTCCAGCGTGCCGAAGACCTCGCTGTCCTTGTCCGCCGCGGTGTAAACGTCGATCGTTTTTTGGGTGATCAGGTTCTGGTTGGTCAGCGGTTTGTTCAGCTCGCCCAGATCGTCTTGCACCTTGCGCGACTTCTTCAGCTCACGCACGTCGTCTTTATCGATAAAGCCGGTACCGTGCCCGAATTTGAATTCGTAGTATTCCGCATCCGCCGGGAACACCTGGATCAGCTGCCCGCGCTTCACTTCCCCGACCGGGATCACATGCTCGCCTACCAACGCATAGACTTCGCTGTCGCGCTGCGCTTCCATGTATTCAGATTTAACCGCGCTGTCTTCCGACAGCAGATTCGCCAGGCTCACAGGGGAAACCAACGACATCAGAATGCCGAGTACCCCAGCCGCTAACTTGTATTGAGGCCGCATGATGATGTTCTGCTTACGAGTGCGTAATGACAAAAGTGAAGGAAATGTGGAGCGCCAGCATAGCACGATTTGAACAGCGGGGAACTAGCGGTTATCTGAGCAATTCTATTGATTTACGTGCCGCCTGCGCCAAATCAAGAAAAGTGCCCCCGCCGGGAAAGCGGGGGCGCGATACGATCAGCTGCGCAGGCCGCGGCCGCGCTCGATCAGGTACCAGGACAGCAGGTAGAACACCGCGATAAACGCCACCAGCACCGCCATGGTGAACGCCAGCGGCACATCGTTGATGCCGAGGAAACCGTAGCGGAACCCGCTGATCATATAGACGATGGGATTCAGCTTGGACACCGCCTGCCAGAATGGCGGCAGCAGCGACAGCGAGTAAAACACCCCGCCCAGGTAGGTCAGCGGCGTCAGGACGAAGGTCGGGATCAGGCTGATGTCGTCGAAGGTGGTGGCGAACACCGCGTTGATCAGCCCCGCCAGCGAGAACAGGATCGCCGTCAACAACAGCGTCAGCGCAATCACCCACCAGGCGTGTACCTGCAGCGGTACGAAGAACAGCGAGATGATGGTCACCAGCACGCCGACGCAGATGCCGCGCGCCACGCCGCCGCCGACATAGCCGGCGATCACCACATGGGTCGGCACCGGCGCCACCAGCAGTTCTTCAATGTTGCGCTGGAACTTGGCGCTGAAGAACGACGAAGCGACGTTGGCGTAAGAGTTGGTGATCACCGCCATCATGATAAGGCCGGGCACGATGAACTGCATGTAGCTGAAGCCGTGCATATCGCCGATGCGCGAGCCGATCAGATTACCGAAGATGATGAAGTACAGCGTCATGGTGATCACCGGCGGCACCAGGGTCTGGATCCAGATGCGCGCGAAGCGGTTCACCTCTTTGGCCCAGATGCTCTGTAAGGCCACCCAATACAAACGCGTCATGCTTTTTCTCCATTGCCGTTAACCAGGGTGACAAACAGCTCTTCCAGGCGGTTCGCCTTATTGCGCATGCTCAGCACCTGCACGCCCTGCGCGCTCAGCTGGGCGAATAAGCCGTTCAGCCCCTGCTCGCGCATCACCTCCACTTCCAGCGTGGAGGTATCCGTCAGGCGGCTGCGGTAACCGTCCAGCCTCGGCAGCGGGCTCTTCGCCGCCAGATCGAGGATAAAGGTTTCCGACTTCAGCTTGGCCAGCAGCCCCTTCATCGAGGTGTTTTCCACCAGCTCCCCGTTCTGGATGATACCGATGTTGCGGCACAGCATCTCGGCCTCTTCCAGATAGTGGGTGGTAAGGATAATGGTGGTGCCCTGGGCATTCAGCTCTTTCAGGAAGCCCCACATCGAACGGCGCAGCTCGATATCCACCCCGGCGGTCGGCTCATCGAGGATCAGCAGCTTCGGCTGATGCATCAACGCGCGGGCGATCATCAGGCGGCGCTTCATGCCGCCGGACAGCATGCGGGCGCGCTCGTTGCGCTTGCCCCACAGATCCAGCTGGTTGAGGTATTTTTCGGCGCGCGCCATCGCTTCACGCCGCGTGACGCCGTAGTAACCCGCCTGGTTCACCACGATCTGCAACACGGTCTCGAACGGGTTGAAGTTGAACTCCTGCGGCACCAGGCCGAGCTGGCGCTTGGCGTTGACGATGTCTTTATCGATGTCGTAACCGAACACCCGCACGCTGCCGGCGGTTTTGTTCACCAGCGAGCTGATGATGCCGATGGTGGTGGATTTACCGGCGCCGTTTGGCCCCAAAAGGGCATAAAAGTCCCCCGCCTCGACGCTCAGGTCGATGCCGCGCAGCGCCTTGACGCCACCGGCGTAAGTCTTGGTCAGCTGCGCTAATTCCAGTGCATAATTCATATGTAAAATAGTACCTTATGACGATGAGTATGCCGCCGCGCCCCTGTCTGCGAGGCTTGAAACAATAACGATAATCCTAGCATCGGCGACGTTTCCACTGAGTCGAATCCGTGCGGAAAATGAGGTTGCACCACTGTTCCGATTTCCAAATTGTGACGCTTACCCTATATTACCCCAACGCAATCTGTTCGTTACGAGTCAATAAACTCCATGAAAGAAATCGAAGAGCTTATCGCCAACAACCATGCCTGGTCGGCCAATATCAGTCAGGAAGACCCGGAATTTTTTGAACGTTTAGCCCAGGCGCAAAAGCCCCGTTTCTTATGGATTGGTTGCTCTGACAGCCGCGTTCCCGCCGAACGCCTGACCGGCCTCGAGCCGGGTGAACTGTTCGTCCATCGCAACGTGGCGAACCTCGTTATCCATACCGATCTTAACTGCCTGTCGGTGGTGCAGTATGCGGTAGATGTGCTGGAAGTCGAACACATCATCATCTGCGGCCACCTGGGCTGCGGCGGCGTGCAGGCGGCGGTGGAAAACCCGGAGCTGGGGTTGATCGACAACTGGCTGCTGCACATTCGCGACCTGTGGTACAAGCACAGCTCGCTGCTGGGCGAACTGCCGCCGGAGCAGCGTTTCGACATGCTGTGCAAGATCAACGTCATTGAGCAGGTGTACAACCTGGGCCACTCCACCATCATGCAGTCCGCCTGGAAGCGCGGCCAGAAGGTGATGATCCACGGTTGGGTCTACGGCATTCAGGACGGCCGCCTGCGCGATATGGAAGTGCTGGCGACCAGCCGCGAGAGCCTGGAGATGGGCTACCGCAAAGCGATAGCCAAACTGAAGCAGGATAAGGGCGTATAATCCCGCCGCGGGCGCGGCTGGCCGCGCCCCAGATCAATTACTCGTCCAGCAGCACCACTTTACCGACGTACGGCAGGTGACGGTAGCGCTGAGCGTAGTCGATGCCATACCCCACCACGAACTCATCCGGGATCGAGAAGCCGACATATTCGACCGGCACCTGCACTTCACGGCGCTCAGGCTTGTCCAGCAAGGTGCAAATCGCCAGCGATTTCGGCCCGCGCAGCGCCAAAATCTCACGCACTTTGTTCAGCGTGTTGCCGGAATCGATGATGTCTTCCACGATCAGCACGTCTTTGCCGCGAATGTCTTCGTCCAGATCCTTGAGGATCTTTACGTCGCGGGTGGTGGACATGCCGCTGCCGTAGCTGGAGGCCGTCATAAAGTCGACTTCGTGCGGCACGTCGATCGCGCGGCAGAGATCGGCCATGAACATGAAGGAGCCGCGCAGCAGCCCGACCAGCACCATGTCGCTGCCGCTGTCGCGGTAATGTTCGGTGATCTGGCGGCCAAGTTCGGCGATACGGGTCTTAACTTCCTGCTCGGAAATCATTACGTCTACAGTGTGTTTCATAGTATTCAGGTCAGTTGCCGGAAGAAAGGCGCAGAGTTTAGCATAGGCCGTTACCACTTGCCTCTCTCCCGGACAGGGGAGTTTTCTTTATTAAGGGTATTCCTGACGAGCGTGCAGGACACTCACTATTTCAATATGTGCAGCCAGCACGCGGTAAACCACAATGTAATTAGGATGAACAACCATTTCACGAGTCCCGTTCACCCTGCCTGGCCTGAATAGATAAGGATGTTCCGCTAACGGGATAACCGACTCTTCAATGCGTTGCAACAAAGCCTCAGCGGCAAGTGGATTTCGCTCAGCGATAAAAGCCAGCGGCGTATATAACCCGTTTTTGCTTCGTCAGCCCATTTGACGGTTAACATAAGGGTCAGGCCGATTTTCTTTTGGCTTTCGCCTGCTCGATAATGTGACGAGCGCCGGCCATGACTTCGTCATGGGGAATACGGGGGGAGTCGCTATTGATGGAAGATTCCGCGGTGCTTCTGAACCAACGATCGTAGCTATCAGCCTGCTCTTGAGTCTCAAACTCAGAAACGATGGGATCCAATTTTGTCGGCATGACGCACTCCTCAGTAGCTGATATTTTAATCAGTATAACGGCTTCCTTTCATTGAACCAGGCGATGGCGACGCGAGCGCGCCACCGCTTGAGCACCGGGCCGCCATCAATCGGCGACGGTGAAGCCCATCATCATGCCGGTATCTTCATGTTCCAACAGGTGGCAGTGGGCCATGTACGCATGTTCGCTGCTGGCCGGATGGTCAAAACGCACCAGCACTTCACTGCGCCACCCTTCGACGCGCACCGTGTCCTTCCAGCCGCTGCGATGCGCCGCCGGCGGTTTGCCGTTTTCCGACAAGATGCGGAACTGGGTGCCGTGAATGTGGAACGGGTGCAACATCATGTCGCCCTCGCCGGAAATGGTCCACTTTTCATACTGGCCCCGTTTGGCGGCGAACATCGGCTTGGTCATATCGAAGGCCTTGCCGTTGATCATGTTGCCGTGGCTGAAATCGAACGGTTTGGCTTTGCCCTGCGCGCCACCATGCTCCATCCCGGCCATATTGCCATGATCCATGCCCTTCATGTTGCCCATGTTGCCATGGTCCATGCCCTGCATGCCGCCCTTCTCCATGCCTTTCATATCTGCGCCACCCGTCGCGCCATGATTCATGCTCATGCCGGCCATCGCCTGGTGACCATAGCGATCCATCAGCGCCTGCATACCGAGCATATCCAGCTGCGGATCCATCATCAGCTGCAGCCAACGCTCCTGGATGCCGGTGGTGGCAGGCAACGTCGGCAGCTTCACCAGGCTGTCCGGCATGGTTTTGATGCCCTGCGCCAGCGACGGCTGAATGCGCAACACCGGTAGCGTTTGATCGAACGGCGCCAGCGTCATGCCCATCTGCTTCACCGGCAGCGTCACGATATCGAACGCTTTCCCATCCGAGGCATCGACCAGCACTTCAAAGCGTTCGCCCATCAGCATCGGCAGCTCGGTCAGTTTCACCGGCTCCGCCAGGAAACCGCCATCGCTGGCGATGACATACAGCGGACGGTTGTCACTGGCCGCCAGATTCAGCGAGCGGGCGTTGCAGCCGTTGAGGAAACGCAGGCGCAGCCAACCGCGCGGCGCCAGATGTTGTGGATACTGCGCACCGTTGGTGAACATGCGGTCGCCAAACCAGCCCACCGCCGCACTCATCACGTCCAGGCGGTATTCGATCTGCGCGTCTTTGCCCAGCCGCTTATCCTGCAGGATCACCGGAATATCATCCTGTCCCCAGGTTTTCGGCAGCGGCAGTTTGGCGCTCTCTTCGTCTTCCAGCAGCACCAGCCCCGCCAGCCCCATCATGACCTGGCTGCCGGTTTTACCGTGCGTATGCGGGTGGAACCAGCAGGTGGCCGCCGGTTGATCGACGGTGAAATTCACCGTGCGCGTCGCGCCGGGATGAATCAATGCCTGCGGGCCACCATCGACGTCACCGGGAATCTCCAGGCCGTGCCAGTGGACGGTGCTGGCCTCCGCCAGGCTGTTTTTGATATCAACCGTTACCGGCTGGCCACGCTGCAGTTTCACCGCAGGCCCGAGCAGCGCGCCGTTGAATCCCCAGGTTTTGGTGGCGGCGCCGGGCAACCAGCGGGTTTCCCCCGCCTGCAGCGCCAGCGCAATCTTTCCCTGCGCGTCCGGCATCAACAGCGGCGGTACCGGCAGGGCCGGCCGATCGGCCGCCCAGGCGGTCCGGCTCCATAACGGCAATGCGCTCGCGGCGCCCAGCGCGGCGGTTAATTTAATAAAATCACGGCGTAACATCGCTGACTCCCTTTTCTCAGTGACATAACTCAATGCCGCCAGCCTAAACCTTCCCCCTGGCGGAAGGTCAAGCCTTTCCTGGCGGTATTTTAAGCTATGCCTCACAATCAAGAGAGCGCCATTGACGAACGCGAGGCCGCGCCCAGCGGCAATAAAATTTGGTGCCTTTACAGGCAAGTGTGGTAACGTCTGCAAACGACAAACAGGCCTATTTCATGATGAAAAAAACAACGTTATCGATGCTGTTGCTGGCGATGCTGGGCTTCTCCAACGCCAGTCTGGCGCTGAATGAATCCGAGGCGGAAGATCTGGCCGATCTGACGGCGGTATTTATTTATTTGAAAAATGATTGCGGCTACAACGATTTGCCAAATGCGCAAATCAAACGCGCCATCGTCTATTTCGCGCAACAAAACCGCTGGGATTTGAGCAACTACAACAGCTTCAATATGAAGGCGTTGGGCGAAGACAGCTACCGCGATCTCAGCGGCATCGCCATTCCAACGCCTAAAAAATGCAAATCGCTGGCGCGCGACTCTTTGAGCCTGCTGGCCTACGCCAACTAATTTCCCCCCTTCTCCCGCCCGCCTAACGCTCTCTCTGTCTGAAATTCAACCGTGCATCGCCAGGCAGAGTTAGCTATGATGTTGCGCCGATTTTTCATGGCTGTTATTACGGAGTTTCCCGCACATGACCCAGAAAGAAATTTGGTACGAAACGCTGCATACGGGCTTCGGCCAGTACTTCTCGGTAGAGAAGGTGCTGTACCGCGAGAAGACCGATCATCAGGATCTGGTGATCTTCGAGAACCCGGTGCTGGGGCGCGTGATGGCGCTCGACGGCGTGGTGCAAACCACCGAGCGTGACGAGTTCATCTATCACGAAATGCTGACTCACGTGCCGCTGCTGGCGCACGGCGCGGCGAAGAAAGTGCTGATCATCGGCGGCGGCGACGGCGGTATGCTGCGCGAAGTCAGCCGGCATCCTGGCGTGGAACAGATCACCATGGTCGAAATCGACGCCGGCGTCGTCGAGTTCTGCCGCCAATACCTGCCCAACCACAGCGCCGGCGCCTATGACGATCCGCGCTTCAAGCTGGTGATCGACGACGGCGTCAACTTCGTGAACCAAACCGACGAAACCTTCGATGTGATCATCTCCGACTGCACCGATCCGATCGGCCCCGGTGAAAGCCTGTTCACCTCAGCGTTTTATGAAGGCTGCGCCCGCTGCCTGAATGAGGGCGGCATTTTCGTCGCGCAAAACGGCGTCTGTTTCCTGCAGCAGGACGAAGCGATCAACAGCCACGCCAAACTGAGCGGCTACTTTAGCGACGTCAGCTTCTATCAGGCAGCGATCCCGACCTATTACGGCGGCATCATGACCTTTGCTTGGGCAAGCCAGAACCCGGCGCTGCGCCAGATCGATCTGCCTACTCTGCAACAGCGCTTTAACCAAAGCGGCCTACACTGCCGTTATTACAACCCGGCAATTCACGTCGGCAGCTTTGCCCTGCCGCAATATTTGCTCAATGCCCTGAACGTAACACGTTAAGCGAGAAGATAAAGGAGGTGGCCCAAATTGCATAAGCTAAAACTGCACGGCTTCAATAACCTGACCAAGAGCCTGAGTTTTTGTATTTACGATATTTGTTACGCCAAGACCGCGGACGATCGCGACGGCTATATCGCCTACATTGACGAACAATATAATGCCAATCGGCTGACCGAGATCCTGAGCGAGACCTGCTCAATCATCGGCGCCAATATTCTGAACATCGCGCGTCAGGACTACGAGCCGCAGGGCGCCAGCGTCACCATCCTGGTCAGCGAAGAGCCGATCGATCCAAAAGACGTCGATACGTCGGAACACCCCGGCCCGCTGCCGAACACGGTCGTCGCGCACCTGGACAAGAGCCACATCTGCGTACACACCTACCCGGAAAGCCATCCGGAAGGCGGACTGTGCACCTTTCGCGCCGATATCGAAGTCTCGACCTGCGGCGTCATTTCGCCCCTCAAGGCGCTGAACTACTTAATTCACCAGCTGGAATCCGACATCGTCACCATGGACTACCGCGTGCGCGGTTTCACCCGCGACGTGAACGGCGTGAAACATTACATCGATCATGAGATCAATTCGATCCAGAACTTTATGTCGGAAGACATCAAGACGCTGTACCACATGATGGACGTGAACGTTTACCAGGAAAATATCTTCCATACCAAGATGTTGCTGAAGGATTTCGATCTGAAGCACTACCTGTTCAACGCGGCACCGGAAGCGCTGAGCGCCGTCGAACGCAAACAGATCACCGATCTGTTATGGAAAGAGATGCAGGAAATCTATTACGGCCGCAATATCCCGCCTCTGTGATGGAAAGGGCGCGGCACGCCGCGCCCTGATGCTTAGTATTTCAGCATGAAAGAACGATAGGCCTTCAACACCAGCAGGAAGTCCTCAACGCCGCAGAATGAGAGGCTTTCTTCGTCGTAGTAGTTCATCCCCTCTTCCATTTCATCGCCTTCGAACTCCAGCTGATTGGCGCGGATCATCACTTCTTCACCATCCATCAACAGCGTATATTCATGGCCTTCCAGCTGCCATTGACGTTCGCTGCCTTTGACCTCGGCCGCACCGGCTTCTATGCGGTCCAGCAGGTTGAAATCGCCTTTGACTTCTTCGTTGATCCAGTGGCCAATCGCTTCATGCCCCATCGAAAATCTGACGATCACCTGACCGGTAACGTCACGCAGAAATTCGTAATCCATAGCATGCCCTCCTGAGCCCTTTTTCTTAGTGTAAACATAAATTGATTGCTAACTCAGTGAGCGCTCGCAAAGTTGGCAACTCGGCAAAATAAAACCTTGGCGGCGCGCAATATAGCGGCTTGCGGCGGCGATGGGAAGACGCCGGTCGCGATCCCTTAAGGAAAGCGAAGCGGTGCCTCGTCGCCGCGCGGCGCATGCCCGCCATGCGAAAAGTCTGCCGATAATCCGCCGCTCGCAGGTTATTTATTTGAATCATGTAGATACCGTGGAGATGTATGTCACGATTTTATCGGGATTATAATTTCATATTAAAATCAATAAGTTACTTATTTCTGGCGCGACGCGGCTTTATTGACATCCCCTCAATATCGATTAGCTTTTAAATAAAGGAGCTCTAATTATGTTCACCAGCGGCCAGTGGTGTTCTCACCTTATTCATACCTATCACCACGATCAGGATGTGTGCCATAAAATACATAACCTCCATTGTCGCATTGAACATGATGTTCTCTGCATCGGCGTTCGCCGCCAAACAAATCACCCTTGAAGAATCCGCCAGCTACACCAAACTCGGCGATCTCTCCATTCAGCAGACCGGCGTGCCTACCGTCGGCCATAAATATATTTCCGCAGAGGTTGATAAGAAATGTAATGAACTCAGCGGGTTGGATGGGAAATACTGCTTCTATCGCATCATCTCCGCCACCGGGCAAGAGAGCGATCACAAAGATATCCACGTAGAAATATTCAAAAAATAGCGGGCAGGCTTTGAACGTAAAATAAAAAAACGGGGCCCTGGAAAGGGCCCCGCTGCTTGGGATTGACGCTGAATTAAACCGCGGTCTGGAAGATCACGCCGTCGGCTTTTTCGGTGTACTGCCCCAGTTGGTCAAAGTTCAGATAGCGGTAGGTATCTGCCGCCGTCTTGTCGACCTGCGCCATATAGGTCTGGTACTCGTCCGGCGTCGGCAGGCGGCCCAGCAGGGACGCAACCGCAGCCAGTTCAGCAGACGCCAGATAGACGTTGGCACCGGTACCCAGACGGTTCGGGAAGTTACGGGTCGAGGTGGAG
>NZ_KV792475.1:31822-71770 GCF_001808215.1 Serratia sp. HMSC15F11
GGAGACCACCGTCGCACCGTCCGCCACGCGCGCCTGGTTGCCCATACACAGCGAGCAGCCCGGGATCTCGATGCGCGCACCGCTCTTGCCGAAGACGCTGTAGTAGCCTTCTTCGGTCAGCTGAGCCGCGTCCATCTTGGTTGGCGGCGCCACCCACAGACGGGTCGGCAGCTGGCCCTTATGCTGATCCAGCAGCTTGCCGGCCGCGCGGAAGTGCCCGATGTTGGTCATGCAAGAACCGATGAACACTTCATCGATTTTGCTGTTGGCCACGTCGGACAGCAGGCGTGCATCGTCAGGATCGTTCGGCGCGCACAGGATCGGCTCTTTGATCTCGTTCAGATCGATGTCGATCACCGCCGCGTATTCCGCATCCGCATCGCCTTCCAGCAGCTGCGGATCCGCCAGCCATTTTTCCATGCCCTGAATACGGCGCTCCAGCGTACGGCGATCGCCGTAGCCTTCGGAGATCATCCACTTCAGCAGCACGATGTTGGAGTTCAGGTACTCTTCGATCGGCGCCTTGTCCAGCTTGATGGTACAACCGGCGGCGGAACGCTCGGCGGAGGCATCGGTCAGCTCAAACGCCTGCTCGACCTTCAGATCCGGCAGACCTTCGATCTCCAGAATGCGGCCGGAGAAGATGTTTTTCTTGCCCTTCTTCTCGACGGTCAGCAAGCCTTGCTGGATCGCGTAGTAAGGGATAGCGTGCACCAGATCGCGCAGGGTGATGCCCGGCTGCATTTTGCCTTTGAAGCGCACCAGCACCGACTCAGGCATATCCAGCGGCATTACGCCGGTCGCGGCGGCAAACGCCACCAGGCCGGAACCGGCCGGGAAGGAGATGCCGATCGGGAAGCGGGTGTGGGAATCGCCGCCGGTGCCGACGGTGTCAGGCAGCAGCATGCGGTTCAACCAGGAGTGGATCACGCCGTCGCCCGGACGCAGCGAGACGCCGCCGCGGTTCATGATGAAGTCAGGCAGCGTGTGGTGCGTGGTCACGTCGACCGGTTTCGGATACGCGGCGGTATGGCAGAACGACTGCATGACCAGATCGGCGGAGAAGCCGAGGCAGGCCAGGTCTTTCAGCTCATCGCGGGTCATCGGGCCGGTGGTGTCCTGAGAACCGACGGAGGTCATCTTCGGTTCGCAGTACTCGCCAGGGCGAATGCCGGCGACGCCGCAGGCGCGGCCGACCATTTTCTGCGCCAGCGAGAAGCCTTTGCTGCTCGCGGCAACCGGTTTGGCGATACGGAACACGTCGCTGTGCGGCAGACCCAGCGCTTCGCGCGCCTTGGTGGTCAGGCCGCGGCCGATGATCAGCGGGATACGGCCGCCGGCGCGCACTTCATCCAGCAGCACGTCGGTTTTCAGCTCGAAGTTGGCGATCAGCGCGCCGGTTTCGTGGTTGCGCACTTCACCTTTGTACGGGTAAACGTCGATCACGTCGCCCATGTTCAGCTCGGACACATCCACTTCGATTGGCAAGGCGCCGGCATCTTCCATGGTGTTGAAGAAGATAGGCGCAATCTTGCCGCCCAGCACCACGCCGCCGCCGCGCTTGTTCGGCACGTGCGGGATGTCGTCGCCCATAAACCACAGCACGGAGTTGGTGGCGGATTTACGGGAAGAGCCGGTGCCGACCACGTCGCCGACGTAGGCCAGCGGGAAGCCTTTCTTGTTCAGCAGCTCGATCTGTTTGATCGGGCCGACGCTGCCCGGCTGATCCGGCACGATGCCTTCACGTTCGTTTTTCAGCATCGCCAGCGCGTGCAGCGGGATATCCGGGCGCGACCAGGCGTCCGGCGCCGGAGAAAGGTCGTCGGTGTTGGTTTCGCCGGTGACTTTGAACACGGTGACGGTGATCTTTTCCGCCAGCTCAGGGCGCGACAGGTACCATTCGGCGTCGGCCCAGGACTGCATAATCTGCTTGGCGTGCGGGTTACCGGCCTTGGCCTTATCTTCCACGTCGTAGAAGTTGTCGAACATCAGCAGGGTGTGGGACAGCGCTTTCGCGGCGATAGGCGCCAGCTTTTCGTTGTCCAGGGCGTCGATCAGCGGATGAATGTTATAGCCGCCCTGCATGGTGCCTAACAGTTCAATGGCTTTCTCGGGGGTAACCAGGGGGGATGTCGCTTCGCCTTTGGCGATGGCCGCCAGGAAACCTGCTTTGACGTAGGCGGCTTCGTCGACGCCCGGTGGAACACGGTTAATCAGCAGGTCTAACAGGAATTCTTCTTCGCCTTTTGGCGGATTCTTCAGTAGTTCGACCAGCGCGGCCATTTGGGTGGCGTCTAGCGGCTTAGGGGCGATGCCCTCAGCAGCACGCTCGGCTACGTGCTTACGGTATTCTTCTAGCACGACGTTCTCCTCGCTCTCATTGTCATTTATTGTGCCTGGCGTATATGCAAACCGGGTTTATACCCTTGGGGTTTCACTCTGTGGCTAGGCGAACGGCCCGTAAAGGCCCCGAAACGGTGATTGGGGCAAACAAGCACGGTCAAACAGCGTTACAGCATGAAAGACTGATGGGTAGAGCGCACGGCGATATAGATGCCATCTATCCTGACGGGGCACTGCTGTCGATGTCCTGGACTGTAAGGTACAGTGCCCGGTTCCGCTCAGCCAGCATATCAGGATTTGAAACGGTTGTTAATTCGTTCACATAAAAGCAACATTAAATCTTTGCTGAATCGTTGAGCGCAGCGTAATCGGCTGCCGGACTAGCAGGGCATTATATCCATATAATTAGAGTGGATATAAGCAGGGGGATCGGAATTTGGCGCAGCGGCCACAAAAATACCGCTTTCTGAGTTTGAGCAAAAAAAACGGCCCCTTTTCAGGAGCCGCTGGTTAACCGGTCAAGCCAGCAGAATTACTTCTTCTTGGCTTTCGGGTTAGGCAGATCGGTGATGCTGCCTTCGTAGATTTCCGCCGCCAGGCCCACGGATTCGTGCAGGGTCGGGTGAGCGTGGATGGTCAGCGCGATGTCTTCCGCGTCGCAGCCCATCTCGATAGCCAGACCGATTTCACCCAGCAGCTCGCCGCCGTTGGTGCCGACAATCGCGCCACCGATGATGCGGTGAGTTTCTTTGTCGAAGATCAGTTTGGTCATGCCGTCTGCACAGTCGGAAGCGATCGCACGGCCGGAAGCCGCCCACGGGAAGGTGGAGGTTTCGTAGCTGATGCCTTTCTCTTTCGCTTCTTTCTCGGTCAGACCCACCCATGCCACTTCCGGCTCGGTGTAAGCGATGGATGGGATCACTTTCGGATCGAAGTAGTGCTTCATGCCGGCGATAACTTCCGCGGCAACGTGGCCTTCGTGCACGCCTTTGTGCGCCAGCATCGGCTGACCGACGATGTCGCCGATAGCGAAGATGTGCGGCACGTTGGTGCGCAGCTGTTTGTCGACGTTGATGAAGCCACGCTCGTCAACTTCAACACCGGCTTTGCCGGCATCCAGCAGTTTGCCGTTCGGCACGCGGCCGATCGCCACCAGCACCGCGTCGTAACGCTGTGGTTCTGCCGGCGCTTTTTTACCTTCCATCGTGACGTAGATGCCGTCTTCTTTGGCTTCTACCGCGGTCACTTTGGTTTCCAGCATCAGGTTGAACTGCTTGCTGATACGTTTGGTGAAGACTTTCACCACGTCTTTATCTGCCGCCGGGATGACCTGATCGAACATTTCAACAACGTCGATCTGTGAACCCAGCGCATGGTATACGGTGCCCATTTCCAGGCCGATGATGCCGCCGCCCATAACCAGCAGACGCTCTGGGACGGTTTTCAGTTCCAGCGCATCGGTAGAATCCCACACGCGTGGATCTTCATGAGGAATGAATGGCAGTTGGATCGGACGAGAACCTGCAGCGATGATGGCGTTGTCGAAGTTGATGGTGGTTGGGCCGTTTTCGCCTTCCACAACCAGGGTGTTAGCGCCGGTGAACTTGCCCAGGCCGTTGACCACTTTCACTTTACGGCCTTTCGCCATGCCAGCCAGACCGCCGGTCAGCTGAGTGATGACTTTTTCTTTCCAGACGCGCACTTTGTCGATGTCGGTTTTCGGCTCGCCGAAAACGATGCCGTGTTCGGCCAGCGCTTTGGCTTCTTCGATCACTTTGGCAACGTGCAGCAGTGCTTTGGAAGGGATACATCCCACGTTCAGGCAAACCCCGCCCAGAGTGGAATAACGTTCAACCAGAACGGTTTCAAGACCTAAGTCAGCGCAACGAAAGGCTGCAGAGTAACCTGCCGGGCCCGCCCCAAGTACCACGACCTGAGTTTTAATTTCAGTACTCATCATGACCTCTTAATTGATTGTCCGGCGGGTCAGACGTCATTTTTATTGCTAATCGATCTCATAACGCCCTTCATCCACCGGGACGCTTACACCGCGAGCAGTTTACAGAATTGTTAATAATCTGCAAAGCGTGTTCGAGTGACCCGTGTCTCAACAATTTTGTCGAGTTGTGCAAAATCCGACAAAACTGCTACAGAATCGTCAGGGGCGCAGCATGCTGCGCCCCTTTTGCATTACATCACCAGACGGCGAATGTCGGACAACATGTTGTTGATGATGGTGATGAAGCGCGCACCATCGGCACCGTCGATAACGCGGTGGTCGAAGGACAGCGACATCGGCATCATCAGGCGCGGCATGAACTCTTTACCGTTCCAGACCGGCTCCATCGCAGACTTGGAGACGCCCAGGATAGCCACTTCCGGCGCGTTGACGATCGGCGCGAAGTGGGTCGTCCCGATGCCGCCCAGGCTGGAGATGGTGAAGCAGCCGCCCTGCATCTCGCCCGCGGTCAGCTTGCCGTCGCGTGCTTTCTTGGAGATGGCCATCAGTTCGCGAGACAGCTCGGTGATGCTCTTCTTGTTCACGTCCTTGAACACTGGAACCACCAAACCGTTCGGGGTATCTACCGCCACGCCGATGTTGATGTATTTCTTCAGCGTCAGCTTCTGGCCATCTTCGGACAGCGAGCTGTTGAAGCGCGGCATCTGCTCCAGAGCGGCAGCGACGGCTTTCATGATGAACACGACAGGCGTGAACTTCACATCCAGCTTGCGCTTGGCCGCTTCTTCGTTCTGCTGCTTGCGGAACGCTTCCAGATCGGTGATGTCGGTTTTGTCGAAGTGAGTCACGTGCGGGATCATCACCCAGTTGCGGCTCAGGTTCGCGCCAGAGATCTTCTGGATGCGGCCCATTTCGACTTCTTCGATCTCGCCGAACTTGCTGAAGTCCACTTTCGGCCATGGCAGCATGCCTGGCAGACCGCCGCCGGCAGCGGCCGGAGCCGCTTCAGCGCGTTTCACCGCGTCTTTCACGTAAGTCTGAACGTCTTCGCGCAGGATACGGCCTTTACGACCGGTGCCTTTCACTTTCGCCAGGTTAACGCCGAATTCACGCGCCAGACGACGAATGACCGGGGTCGCGTGCACGTATGCCGCGTTCTCGGCGAACTCGCCTTTGTCGTCAGCTTTCGCAGCCGGAGCGGCGGCTTTAGCAGCGGCCGGAGCCGGCGCTGCTTCCGCTTTAGCGGCTGGAGCGGCGGCAGCGGCAGGCGCAGCGCCTTCCACTTCGAACACCATGATCAGGGAGCCGGTTTTCACTTTGTCGCCGGTCGCGATCTTGATCTCTTTCACGGTGCCTGCGAACGGCGCAGGGACTTCCATGGAAGCCTTGTCGCCTTCCACGGTGATCAGAGACTGCTCGGCGGCAACCTTGTCGCCCACCTTAACCATCACTTCGGTCACTTCGACTTCGTCACCGCCGATATCCGGCACGGCGACGTCTTTGGCCGCAGAGGCCGCAGGCGCTGCAGCGGCGGCAGGGGCTTGCGCCGCAGCCGGGGCCGCAGCGGAAGCGGCGCCGGCCACTTCGAACACCATGATCAGGGAACCGGTTTTCACTTTGTCGCCGGTCGCGATCTTGATCTCTTTCACGGTGCCTGCGAACGGCGCAGGGACTTCCATGGAAGCCTTGTCGCCTTCCACGGTGATCAGGGACTGCTCGGCTTCCACCTTGTCGCCCACTTTCACCAGGATCTCGGTCACTTCGACTTCGTCGGCGCCGATGTCCGGCACGGCAACGTCTTTGGCCGCAGCGGCGGCCGGGGCAGCTGCTGCTGCTGCCGGTTTTTCTTCCGCTTTCGCCGCCGGTGCAGCTTCCGCTGCGCCTGCCGCTTCGAAGATCATGATCAGTTTGCCGGTTTCGGTTTTATCGCCGACCGCCACTTTGATCTCTTTCACCACGCCCGCCTGCGGGGATGGCACTTCCATGGAAGCCTTGTCGCCTTCCACGGTGATCAGCGATTGTTCCGCTTCAACTTTATCGCCGACCTTCACCAGAATCTCGGTGATTTCGACTTCATCTGCACCGATGTCCGGTACGTTGATTTCGATAGACATTATTCAGTACCTCTTAGGCCAGACGCGGGTTAACTTTTTCCGGGTTGATGTCGAATTTCTTGATTGCATCAGCAACCACAGAAGCTTCGATCTCACCGCGTTTAGCCAGTTCACCCAGAGCAGCAACCACCACGTAGGATGCATCGACTTCGAAGTGGTGACGCAGGTTTTCGCGGCTGTCCGAACGACCGAAGCCGTCGGTGCCCAGTACGCGATAATCGCTGGCCGGCACATAAGTACGAACCTGTTCGGCGAACAGTTTCATGTAGTCGGTAGAAGCTACCGCCGGCGCGTCGCTCATCACCTGAGCGATGTAAGGCACGCGTGGCGTTTCGGTTGGGTGCAGCATGTTCCAGCGCTCGCAGTCCTGGCCGTCGCGCGCCAGTTCGGTGAACGAGGTCACGCTGTAGGTGTCGGAACCCACGCCGTAGTCCTTCGCCAGGATCTGCGCAGCTTCGCGCACGTGGCGCAGGATGGCGCCGGAGCCCAGCAGCTGTACCTTGCCTTTGCTGCCTTCCAACGTTTCCAGCTTGTAGATACCCTTGCGGATACCTTCTTCCGCACCCTGCGGCATCGCAGGCATGTGGTAGTTTTCGTTCAGCGTGGTCAGGTAGTAGTACACGTTTTCTGGGTTGTCGCCATACATGCGCACCAGACCGTCGTGCATAATGACCGCCACTTCGTACGCGTAAGCCGGATCGTAAGAGATGCAGTTAGGGATGGTCAGAGACTGAATGTGGCTGTGGCCATCTTCGTGCTGCAGACCTTCGCCGTTCAGAGTAGTACGGCCCGAGGTCCCGCCGATCAGGAAGCCGCGCGCCTGTTGGTCGCCCGCTGCCCAGCACAGGTCGCCGATACGTTGGAAACCGAACATCGAGTAGTAGATGTAGAACGGAATCATCGGCAGATCGTTGGTGCTGTAGGAAGTCGCTGCAGCCAGCCAGGAAGAGGCTGCGCCCAGTTCGTTGATGCCTTCCTGCAGGATTTGGCCTTTCTCGTCTTCTTTGTAGTAAGCCACCTGCTCACGGTCCTGCGGAGTGTACTGCTGGCCGTTCGGGCTGTAGATACCGATCTGACGGAACAGACCTTCCATACCGAAGGTACGCGCTTCGTCGGCGATGATTGGCACCAGGCGATCTTTGATCGACTTGTTCTTCAGCATCACGTTCAGGGCACGCACGAAGGCGATAGTGGTGGAGATCTCTTTGTTCTGCTCTTCCAACAGCGAGCTGAAATCTTCCAGCGCCGGCATTTCCAGCTTCTGGGTGAACTCCGGCAGACGAGTCGGCACGTAGCCTTTCAGCGCCTGGCGACGTTCGTGCAGGTATTTGTACTCTTCAGAGTCTTTCTCGAAGGTGATGTACGGCAGTTTTTCGATGTCAGCATCGGCAACCGGCACGTTGAAACGATCGCGGAAGTGGTGAACCCCTTCCATGTTCATTTTCTTCACCTGGTGAGCGATGTTTTTACCTTCCGCGGTTTCACCCATGCCGTAACCTTTGATGGTGTGGGCCAGGATAACGGTCGGTTTGCCTTTGGTGTCCTGCGCTTTTTTCAGTGCAGCGAAGATTTTCTTCGGATCGTGACCACCACGGTTCAGCGCCCAGATTTCGTCGTCGGTCATGTCTTTGACCAGCGCCGCGGTTTCCGGGTAACGGCCGAAGAAGTGCTCGCGCACGTAAGCGCCGTCTTTGGATTTGAAGGTCTGGTAGTCGCCGTCCAGGGTCTCGTTCATCAGCTGAACCAGTTTACCGCTGGTGTCTTTACGCAGCAGTTCGTCCCAACGGCCGCCCCAGATCACTTTCAGCACCTGCCAACCTGCGCCGGAGAAGATGCCTTCCAGTTCGTTGATGATCTTGCCGTTGCCGGTAACCGGGCCGTCCAGGCGCTGCAGGTTGCAGTTGATGACAAACACCAGGTTGTCCAGCTTCTCGCGGGTCGCGATAGTGATGGCACCTTTGGATTCCGGCTCATCCATCTCGCCGTCGCCCAGGAAGGCGTAAACGGTCTGCTCAGAGGTGTCTTTCAGGCCGCGGTGTTCCAGGTATTTCAGGAACTTCGCCTGATAGATGGCGCTGATTGGGCCCAGGCCCATGGATACGGTCGGGAACTGCCAGAATTCCGGCATCAGCTTAGGATGCGGGTAAGAGGACAGGCCATTGCCGTGCACTTCCTGACGGAAGTTATTCATTTGTTCTTCGGTCAGGCGGCCTTCAAGGAAGGCACGCGCGTAAACGCCCGGAGAGATGTGGCCCTGGAAGTACACCAGGTCGCCGCCGTCTTTCTCGTTGCGTGCGCGGAAGAAGTGGTTAAAGCAGACTTCATAGAAGGTCGCGGAAGACTGGAAGGAAGCCATGTGGCCGCCCAGCTCCAGGTCTTTTTTGGATGCGCGCAGAACGGTCATGATCGCGTTCCAACGGATCGCTGAACGAATGCGGCGTTCCAGATCCAGGTTGCCTGGGTAGGCCGGTTCGTCTTCTACCGCGATGGTGTTGACGTAGTTGTGCGCTGCAGCACCGGCCGCAACGTTAACGCCGCCTTTACGGGCTTCTCCCAATACCTGATCAATCAGAAACTGAGCTCGCTCAACACCCTCTTCACGGATGACCGATTCGATCGCCTGCAGCCAGTCGCGGGTTTCGATCGGATCCACGTCATTGTTTAAACGTTCTGACATGGTGGTATTCCTTATCTGTCTAATGGTTTGTTTGGAGCCTGTCTTCCTGTGCTCTGTGCAAAAACACACGAAGACAGGCCCATCAGTTTAGTTGCCGCTTAAGTACTTAACTAAGTACCTCGAACTTAACCCCCGCAGGCTGGTGTACCCTGAAGAGGACAGCTCTTAATCCTTGCGTTGCTGGAGACGCCGTAGCGATCTCTCGCGCCGAGTATGCTCCCGGCTGAGATCCAGCAAGATTTCCTCGATAAACGCCAAGTGGCGATGCGAGGCTTCACGGGCCTTTTCCGGCTCGCGTGCCACAATCGCCTCAAAAATTCCGGCGCGGTGGCTGCTCACTTTTGCCAACATCTCACGGCGCGAGTAGAGCAATTCAAAGTTCTGACGCACGTTCTGTTCCAGCATCGGCCCCATGCAGCGTAGCAGGTGAAGTAACACAACGTTGTGGGCAGCTTCGGTCACGGCGATTTGATACTGCATGACCGCATCGGCTTCGGCGTCGAGATCGCCGCTGTCTTGAGCCTGTTGAATCACGATGTGGCAGTCGCGGATGCGCGCCAGATCTTCATCGGTGCCGCGCAGCGCCGCGTAATAGGCGGCAATGCCTTCCAGCGCGTGACGGGTTTCCAGCAGATCGAACTGTGATTCGGGATGGTCGGCCAGCAGCTCGGCCAGCGGATCGCTGAAGCTCTGCCACAGATTAGTTTGCACGAAGGTGCCGCCGCCCTGACGGCGTAGGAGCAACCCTTTCGCTTCCAGGCGCTGAATGGCCTCTCTCAGAGAAGGACGGGAGACATCAAATTGTTTCGCCAGCTCGCGCTCCGGAGGCAGTTTTTCGCCTGGGCGCAGTGTCCCCTCGAGGATCAGATATTCGAGCTGTTGCTCGATAACATCTGACAACTTGGGTTGGCGGATTTTGCTGTAGGCCATGAGTGAATTCTTCTCTGCGAATGGCGCGGAGTCAATTGGTAATACCAATTTCAAAAACGTGACGGTAAAGTAACAAAGTATTCACCTCCTGTCCATACGGGCCTTGATCGAAATCAGGTTACCCGCACATTTAACACCCCGCTGAAAACCCCGCTGCAAACCGGTAACGCCGTGATGGTATTACCATTTACGCGCCGGGTTGGGGATTTAACTTTTACCAAACCTTACGCAAGGAAGAGTGCAAACTTTTTGCCCAAGTTTTATTGCATGGTTATTACGCTTTGATGAATGACTATTTGGCGAGCAGCGCAACGATGGTTCGTTCATTATTTGAACGCACCCCACCGTTCAGATCTACGTTATTTTTGCGCATTATGTGATTTGTTGCTTATTTCATGCACTGAATCCCCCCTGCCGTCACACAACCCGCATTTTGTTTCCTAAACTGCTGCAATCTTAATCACTCACACGACAAAGCAGGTGCAAACTGACGCGCATAACATTATTCTCTGCCAAACGGTAGCGGCGCCGTGGAATTAATAGATATAACGCCGTAAATAAAACAAAACACACATCGTAACCACTGCTTTACAGGCATGTGGTCATTCGCAACGACAGAGGGTTAGATTGATGGATGGTCAACAGCATGGTGACCAGCTGAAACGCGGCCTGAAAAACCGCCATATTCAGCTCATCGCCTTAGGTGGCGCAATCGGCACCGGGTTATTTCTCGGTATCGCTCAAACAATAAAAATGGCCGGCCCGTCGGTTATTCTCGGTTACGCCATCGGCGGCTTCATCGCGTTTCTGATCATGCGCCAGCTGGGGGAAATGGTGGTGGAAGAGCCGGTTGCCGGTTCCTTCAGCCACTTCGCCTACAAATACTGGGGCAACTTCGCCGGCTTCGCTTCCGGCTGGAACTACTGGGTGCTGTATGTCCTGGTGGCGATGGCGGAGCTGACCGCGGTCGGCATCTACGTGCAGTACTGGTGGCCGGAGATCCCCACCTGGGTCTCCGCCGCGGTGTTCTTCCTGGCGATCAACGCCATCAACCTGGCCAACGTCAAAGTTTACGGCGAGATGGAGTTCTGGTTCGCCATCATCAAGGTGGTGGCGATTATCGGCATGATCGTGTTCGGCGCCTATCTGCTGTTCAGCGGCATGGGCGGCCCGGAGGCCACCGTCACCAACCTGTGGGCGCAGGGCGGGTTCTTCCCGAACGGCGTCATGGGCCTGGTGATGGCGATGGCGGTGATCATGTTCTCCTTCGGCGGCCTTGAGCTGGTCGGCATCACCGCCGCCGAAGCCGACAACCCGCAAAAAAGCATTCCGAAAGCCACCAATCAGGTGATCTACCGCATCCTGATTTTCTATATCGGTTCACTGGCCATTCTGCTGTCGTTGTACCCGTGGGGCAAAGTGGTCGAAGGCGGCAGCCCGTTCGTGCTGATCTTCCACGCGCTGAACAGCAACCTGGTGGCGACCGTGCTGAACATCGTGGTGCTCACCGCCGCGCTGTCGGTTTACAACAGCTGCGTCTACTGCAACAGCCGCATGCTGTACGGCCTGGCGCAACAAGGTAACGGCCCGAAAAGCCTGCTGAAGGTCGACGGCCGCGGCGTGCCGGTGGTAGCCATCGGCATTTCCGCCCTCGCCACCGCGCTGTGCGTACTGATTAACTATCTGATCCCGGGGCGGGCCTTCGAACTGCTGATGGCGTTGGTGGTATCGGCGCTGGTGATCAACTGGGCGATGATCAGCCTGGCGCACCTGAAGTTCCGCGCCGCCAAAAACCGCGAAGGCGTGGTGCCGAAGTTCAAAGCCTTCTGGTACCCGTTCAGCAACTACCTGTGCCTGCTGTTCATGACCGGCATCCTGGTGATCATGTACCTGACGCCGGGCATTCAAATCTCGGTGCTGCTGATCCCGGTATGGGTGGCGATCCTGGCCGCCGGTTACGCCATCAAACAGCGCAGCCAACGCGTCGACGGCGTCACCAGCCGTTGAACCCCGTGACCGCGCAATAAAATGGCCCGCAGATGCGGGCCATTTTTTTGCCTGAACGCCGCTTACTTGCGCAGCGCTTTCACCTGCTCGGCGGTGATGTCCGCCGGCAAGCCGCCCCAGGTCACGCGCAGGTAATTCACCAGCTCCGCCACTTCGGCATCGCTCAACCGCTCGCCGAAGCCCGGCATACTCTGCATGCTTTCACCGTTCGGGAACTGCTGGGCCGGCAAGCCGTCCAGCACCGACACGATCAGGTTCTTGCCGTCCGCCTGGCGCAGCGTGGCATTATCGCGCATCGCCGGTGCTACGTGCGGTTTGCCCTCGCCTTCACGCGCATGGCAGCCGGCGCACTGATCCAGGTAGGCCATGCGCCCGGTATCGCTGCCCTGGCCCATTTTCACCGGCACTGCCGCCGGCGGCTGCTCGCCCATCAGATACAGCGCCAGCGCCTGGTGGTCTTCCGGCGTTAAATGACGGGTACTGAGATCCACCACCATGTGCATCTCGCTGAAGGCGGAACCCTGCGGCGCGAGGCCGGTGCTGAGGAAGCGGCTGACGTCCTGCGGCGTCCAGCCGCGCTGCGCCAGACCGTGCGGCGTAATGTCCGGCGCCATGAAGCGGCCGAGATCGCCGCCCTGCATCGGCTTGGCGAGATCCATCTGCCCCAGCGCACCGCGCGGCGTATGGCATTCGCCACAGTGCCCCAGCACGTCGGCCAGATAGCGGCCGCGCTGCCATTGCGGCGAGTTGCCCTGCGAACTGGCCGGCAGCGGATCCTGGCTGCGGAACAGCAGGTTCCAGCCGATCAGCGCCATGCGCTGGTTGAACGGGAACGGCATCTCGTTGGCCGGAATGGCGACGTCCACCGCCGGGCGCGTCATCAGGTAAGCGTAGATGTCGTCGGCATCCTGACGCGACATGCCCTTGTACGAGGTGTAAGGCATCGCCGGGTACAGGTGTCGCCCGCCCGGCGCCACGCCCTGCGTCAGCGCCAGGAAGAAGTCGTCCTTGGTCCAGCGCCCGATGCCGTGGTCGGCCGACGGCGTCAGATTGCTGCCGTAAATCGTGCCGAACGGCGTTTCCAGCGGATAGCCGCCGGCCAACGGCGCCCCGCCGCTGGCGGTATGGCAGGCGGCGCAGTCGGCGGCCTGCGCCAGATAGCGGCCGCGGGCGATCTGTTCGGCGCCGGCGGTTACCTGCTGCACCGGACCGTCGTAACGGCGGTTTTCCCGCCACCACAGCAGCGCAATCACCACGATCGCCACCAGCAAAATCAATACTGCGAGACGTTTTTTCATTGCGCCGTCTCCTTCAGCAGGCCCGGCGTTTTCAGCACCACGTCGCGCACCGCTTCGTAGTAACGCACATAGCCGGTGCAGCGGCAGATGTGGCTGTCCAGCGCCTGCTCAATGGCGCTTTCCAGCTGCTCGCGAGCGATAGGCTCACGCTTGAGCTTTTCCACGAAAATGGTGGCGGCGTTGACGAAGCCCGGCGTGCAGTAGCCGCACTGGAAGCTGTAGTGCTCCAGAAACGCCTGCTGGATCGGCGACAGCTCAACCACCTCGCCCTGTTCGTCCACCTTGGCGTGGCCTTCGACGGTACGCACTTTCTTGCCGTTGAAGAAATGCGCGCCGGTGATGCAGGTGCGTACCTCTTCGCTGGTGCCGCTCGGGTGATCGACGATCGCCACGCAGGCGTGGCAAATGCCCTGCCCGCAGCCGAGGCGCGAACCGGTCAGGTCAAGGTACTCGTGCAGGAAATCGATCATCATCAAGCCTTCCGGCACCTCGATCGGGCCGTACTGCTTCTCGTTGATGGTCAGGGAGATCGGCTGGGTTTTAATGCTCATTGTAATACCTCACGAATATTTTCTGCACGAACGGGCAAATCACGGAAACGGTGGCCGGTGGCGTCGGCGATGGCGTTGACCAACGCGGCCACGATCGGGATCATCACCACCTCCGCCATGCCTTTCGGCGGATCGGTTTCCGACAGCGCCGGCAGGATGTCGCCGCTCTGTTTCCACACCGCCACGTCGCTGGCGCGCGGCAGGTGGTAACGGTTGAAGTTCCAGGTGCCGTTGCCCGGGCCGTCTTCGTACAGCGGTAAATATTCGTGCAGCGCATGGCCGATCCCCATCGCCAGCCCGCCCTGCAGCTGGCCGGAAACCAGTTCCGGCACGATCAGGTTGCCGCACTCCATAATCGAGTGGTGATTCAACAATTCCACCTGGCCGGTGGCGATATCCACCGCCACTTCCGCCAGCGTGCCAACGGCGCTGTAGTAGGTCACTGCCGCATTGTTACGCTGGGTTGGCGGGTAGTAGACTTGCCCGCGCGCCAGCGGTTTGAATTCACCGCCGGCGTTGCGCAGCGACATGCCGTCGATCGGCAAGCGTTCGCTTTTGCCGTTCAACGTAAAATCGGCCTCCGCCCACTGCCAGCGGTTGAAGACGTGTACCGCCGCGCCGGTGACGCCGCCCATCTGATAGGCCGTCTTGGCCAGCAGCTCGAGGCTCAGCACCGACATGCCCGCCGCCGTCAGGCCGCCCTCGACCCAACGCGCATCTTCACGCCGCACCACCAGCGGTGCCGCCTGGCCGCCGCCGATGCCGGCCTGCCACAACGCCATCGCCGCCGGCCACAGGCCGTGATCGAAAATCAGGCGCGCCGCTTCGCGGGTGCTGTGCGAGAAGTAATAGGCCGAGTTGCTGGCGCTGGACGGCGAGCAGTAGCTCGGCGTCCAGTTAGGGTTGGTTTGCAGCTTATCCTGCTCTGCCTGCGACATCAGGTAAGGATCGCCGCTGGTGACCATCGGCAGCACCGACCAGTCGGTGACCGAGAAATGCGCTTCGTCGGCCGGTTTGCCCAGCCACTGTGCGCACAGCACCGACTGCGAGGTCGACATGCCGGTACCCATCTCCGCGCCGCTGTGATGCAGCGTGATGCGGCCGTCTTCGCTCAGCTCCACCCGGGCGAACGAGGTTTCCGCCCCGGTGCCGAAGTCTTTCTGCACGCAGCCAAAGCCAACGCCATAGCGTTTGCCGGGATGACGGCTCTCAAACTCGGCCTTGCGTTCGGCGCGCTTGAGCCACATCTCATGCTTCGCCGCCTTCTCCAGCACTTCATCGGCACGGATCGCACCGGCCGGGATCGCCCCTTGAGTATTTTTCATGCCGGATTTCAGCACGTTACGCAGACGGAATTCGATAGGATCGATCTTCAGTTCGGCAGCCAGCTCATCCACCATCATCTCGGTGGCGGCCATGCTCTGCAGCGTGCCGTAACCGCGCGCCGAGCCGGCGTCAATAGCGCGTGAGGCCAGCCCGACCGACGACAGATCGCTTTTCGGGAAGTAGTAAATCGACTGGGCGGCGGTCGCGCCGACCATCACCACCGAAGGGGTAAAGTTGCTGCGGCCGCCGCCGTCCGCGGTCATGTCACCGAGGAACGACTGCATGACGCCGGTCTGGCGGTTCACCGCGATGCGGTAATTCATATCGAACGCGTGGCGCTTCAGCGCCGTCTGGAACTGCTCGAAGCGGTCGTTGGCCAAGCGCACTGGGTGGCCGTCGCCGTACATCGCCGCCACCGCGCCGTAATACGGGAAGTTATAGTGATCTTTCGAGCCGTAGCCCACGGTGTAGCACGGATGCAGGATCAGCTGTTTCACCGGCGGGTTGCGCTTGGCCAGCATGCGCGGCATTTCGTCAGCCACTTCCTGCGGCGACTGGGTCGGCACCACCAGATGCAGCGTTTGCGTCTCGGCGTCGAACCAGCCGTTGGCGTTGTCCGGCTCCAGCGCCGAGGTGTCGATCGACTGCGTGGTGTAACGGCGCGACATCACCAGCCAATCGGCCGGCGGATTGGCCATCTCGTCGGCGATCAGGCCCGCATAGCGCATGCCTTCCTGATCCAGCTTGCCGCCCTCGCGCCCTTCCGGCCACACCGGCAGGTGTTTTTTCATCGACACCGGGAAGATTGGCGTGTCCTTCAGGCTGGAGAAGCGATCGTCGTCGAACGGCTGTTCGCCCCCCACCCGCACATAGCGGAAGCTGCCCCAGGGATCGCGCTCCAACGGGCCGGTGACCGCGCCGTATTTAATGGTTTCCTCACGGAATTTCAGCTTGTCCTTAGCGAAGCGGAAACGGGCGAAGTCGTGATAGATCAGGATCGCCACCGCCTGGCCGAGATAGGCCGGGGTTTTGCCGCTCGGCAGCAGCATGTCGTCACCGTAAAACGCCGGGAAGGCCAGACCGTCGCGCGCCAGATCTTCCGCCGTCACCAAGCGATCCGGCTGCAGGTCATCCCCCAACAACGACAGATCGACCCCTTCGAACAGCCGATCGGCTTTGGTGACGCGCAGAATGAAGGCGTGCGCCTGCTTCTGCGGCCAGTGCGGCATGTCCACTGCGCGGATATCGCGCGCGAACACCTTCTGCCCCATGACCTTGGCGCGGCCGTCGATACGGAAACGGATGCGTTTGGTCTGCGGATCCCAGTTGGGTGACTGGAGGATTTTTTGCTCGAACAGCGCGGCATAGGCGCGGCTGTACAGGGGCGCGAGATACACAGACACCCCCGCAATCACGGCGCTTTTGATAAAGCGGCGCCGCGACGGGTTGAAATTGCTCATAAATAAGTCCTTCACGTCTTTCTTGTAATTGGTTTTTGTTCGCGGTGTTGTTGCGCAAACGCTGACGACCTTGCCGTAGACGTCATAAGCATATGCTTATAACTAAAATTATGTGATGATTAACAGGATGTTTTCAACAAAAAAACATTTGCAAAACACAGGTAGTTTGTAGGCTAATAAATAATTTGCGCAAACGCGGACTTCCAAACATGACCACGGGCATTGTCATTACCGCCGCCGGACGCGGGGAGCGCTTTATTCAGGCCGGCGGCCAGGGCAACAAATTGAACGCTGGATTTGCCGATGCGGCGGGCGAACGGCGATCGCTGTTCGAACACACCCTGCGCCAGGCATTGGCCTCCGGCCTGCCGGTACAGGTGGTGACCCGGCCGGATAATCTGCCAGTGCTGGCAGCCTGCGCCGCCAACCAGGTGCCGGTCACCCTGCTCGCCAGCGCGGGTCTTGGCGACTCGATAGCCGCAGGCGTTGCGGCCACGCCACACTGGCGGGGCTGGCTGATCCACCTGGCCGATATGCCGTTCGTCGGTGCCGAGGTTTTCCGGCAGGTGGCGGATGCCTTACGGCAGCACGCGATCGTGCGCCCCAGCTATGCGCAACAGCCCGGTCATCCAGTCGGCTTTTCCGCCCTATTGCGCAAACCACTTTGCCAACTGCGCGGCGATAATGGCGCGCGTGAACTGCTGCAAGGCGCGGCAGTGCACCTGCTGCCGCTTGAGCACCCCGGCGTCGTGCAAGATATTGATCTTCCATCGCAACTCCCGGCCAACGAGTAAACCCACCTATGCAACATCTTGATGTCACCGTGATCAGCCAGGCGATAAGCTGGCTGCAGCAACAGCCGGTCTGGTTATGCACCGTGCTCAGTACCTACGGCTCTTCGCCGCGGTCGCCGGGCGCGCTGATGGCGGCGACCCGCGACGGCCGCTACAGCGGTTCGCTGTCGGGCGGCTGCGTGGAGGAGGATTTTTTGCGTCGCGTGGCCGCCGGGGAGTATCAGGCGGCCAGCCAAGTGATCCGTTACGGCGAAGGCGGCATGACGCCTAACGTGGCGCTGCCCTGCGGCGGCGTGCTGGACGTGCTGATCGAATACCTGCCGGCGGGTGAAGGCAGCATCGCTTACCTACGACGCATCGCCGGCGCGCTGGAAGGGCATCACGCGTTGATCAAACGCCTGACGCTGCCCAACGCCTGCCACAGTCTCGAGCAAAGCCACTTCACCAGCGCCACGCAGGTCGAACGCCGGCTCGAGCAGATCACCCTGCACATCGCGGCCGCGCCGCGCCTGCTGATCGCCGGGCTGTCCAGCGTGGCGCTGTACTGTGCCGATTTCGCCATGGCGCTGGGGTTTGAGGTGCTGGTGTGCGAGAACCGCCCGGAGGCACTGGATAACTTTGCCGCCGAACTGAAGCCGGGCATGACGTTGCTGCGCCAGTTTCCAGCCAAATTTATTGAGGATGGGGGTTGCCACGCCAATACCGCCGTCGTGGCGCTGACCCACGATCCGCGCATGGACGACTTGACGCTGATGGAAGCGATCCACACTCCGGCATTTTACATTGGGGCCATGGGATCGCTCCGAAACAGCGCGCGGCGGCGCCAGCGTTTGCAGCAGATTGCCGAATTCACGCCGCAGGAGCTGGAACGCATCCATGCGCCGATCGGCCTGCCGCTGGGCAGCAAAACCCCGGCGGAGATCGCCCTGGCGGTGATGGCGGCAATCGTGCAGCAAAAAAACCGGCTGCCGGCCACCGACGGGATCAATGCAACGGCACCACCGGCACCAGATGCTGCAGCTCCAGATGCAGTTCCTCTTTCCCGCTCAGCGAATAGCTGAACACCGTAATATCCGGCCCGTCACCGCGGGCCAGCCCCATTTCGGGCAACACCTGCGTGTAGATCTGAATAATGTGGTCGTTGAGCGCCACCGGCTTGCCGGAATAGCGAAAACGACAAAACTCGCCGTGGATCTCCGGCAGCGGCTCCAGCACCACGCCTTCGCGTAGCGGGTATTCCGTCGTCACGCCCAGGGTATAATCGACCCTGACCCGCTCGCCGTCCGGCACCAGCTGGGTAAACGAATAGGTTTGCGTCGGGCGCTCGCCCAACAAGGTATAGAATTGCCCCCGCAGCGCGCTGCGCTGTGGCAGGTGCGACTTGTCCAGCTTCTCGATATCCAGGTGATAAGCGTACTGCTTGCCGTGAAAGACATATTGCCCCCGGGCGATGCTGACGCGCTCAACCTGAATATCGCCGGGCTGGCTGGCCGCCAGCGAACGCACCAGATTGCTGAAGTCCTGCTTGCGGGCATGGCGATACACGCTGGGCGATTCGGCAAAGTGTTTCTTGAAACAGCGCGAAAACGTCTGCTGGTTGTCGAACTGATATTCGACCGAGATATCGAGGATGCTCTTCTGCGTGAAACGCAAGGCGAAGGCGGCAAGGTAGAGGCGGCGAGCGCGGATGTACGAGGCTAACGATAATCCGGTCTGCTTTTTGAACATGCGCTGCAGGTACCATTTCGTATAGCCTGATTTGGCGGCAACGATATCCAACGACAGCGGATTGGTCAGGTTATCTTCAATCCAGACCAGCAATTCCTTGATATGACTTTCCTGCGTTCCCATGTGCTTGCCGAACCTTCTGTTGCCGATATTCCATTAGTCGAGTTTTAGTGCTATCCGCGTAGGGTATACAGGTTAAAACTCGACGTCCAGCAGGCTACAGGACTTTACACAATCCCCTTCACCGCCCGTAGACGGTGAAGGGGGCCGCGCTTATTTCAGGCAGCTGGAGCACTGACCGGCCTGGATCTTCTGGAAGAAGTCATTGCCTTTGTCATCCACCAGGATAAACGCCGGGAAATCCTCCACTTCGATTTTCCAGATCGCTTCCATGCCCAGCTCAGGATACTCCACGCACTCCAGGCTCTTGATGCTCTGCTGTGCCAGCACCGCCGCCGGGCCGCCGATGCTGCCGAGATAGAAGCCGCCGTGCTTGTGGCAGGCATCCGTCACCTGCTGGCTACGGTTGCCTTTCGCCAGCATAATCATGCTGCCGCCGTGGGATTGCAGCAGATCGACGTAAGAGTCCATACGCCCGGCGGTGGTTGGCCCCAGCGAACCGGACGCGTAGCCCTCCGGCGTTTTGGCCGGGCCGGCGTAGTAGATCGGGTGATCCTTGACGTACTGCGGCAGGCCTTCACCACGATCCAGACGCTCTTTCAGCTTGGCGTGCGCGATATCGCGGCCGACGATGATGGTGCCGCTCAGCGACAGGCGGGTGGAAACCGGATACTGCGACAGCTGCTTGAGGATCTCTGCCATCGGGCGGTTGAGATCGACTTTGATCGCCTCGCCTTCCCCGGCCTGGCGCAACTCCTGAGGAATGAATTTACCCGGGTTGTGCTCCAGTTTTTCCAGCCAGATGCCGTCGCGGTTGATCTTGCCTTTGATGTTGCGGTCCGCCGAGCAGGAGACGCCCATGCCGACCGGGCAGGACGCGCCGTGGCGCGGCAGGCGCACCACGCGGATATCGTGCGCGAAGTATTTGCCGCCGAACTGCGCGCCCAGCCCCAGGTTCTGCGCTTCTTGCAGCAGCTCCGCTTCGAGCTCCAGATCGCGGAACGCCTGGCCATGCTCGTTGCCTTCGGTCGGCAGGCCATCGTAATACTTGGTCGAGGCCAGCTTGACGGTTTTCAGCGTCGCTTCCGCCGAGGTGCCGCCGATGACGAACGCCACGTGGTACGGCGGGCAAGCCGCGGTGCCCAACGTGCGCATCTTGTCGACCAGGTAGTTTTTCAGTTTGCCCGGCGACAGCAGCGCCTTGGTTTCCTGATACAGATAGGTTTTGTTGGCGGAACCGCCGCCCTTGGCGATGCACAGGAACTTGTACTCTTCGCCGTCCACGCTGTAGAGATCGATCTGCGCCGGCAGGTTGCTACCGGTGTTGACCTCTTTGTACATATCCAGCGCGGCGTTCTGCGAATAGCGCAGGTTCTCTTCGATGTAGGTGTTGTACACCCCGCGCGACAACGCTTCTTCATCGCCGCCGCCGGTCCAGACGCGCTGGCCCTTTTTGCCGACGATGATCGCCGTGCCGGTGTCCTGGCAGGTCGGTAAAATACCCTTGGCGGCGATTTCTGAGTTACGCAGAAATTGCAGCGCAACGTACTTGTCATTTTCGCTGGCGTCCGGATCTTTGAGGATATCGGCCACCTGCTGCTGGTGCGCCGGGCGCAGCATGAACGACGCGTCGTGGAACGCATGCTGGGCAAGCAGGGTTAACGCTTCAGGGGCAACTTTCAGAATTTCCTGGCCTTCGAATTCGCTCACGGAAACGTGGTCGCGGCTCAGCAGGTAGTATTCGGTATCGTCTTTCTTCAGCGGGAACGGATCTTGATAGTGGAACGGTTTATTCGACATTGATCTCTCACTTGCAACATCAGCTGCGTTAAATTCACACTTGCGGCGCACGGCTCGGCGCCTTGTCAAAAAACTGCCTCCACCTTACGTATTTTTAATCAGTCAGTTATTGCGCCAAATCGCAAAATAACTGCTCTTTGCGTAAGGGATTACCACAGGCGGCGTTTCAACCTTGTTCGGTGAGAACTGCGGGTACAGGCTCATCATGCACGCTTTATTATCCCGCAGTTAACACATTGATTACAATCCATCGACGGCGATCGTCTTATCAATGTGGCGAAAAACCGGCGCACAGCGCCAAGAAAGCGCCGGATGCGGATTTAGGCCGGGGCATATTGTCAGCCGCCGCGCCATTGCTTAAGCTAGGCCGCAATGAACAAACCAAGAATCCCCATCGCGCTGCAGCAAGCGGTGATGCGCTGCCTGCGAGAAAAGCTGCAGTTGGCACGCCGGCATTTTGCCGTCGAGTTCCCCGAACCCAGCATCGTCTATCAGCAACGCGGCACCAGCGCGGGCACCGCCTGGCTGCAAAGCTGGGAAATCCGTCTGAACCCGGTGCTGCTGCTGGAAAACCAACAGCCGTTTATCGATGAAGTGGTGCCGCACGAGCTGGCGCACCTGCTGGTGTTTCGCCAATTCGGCCAGGTGGCGCCGCACGGCCGCGAATGGCGCTGGATGATGGAAAGCGTACTGCTGACCCCCGCCAGCCGCACTCACCGTTTCGAAACCGCCTCGGTGCAAAGCAAAACCTTCCCCTACCGCTGCGGCTGCGGGCAGCACCAGCTCACCATCCGCCGCCATAACCGCGTGCTGCGCGGCGAAAGCGAATACCTCTGCCGCCGGTGCGGCGAAAAACTGAAATTTCTCGCTACCGAGAACCTTTAGTTAAACGATTTATACGTTAAAACAAGCAAATATCGCCATTTGCCACTGCCGGCAAGTTCCGCTACCCTGCCTGCTTTTCCAATTTTGAGCTGTTTTGGAATATGCTTCGCAGAATTTTGTTTATGGCGGTTTTCGCCGCAGGCGCCGTACAGGCGCACGGCATCAATAATTTTTCTCAGGCCAAGGCGGCGGCGGCCAAGATTAACCAGGATGCGCCGGGCAGTTTTTATTGCGGCTGCCGCATCGACTGGCAAGGCAAGAAGGGCATCCCGGATCTCGCTGGCTGCGGCTATCAGGTGCGTAAAAACGCCCAACGCGCGCAGCGCATTGAATGGGAACACGTGGTGCCGGCCTGGCAGTTCGGCCACCAGCTGCAGTGCTGGCAGGACGGCGGCCGCAAGAACTGCAACAAAGACGCCACCTATCGCCAGATAGAAACCGATCTGCACAACCTGCAGCCGGCGATCGGCGAAGTGAACGGCGACCGCAATAACTTCATGTACAGCCAATGGAACGGCGGTGAAGGCCAATATGGGCAATGCCCGATGAAGGTGGACTTCAAGAATAAACAGGCGGAGCCACCCGCCCGCGCCCGCGGCGCCATCGCCCGCACCTACTTCTACATGCGCGATCGCTACCAGCTGCGGCTGTCACGCCAGCAAACCCAACTGTTCGAGGTGTGGAACCGGCAATATCCGGTGAGCCAATGGGAATGTCAGCGTGAAGCACGTATCGCCAAGGTTCAGGGCAACCACAACCCCTATATTCAACAGGCTTGTCAGCAGCGGAAAAGCTAACCTACTATAGCCTTTATCTTTCATGGCGCCGCCAACCCGCGGCGCCGTTTCGTCAGGATCAGACTACCCATGCGCATACCCCGCATTTACCATCCGCAGCCGTTGACCGATCGGGCGGAGATCGCCCTGAGCGAAGACGCCGCCAACCACGTCGGCCGCGTGCTGCGCATGAGCGCCGGCCAGGCGCTGCAGCTGTTCGACGGCAGCAACCAGGTGTTCGACGCCGAGATAGTTCGGGTGGACAAAAAGAGCGTGCTGGTGCGCCTCGGCGACGGCCGCGTGGATGACATCGAATCGCCGCTCAACCTGCATCTGGGCCAGGTGATCTCGCGCGGCGAGAAGATGGAGTTCACCATTCAGAAGTCCATCGAGCTGGGCGTCAACGTCATTACCCCGCTGTTTTCCGAGCGCTGCGGCGTCAAACTGGACGGCGAGCGTCTGGCGAAGAAAATCCAGCAATGGCAAAAGATCGCCATCGCCGCCTGCGAACAGTGCGGCCGTAACCGCATTCCCGAAATCCGCGAGGCGATGTCGCTGGAAGCCTGGTGCGCCGAGCAGGACGGCAGCCTGAAGCTCAACCTGCATCCGCGCGCCAGCCACAGCATCAACACGCTGCCGCAGCCGGTAGACCGCGTCCGCCTGCTGATCGGCCCGGAAGGCGGTTTGTCCGCCGACGAAATCGCCATGACCACCAACCACGGATTTACTGATATTCTGCTGGGGCCACGCGTGCTGCGTACCGAAACCACAGCGCTCACCGCCATTACCGCTCTGCAGGTCCGCTTCGGCGACCTGGGTTAAAGGAGAAAAGATGATTAAGCTCGGCATCGTGATGGATCCTATCGATTCCATCAACATCAAGAAAGACACCAGCTTCGCCATGCTGCTCGAAGCGCAGCGCCGCGGTTACGAACTGCACTACATGGAGATGAACGATCTCTATCTGCACGCCGGTGACGGGCGCGCCCGCACCCGCCTGCTGAGCGTGAAGGAAGACAAGGAGAACTGGTTCAGCTTTGGCAACGAGCAGGACTTGGCGCTGCACGATCTGGACGTGATCCTGATGCGCAAGGATCCGCCGTTCGATACCGAATACATCTACGCGACCTACATTCTGGAACGCGCCGAAGTCAAAGGCACGCTGGTGGTCAACAAGCCGCAAAGCCTGCGCGACTGCAACGAAAAGCTGTTCACCGCCTGGTTCCCAGAGCTGACGCCGGACACGCTGGTCAGCCGCAGCGCCGCGCACATTCGCAAATTCCACCAGCAGCACGGCGACGTCATCCTGAAACCGCTGGACGGCATGGGCGGCGCGTCTATCTTCCGCGTGAAGCAGGACGATCCTAACCTGTCGGTGATCATCGAAACCCTGACCGAACACGGCAGCCGTTTCTGCATGGCGCAGAACTTCCTGCCGGCGATCAAGGACGGTGACAAACGCATCCTGGTCGTCGACGGCGAGCCGGTGCCTTACTGCCTGGCGCGCATTCCGGCGCAAGGCGAGACCCGTGGCAACCTGGCGGCCGGCGGCCGTGGCGAAGCGCGCCCGCTGAGCGAGAGCGACTGGAAAATCGCCCGCGCCGTCGCCCCGACGCTGAAAGAGAAAGGGCTGATCTTCGTCGGCCTGGACGTGATCGGCGATCGCCTGACCGAAATCAACGTGACCAGCCCAACCTGCGCGCGCGAAATTGAGGCGGCATTCCCTATCTCGATTACCGGCATGCTGATGGACGCGATTGAAAAGCGCCTGGCGGCGAAGTAATGCGTCATGCGGGCGGCCTGCCGCCCGCTATCCTGCATCGCGCCCGCCAAAGCACGCCTTTGCAAGCGGCTTGAAAGGCAGCGGGTATAGCCGCATACTGGCGGCTGTTTATTTTCTCACCCATTGATTACCTTATACTAACGCCATGAATTTACAGCACCATTTTCTGATCGCCATGCCCACCCTGCAGGATCCGCGCTTCAAGCGCTCGGTGATTTACGTCTGCGAGCACAACGAAGAAGGCGCCATGGGTTTGGTGATCAATAAACCGGTGGAGCAGTTCACGGTAGCCACGGTACTGAGCAAGCTGAAGATCATGCCGCCTGCGCGCGATCCGGCCATCAGCCTGGACAAGCCGGTGTTCGCCGGCGGCCCGCTGGCGGACGATCGCGGATTTATCCTGCATACGCCGCGCCACGGCTTCGGTGCCAGCATTCAAATTTCCCCCAACACCATGATCACCACCTCGAAAGACGTGCTGGAAACGCTCGGCACCCCGGAACAACCGGACGACGTACTGGTGGCGCTGGGTTATGCGGGTTGGGAAAAGGGCCAGCTGGAGCAGGAAGTGTTGGAGAACGCCTGGCTGACCATCGAAGCCAACACCGACATTCTCTTCCGCACGCCGATCGCCAGCCGTTGGCGCGAGGCGGGGAACCTTCTGGGCATCGACATTCGCAGCATCGCCAACCACGCAGGACACGCCTGATGAGCAACCGCACCATTATCGCCTTCGATTTCGGCACCAAAAGCATCGGCGCAGCCGTCGGCCAGGAGTTGACCGGCAGCGCCCGCGCCCTGCCGGCCTTCAAAGCGCAGGACGGCTCGCCGGACTGGCTGAAAATCGAAAAGCTGTTGAAAGAGTGGCAGCCGGATCTGGTGGTGGTCGGTCTGCCGCTGAACATGGACGGCACCGAGCAACCGGTGACCGCCCAGGCGCGCAAGTTCGCCAACCGCCTGCACGGCCGCTTCGGCATCCAGATCGATCTGCATGACGAGCGCCTGAGCACCGTGGAAGCGCGAGCCAACCTGTTCGACCGCGGCGGCTTCCGCGCGCTCGACAAAGGCAGCGTGGATTCCGCCTCTGCGGTGGTGATCCTCGAAAGCTGGTTCGAACGGCAGCTGGGTTAATCCCCCGCCCCTTCGCCAACACAATCCCCCAACACGCCGGCGTCGATCCGCTGCTGCAAGCCTTGCTCAAAGGTTTGCATGCCGGACTGCGCGCCGGTTTGCAACACGCTCGCCAACTGATGGGTTTTTCCTTCGCGGATCAGGTTGCTGACCGCCGCCGTCGCCGTCAGCACCTCAAAGATCGCCACTCGCCCGCCGCCGGGCCGCCGCATCAGCTTTTGCGCGATCACCGCCTGCAGGCTGCCGGCCAACTGGGCACGCACATAGGTTTTCTCTTCCGCCGGAAACACGTCCACCAACCTTTCCACCGCCTGCGGCGCGCTGCGGGTGTGCAACGTCGCCAGCACCAGATGGCCGGTCTCCGCCGCAGTGAGCGCCAACCGAATGGTGGCGATATCGCGCAGCTCACCCAGCAGGATCACATCCGGATCTTCGCGCAGCGCGGCGCGCAACGCCGCATCGAAGCTGTGGCTGTCGCGGCCGATCTCCCGCTGCTGAATCAGCGATCGCCGGCTGCGGTGCAGGAATTCGATCGGATCTTCCAGCGTTAAAATGTGCCGCGGCTGGTGCCGGTTGATCTCGTCGATCATCGCCGCCAGCGTGGTGGACTTGCCGCTGCCGGTGGCGCCGGTGACCAGGAGAAGCCCGTCGTCGCGCCGCAGCAGTGCCGGGACGATGGCCGGCAGCGCCAGCTCGGCAAGCGAAGGCGCCTGCCCGGCGATGCGCCGCAATGCGAGAGACATCCCCGCGCTTTGCTGAAAAACGTTGGCTCGCAGCCGCTCCCCACCCGGCCTGTGCAGCGCCAGATCGATCTGCCCCAGCCGCCGCAGGCTCTCGCGCTGCTGCGCATTCAGCAATCCGTCACAGAGGGTCTGCACGCCTTGCGCCGTCAGCGTTGGCGCCGCCGCCAGCGGCTGCAGTTCACCGTCGATGCGCAACATCGGCGGATGACCGGCACAAAGGTGCAGATCGGAAGCATTATGCTTTACACTAAGGGCCACGAATTCATCGATATCCATATCACTCTCCCGGGTCAATAATGAGCACTATCCAACAGAACCTGCAGGATGTCAGAAACCGCATCGCGGCCGCCGCGCAAAACTGCGCGCGGGCGCCAGAAGAAGTTGCCCTGCTTGCAGTCAGCAAAACCAAACCTGTGGCGGCGATCGAAGAAGCCATCGCCGCCGGCCAGCGCGCCTTCGGCGAGAACTACGTGCAGGAAGGGGTAGACAAGATCCGGCATTTCGCCGAATCGCCGCAGGGCGGCGAGTTGGTGTGGCACTTTATCGGCCCGCTGCAATCCAATAAGAGTCGGCTGGTGGCGGAACACTTCGCCTGGTGCCATACCGTGGATCGGCTGCGCATCGCCCAGCGCCTGAGCGATCAGCGCCCGGCCGACATGCCGCCGCTCAACGTGCTGATTCAAATCAACATCAGCGATGAGCAGAGTAAATCCGGCATCGCGTTGAGCGAACTGCCGGCGTTAGCCGAGGCAATCGCCGCGCTGCCGAACTTGACGCTGCGCGGCCTGATGGCCATCCCGGCGCCGGAAGCGGATTACCAGCGGCAGCTGGCGGTATTCAACCAGATGAACGACGCCTTTCTCGCCCTGCGTCAGCGTTATCCGCAGGTCGATACGCTGTCGATGGGCATGACGGACGACATGGCGGCGGCGATCGCCGCTGGCAGCACCCTGGTGCGCATCGGCACCGCAATTTTTGGCGCCCGCGACTACTCGCAGGCCTGACAAACAGACGAGGGATTTGATGCAACATCGCAAGATTACCTTTATCGGCGCCGGCAACATGGCGCGTGCAATCATCGCCGGCCTGGTGGCGGGCGGTTATCCAGCCAAATCCATCAGCGTCTGCGCCCCTTCGGCGAAAAACCGTGACGCGCTGGCGGCGGACTATGGCATCGTCAGCAGCGGCGACAACGCCGCCTGCGCGCGCGAGGCCGACGTAGTCGTGCTGGCGGTCAAACCGCAGCTGATGGCCGACGTGTGTCAGCCGCTGCGCGAACAGGTCGATTTCAGCGGCAAACTGGTGCTGTCGATCGCCGCCGGTATTCAGGTCAACCGTTTCTATCAGCTGCTCGGCGACAAGCTGAACATCGTGCGCATCATGCCCAACACCCCGTCGCTGGTTGGCAAGGGCATGAGCGGATTGTACGCACCGGAGCAGGTCAGCCAGCAGGATCGCGACTACACCGGCGATTTAATGACGTCGGTCGGTAAAGTTTGCTGGGTCGGTGACGAAAATGGCATCAACGGCGTGATCGCCGCTGCGGGCAGCGCCCCGGCCTATTTCTTCCTGTTTATGGAGGCGATGCAGAAAGAGGCCGAACGCATGGGCTTCGACAGCCAGACCGCGCGCGATCTGGTGCAACAGGCCGCTTCCGGTGCCGCCGCGCTGGTTGAAGCCAACCCGAATACGCCGCTGGGCACGCTGCGCGAGCAGGTGACCTCCAAAGGCGGTACCACCGCCGAAGCGCTGCGAGTGCTCAACGAACGCCAGCTGCCGGAAACCGTGGCGCAAGCGATGCAGGCCGCCGTTTCCCGTGCGCAAGAGATGGAAAAATTATTTTAAATAACCAAGAGTTAAGGAGAAGGACCACTTCATGCTAACGCTGACTTTCCTGGTCAAGACCGTTATTGATCTGTACGTGATGGTGCTGTTGCTGCGCATTTGGATGCAATGGACGCGCACCGATTTTTACAACCCGTTCTCGCAGTTTGTGGTGAAGATCACCCAACCGGTCGTCGGCCCGCTGCGCCGTATTATCCCGTCGCTGGGGCCTATCGACAGCGCTTCGCTGTTGCTGGCGTTCCTGCTGATGACCATCAAGTATCCGCTGCTGCTGCTGATCCAGGGTGGCGCGATGTCGCTCAGCCCGTATAACCTGCTGTTCGGCCTGATCTCGCTGGTGAAATCCGCCGGCTACCTGATCTTCTGGGTGATGATCATTCGTGCGCTGATGAGCTGGATCAGTCAGGGCCGCAGCCCGATCGACTACGTGATGTACCAGCTGACCGAACCCTTGATGGCGCCGATCCGTCGCATCATCCCGGCGATGGGCGGCATCGACTTTTCCGCCATGGTGGTGATCCTGATCCTCTATCTGATCAACTACCTGGGCATGGATCTGTTCGGCGAGATCTGGTTCCTGCTGTGAGTGCAGTCACTCCCGTGCTGGACGGGCTGGCGATCAGGCTATATATTCAGCCGAAAGCCAGCCGCGACCAAATTATCGGCTTGCATGGCGACGAACTGAAAGTCGCCATCACCGCCCCGCCGGTCGACGGCCAAGCCAACGCCCATCTGATCAAGTTTATCGCCAAGCAGTTCAAAGTGGCGAAAAGCAGCGTCACCATCGAGAAAGGCGAACTGGGGCGGCATAAACAGTTACGCATCGTGAATCCGCAACAGATCCCCGCCGTGGTCGCGGCGCTCATCGAATAATTTTCAAGGTAGTCATTATGCAAAAAGTCGTTCTTGCCACCGGTAACCCGGGCAAAGTGCGCGAACTCGCCGACCTGTTGGCCGATTTCGGCCTGGACGTGGTCGCGCAAACCGATCTGGGCGTGGAATCCGCCGAAGAAACTGGCCTGACATTTATTGAGAACGCCATTCTGAAAGCGCGCCATGCGGCGCAGGTCACCGGCCTGCCGGCGATCGCCGACGACTCCGGCCTGGCGGTCGACGCGCTGGGCGGCGCGCCGGGCATCTACTCCGCACGCTATGCCGGTGAAGACGCCGACGATCGGCAGAACCTCGATAAGCTGCTGGCGGCGCTGAAAGGCGTAGCGCCGGGCCGGCGCGGCGCGCAATTCCACTGCGTGCTGGTCTATCTGCGCCATGCGGAAGATCCGACGCCGCTGGTGTTCCACGGCAGCTGGGCCGGTGAGATCACCGAGCAGGCCGCCGGCGAAGGCGGCTTCGGTTACGATCCTGTCTTCTACGTGCCGGAGCTGGGCCGCACCGCCGCCGAGCTGAGCCGCGACGAGAAGCGGGCGATTTCGCACCGCGGCAAGGCGCTGAAGCTGATGTTGGAAGCCATGCGCAATGCTTAAGCTGCCCCCGCTGAGTCTCTACATTCACATCCCGTGGTGCGTGCAGAAATGCCCGTACTGCGACTTCAACTCCCATGCGCTGAAGGGTGACGTGCCGCATCAGGAGTATGTCGATCATCTGTTGGCGGATCTGGATGCCGACCTGCCGCTGGCCGGCGGCCGGGAGATAAGCACCATCTTCATCGGCGGCGGCACCCCCAGCCTGCTGAGCGCCGAGGCGATGCAAGCCTTGCTGGACGGCGTGCGTGCGCGCATTCGCGTCGCCGACGACGCCGAAATCACCATGGAGGCCAACCCCGGCACCGTGGAGGCCGATCGCTTCAGCGGCTACCAGCGCGCCGGCGTCAACCGCATCTCCATCGGGGTGCAAAGCTTCAGCGCCGAGAAGCTGACCCGCTTAGGGCGCATCCACGGCCCGGAAGAGGCCAAGCGTGCGGCAACGCTGGCGACCGGCCTCGGCCTGCGCAGCTTCAACCTCGATCTGATGCACGGCCTGCCAGATCAGTCGCTGGAAGAGGCGCTGGACGATCTGCGCCAGGCTGTCGCTCTCAATCCGCCTCACCTGTCGTGGTATCAGTTGACCATCGAGCCGAACACCCTGTTCAGCTCGCGCCCGCCGGTTTTGCCGGACGACGACGCGCTGTGGGATATCTTCGAACGCGGCCACCAGCTGCTGAGCGCCGCCGGCTATCAGCAGTATGAAACTTCGGCCTATGCCAAACCGGGCTACCAATGCCAGCACAACCTCAACTACTGGCGCTTCGGCGACTATCTGGGGATCGGCTGCGGCGCGCACGGCAAGGTGACCTTCAGCGACGGGCGCATCCTGCGCACCGCCAAGACCAAGCACCCGCGCGGCTTTATGCGCGGCGACTACATGGACAAGCAGCATGAGGTGGCGGCGGCGGATCGGCCGTTCGAGTTCTTCATGAACCGCTTCCGCCTGCTGGAAGCTGCGCCGCGCGCCGACTTCGTCAATTACACCGGGTTGGCGGAAAGCGTCATTCGCCCGCAGCTGGACGAAGCGCTGGCCAAAGGCTATCTGGAAGAAACCGCGGAGCACTGGCAAATCACCGAGAAGGGCAAGCTGTTCCTCAACTCGCTGCTGGAACTGTTCCTGGCGGACGACGAGTAAAAAAAAAGCGCTGAATAATCAGTGCTTTTTTCATGTTCAGGCGGCATTATGAGGGCGGTGCGTCACGTCGCCACGCCCCTTCAGCAGTCCGTCAACGGAAACATCCTCGTCCAACGCGTCCCAATGGATGCCGCGAGCGCTGAGCTCATACCCCGCCCGCTGTTCTTCCGTCGCGTTCAACAAACGGGGAAACCAGGCCAGCGGCACGCCAATAATTCTGGCGTCACTCAGTTCGACCCACATCGTCGTATCGTCAAAGCTGACGCGTTTAGCCGAAATACTCATGCCAAGCCTCCAAAAACAATGCCTGATAGGTATCAACCAGACCAGCCAACTCTTTTAGCGTTCTGGCGTTAAAGCCATCATTACGCGCCAACTGCACGCCAGGAACCAACCAAAATTTCGCTTCAGCCTCAGCGTCTCTGATATGAACATGCGGCGGCTCAAGCGGGTCACCCTCATTCGAATAAAAAAAGAACCTATAGCCTTTATAACGGAATATCACTGGCATCAATGCAAAATCCTTTTGCCGATTGATTATAGTTTAGCCAGTTTCTCAGATAGCCGTCGTGAGGTCAAAGAACGCACGGCGGCTATGCCTATCCGTTACTTCAACGCCTTCAGCAGATCCTTGCGCTGGGTTTCCAGTGCGGTGACGCGGTTGCACACGTCGTGCCCGAAGTTCTGGAAGTCCTGCTCCTGGTTGTTCCATTCGTTCTGGATCGCCTTCTGCAAGCCGCCCAGGTTGCCCATGATCGCCTGCAGCGGGTTGCCGCCGCTGTTGGCGGCCTGTTTAACGCCCATCTCGTTCAGGCTGTCCTGCAGCACGCCGCCCATGCTCTGCTGCACGATATTGCGGCCGTCCTGCTCCACCTGGTCTATCGCCTTATGGTGGAAGGTCAGGCCGTCGCTGCGGTGTTCGATGATGCGGTTCATCTGCTGTTTCAGCTGGCCGTTCAGGGTGGTCAGCCGGTTGCGCACGTTGCTGTTGCTGCCCAACTCTTTGACGATCACCTTATCCAACGCCGCGCGCGCTTTCTCCAGATGCTTCTGCGCGCCGTCGTCGATCCACGGCAGCTGCTTACGCAGCGCGCTCTGGTAACTGAAGGCTTTCTGCCGCTGGCTGTCGCTCAGGCTCAGCGCCTGGCCGTTGCGGATCACATCGCCATCCGGCGAAATTTGCAGGTCGCCGCTGGCGCCTTTCACCTGCACGCTCTGCGGGCTGATGATCACATCGTCCTGGGGTTTAACGCTGCATTGGTACTCAGCGTGGGCCTGCGCGGCAGTCGCCGCCAGCAGCAGTAAGGCTAACCCGGTTTTCTTCAACATAGCTTCTCCTGACTCCCATCCAGATTGGGACTAAAAAATCGAACGACCGATACGTTGAGACAACAGTTCCAGCGCCGCAGTTCCCGCCAGCGAGTTGCCGGAAGCATCCAGCTCCGGCGACCAGACGACGATCGACAGCTCGCCCGGTACGATGGCCACGATGCCGCCGCCCACGCCGGATTTGCCCGGCAGCCCCACCCGGTAGGCGAATTCGCCGGCGCCGTCGTACATGCCGCAGGTCATCATCAGAGCGTTGATCTGCCGAGCCTGCAGCGGGCTGATCACCGCCTCGCCGTTGAGATTGCGGCCGTGATTGGCCAGATAGACGAAGCTGCGCGCCAGCTCCACGCAGCTCATGCGCAGCGCGCAGTAGTGGAAATAGGTTTGCAGCACGGTGATCACGTCGTTTTCGAAGTTGCCGAACGACTTCATCAGATAGGCGATGGCCGCATTGCGATCGGAGTGTTCGAACTCGGAGCGCGCCACCCGCAGGTCATAGGCCAGGTCGTCTTCGCCGGCCAGCTGGCGCACCATCTCCAGCATGCGCTGTTTGGGGGCGCTGAGCCGGGTTTGCAGCATGTCGCACACCACCAGCGCGCCGGGGTTGATAAACGGATTGCGCGGTTTACCCTGCTCCATCTCCAGCTGCAGCAGCGAGTTGAACGGCAGGCCGGAGGGCTCTTTGCCGACGCGCCGCCAGATCTCAGGCTCCTGATAGCGCGTCAGCGCCAGCGTCAGGCTCAGCACTTTGGAGATCGACTGAATGGAGAAGCGCTCCGCGGCGTCGCCGGCCTGGAACAGTTCGCCGTCCACCGTGCAGACGGCGATCGCCAGCCGATCGGCAGGCACTTCCGCCAACGCCGGGATGTAGTCGGCCACTTTCCCCTGGCCAATCAGCGGGCGCACCTGTTGCAGGATCTCCTCCAGCAACGCGTTATCCAATGTTGTTACCACCTCGGTCACACTCCGGGCAAAACAAAGGCGCCGTTAAGGCACCTTAGATCAATAAAACGGCGCGGCGCGAAGCCGCGCTCATCGGGCAAGCGCGATCAATCCCACCAGATATCGAACAGATCGCTGACCTTAACATCGGTCAGTTTGCGCGCTTCCAGCCAGTTTTTCACCAGCTCGCGCTGCTCGTCGGTGCAGTGGCCGATCTTCTGCAGGCAGATCAGACCTTCCCACTGCAGGTAGCCGCTGCCGTCAAACGCCAGGCCGTTCGGCTCGATCACTTCATCGATGAAGGTATCCAGCGTGCTGTCGATGTCTTCCACCGACGTGCCTTCGGCGAAGCGCCAGGCTACGGAGAAACCCAGCTCCTGAAATTCTTCAATGTGCAACTTTTTACGTAAACGACGACTGCGGTTCTTAGCCATTATTCTTTCCTCTCAAACATCAAGTCCCAAACGCCATGTCCCAGGCGCTGGCCGCGTAATTCAAACTTCGTCAGTGGGCGCGAATCCGGACGCGGCACGTAATCATTATCGCTGGAAAGATTACGGTAGCCTGCGACCCCGTTCATAACCTCTAACATATGTTCCGCATAAGGTTGCCAATCGGTGGCCATGTGGAAGACGCCGCCGGTCTTCAGCTTGCGCAGCACCAGTTCGACAAACGGCGTTTGCACAATGCGGCGCTTGTTGTGGCGCGCCTTGTGCCACGGATCGGGGAAGAACAGCTGCACCATGTCCAGCGAGCCGTCCGGGATCATGTTTTCCAGCACCTCAACCGCGTCGTGGCACATCACGCGCAGGTTGCTCAGCTTCGCCTCGTGGGCATCGGCCAGGCAGGCGCCCACGCCCGGCGAGTGCACTTCGATCCCTAAAAAGTTCTGCTGCGGGTTGTTGCCCGCCATGGTCACCAGCGAGGCGCCCATGCCAAAACCGATCTCCAGCACCGTCGGCGCTTCGCGGCCGAATAGCGCGGCGAGATCGACAGCGTCAGCCTGATACTCCACGCCCATCACCGGCCAATAGTTCTCCAGCGCGTGCTGCTGGCCTTTGGTCAGCCGCCCCTGGCGGCGGACAAAACTGCGGATACGGCGCATCGCGCGGCCGTTCTCATCAAATTCCGGGGAGATGACGTCATTAATCATAGTGCTTTCTGTCTGTTTGGCTGCCAATTAGGGAAACGCGCATTATGCAAAGATACATTGGTTTAGCAAGTGTTCATCTTCTGTACCCGCCGTGCAGCGTCGGAAAGTTCCGGTTTACAGCACCATGACTCTATGCTGCAATCTCGCTTCATTTTCTGCCGGATAACGACGCTGCTCATGATGCAAGCACAACAATTCGCACAGGTGGTGCTTGACTGGTATCAGCGCTACGGTCGCAAGACCCTGCCGTGGCAGCTGGAAAAAACCGCCTATCAAGTATGGCTCTCCGAGGTGATGTTGCAACAGACCCAGGTTGCCACCGTCATTCCTTATTTTCAGCGCTTTATGGCCCGTTTTCCCAACGTGCGCACGCTGGCGGAAGCCCCGCTCGACGAAGTGCTGCATCTGTGGACCGGCCTCGGCTATTACGCCCGCGCCCGCAACCTGCACAAGGCGGCGCAGACCATTGTCGCACAGCACGGCGGCGAGTTCCCGACAACCTTCGCAGAAATCGCCGATTTACCGGGCGTCGGCCGCTCTACCGCCGGCGCGGTGCTGTCGTTGGCGCTGGGCCAACACTATCCGATCCTCGACGGCAACGTGAAGCGCGTGCTGGCCCGCTGCTACGCGGTGGAAGGCTGGCCAGGCAAGAAAGAAGTCGAAAACCGGCTGTGGAAAATCAGCGAAGAGGTCACCCCGGCGCAGGGCGTCGGCCAGTTCAACCAGGCGATGATGGATCTGGGCGCCATGGTCTGCACCCGCTCCAAGCCCAAGTGCGAACTCTGCCCGCTCAACTTCGGCTGCCTGTCTTACGCCAACCACAGCTGGGCCAACTACCCTGGCAAAAAACCCAAGCAGACCCTGCCGGAAAAAACCGCCTACTTCTTATTGTTGCAGCACGGCGACCGGGTGTGGCTGGAGCAACGCCCGGCGGTGGGCCTGTGGGGCGGCCTGTTCTGCTTCCCGCAATTCAGCGCGCGCGTGGATTTGGAACTCTGGCTGCAGCAGCGCGGTCTGAAAAGCAAGCGCCTGGAGCAGCTGACCGCGTTTCGCCACACGTTCAGCCATTTCCACCTCGATATCGTGCCGATGTGGCTGTCGCTCGACGCGGCGGGCAGCGGCATGGATGAGGGCGCGGGTCTCTGGTATAACTTAGCGCAGCCGCCGTCGGTCGGGCTGGCAGCGCCGGTGGATCGCCTGTTGCAACAGCTGGCGAAGCAGCCCCCGATCCAACAAAACTTATATGGCGATAGCGCCATCGATGAGGAATTAGCATGAGCCGCACCATTTTTTGTACTTTCCTGCAGCGCGACGCCGAAGGCCAGGACTTCCAACTTTATCCCGGTGACGTCGGCAAGCGCATCTACAACGAGATCTCCAAGGAAGCCTGGGGCGAGTGGATGAAGAAGCAGACCATGCTGATCAACGAGAAGAAGCTGAACATGATGAACGTGGACGACCGCAAGCTGCTGGAAGAGGAAATGATCAAGTTCCTGTTCGAAGGGCACGACGTACACATCGAAGGCTATACGCCGCCGAGCGAATAACGCTGTTGGGGCCAGGCGCTGGCCCGCTTCAACCCTCTTATACTTCTTCCAAACGGCTTTAAGATGAAGAAAATTTTAGCTTTGCTCGTAATAGCGCCTTTGCTGATCTCCTGTTCCGGCAAAAAAAGTGAAGAAATCAACGAAGCCTGGATTAAAGATACCAACGGCTTCGACATTCTGATGGGCCAATTCGCCCACAACATCGAGAACATCTGGGGTCTGAACGAAGTTCTGATCGCCGGGCCGAAAGACTACGTCAAATATACCGACCAATACCAAACCCGCAGCCACATCAACTTCGACACCGGCGCCATTACCGTCGAGACCATCGCCACCACCGATCCGGCTGCGCACCTGCGCCAGGCGATTATCAGCACGCTGCTGATGGGTGACGATCCGGGTTCTATCGATCTCTATTCCGACGCCAACGATATCCAGATCAGCAAAGAGCCATTCCTGTACGGCCAGGTGCTGGATAACAAGGGCGCGCCGATCCGCTGGGAATGGCGCGCGGCGCACTTCGCCGATTACCTGCTGCAGACCAAGCTGCAAAAACGCACCTCCGGCCTGCACGTGATCTACTCGGTCACCATCCAGCTGGTGCCGAACCACCTGGACAAACGTGCGCACAAATACCTGCCGATGGTGCGCAAGGCGTCGGAAAAATACGGCGTGGATGAGTCGCTGATCCTGGCGATCATGCAGACCGAATCGAGCTTCAACCCGTATGCGGTGAGCGGTTCGGACGCGCTGGGCCTGATGCAGGTGGTGCAGCATACCGCCGGTAAGGATGTGTTCCAGATGCGCGGCAAATGGGGCACCCCGAGCCGCAGCTACCTGTTCGATCCGGAGAACAACATCGACACCGGCACCGCCTATCTGGCGATCCTGCAGAACAACTACCTGGGCGGCATTCAGAACCCGACCTCGCGCCGCTATGCGGTGATCACCGCCTACAACGGCGGCGCGGGCAGCGTGCTGCGGGTGTTCTCCAGCGACAGAACGCGCGCGGTGGGCATCATCAACGGCATGCAGCCGGGCGACGTGTACCAAACGCTGACCACCAAGCACCCGGCCGCCGAGTCGCGCCGCTATCTGGTGAAAGTGAATACCGCGCAGAAGAGCTACCGCAGAAAGTAACGCGTTCCGCGTGGATAAATGAGAAGGGCCGGTGCGAACCGGCCCTTTTTCTATGGCTTGATCATATAGCCGAAGATGCGCTTCCAGCCGTGATCTTTTTTCTCGATATAGACCCCCTGCAGCTCCGGCGAGAAGCCCGGCAGGCGGTTGATGCCCTCTTCCAGCGCAAGGAAGTAACGCTGCACCGCGCCGCCCCACACTTCGCCCGGCACCACGCACAGCACGCCCGGCGGGTACGGCAAGGCCCCTTCCGCCGCGATGCGCCCTTCCGCCTGGCCGATGGGCACCAGCTCGACGTTATCGCGGATAAACTCCACGTTGGCGTCTTGCGGGTTCATCACCACCGGCGGGAAATGATCCTGGCGGAACATCTCCTTTTGCAGCTGTTTGACGTCGAAGCTGACGTACAGATCGTGCATCTCCTGGCACAGCCGGCGAATGCTGTAGCCGCGGTAGCGCTGCTCGTTCTTGCGGTACACCGTCGGCAGCACCACGCTCAGCGGCGCGTCCTCTGCAACATAGCGCTCGAACTGCGCCAGCATCTCCACCAGGTGATCCATCTTGGCCGGGTTTTCCGCCGGGGTCAGCAGGAACAGGATCGAGTTGAGATCGCACTTCTCCGGCACGATGCCGTTCTCACGCAGGAAGTTGGCCAGAATGGTGGCCGGCACGCCGAATTCGGTGTATTGGCCCGTCGCGGCGTCGATGCCCGGCGTGGTTAGCAGCAGCTTGCACGGATCCACCAAATACTGATCCTGGGCATAGCCTTCGAAGCCGTGCCACGTTTCCCCCGGCACGAAGGTGAAGAAGCGCGCGTCGTTGGCGATAAGGTCAGTATCGTGCTCCTGCCAGTCTTTGCCCGCCACCTGCTGCGGAATAAACGGCTTCAGCTGCGAGCAGCGCTTGAGTAGCTGTTTGCGGGTCTCGATGCCCAGCTTGACGCAGTCCATCCACATGCGGCGCCCGGCAGGGCCGGCGTGCATCTTGGCGTTGACGTCCAGCGCGGCGAACAGCGGATAGAACGGGCTGGTCGACGCATGCAGCATAAACGCGTTGTTCAGGTGCTTGTGGTTGCAGTGGCGCTTTTGCCCTTTGATGTGGTCGTCTTTCTTGTGGATCTGCGAGGTCTGCGAGAACCCCGCCTGCTGTTTATGCACCGACTGGGTGACGAAAATGCCCGGATCGTGCTCGTCCAATTCCAGCAGCAGCGGCGAACACTCTTTCAGCATCGGAATAAAGCCTTCGTAGCCCACCCAGGCGGAGTCGAACAGGATGTAGTCGCACAGGTGGCCGATGGTGTCGATCACCTGGCGAGCATTGTAAATCGTACCGTCATAGGTGCCGAGCTGGATGATCGCCAGCCGGAACGGCCGCGCCGCCGCGGCTTTCTCCGGCGCCACTTCGCGGATCTGCTCGCGCAGGTAGCGCTCGTCGAAGCAGTGCGCATCGATGCCGCCGATAAAGCCGAACGGGTTGCGGGCGGTTTCCAGATAGACCGGCGTGGCGCCGGCCTGGATCAGCGCCCCGTGGTGGTTGGATTTGTGGTTGTTGCGATCGAACAGCACCAGATCGCCACGGGTCAGCAGCGCGTTGGTCACCACCTTGTTGGCCGCCGAGGTACCGTTGAGCACGAAGTAGGTTTTATCGGCGTTGAACACCCGCGCCGCGTGCTTTTGCGCATCCTTGGCCGACCCTTCGTGGATCAGCAGATCGCCCAGCTTGACGTCGGCGTTGCACATATCGGAACGGAACAGAGTCTCACCGTAGAAATCGAAGAACTGCCGGCCGGCCGGGTGTTTGCGGAAGAACTCCCCGCCCTGATGCCCCGGGCAGGCGAAGGTCGAATTCTCCATCTCGACGTAGGTCTTCAGCGTTTTGAAGAACGGCGGCAGCAGTGCCTGCTCGTAGGCGTCGGCGGCGGCCTCCAGCTGTGCCATATAGAACGGCTTGCTGGCGCCGGCCAGCAGCGCGAAAACCCCACTGACAAACGGCAGATAGTCCGGCGAGAGATGCTCATCCCCTTCCACCGCCACGAAGGTCGGAATGTCGAACCCCGTCGCCTGCAAGCGCGCCAGAATACCGGCGTTCACGTCGGCGACCGACACCACCACCGCCGCCACGTCGGTGTAGTCCGTCTGCTCTACGCGCACGATCTGGCGCAGCGTCTCAATGGTGGCGACCAGGCTGGCGCTGGTCGCGATTTTCAATTCTTTCATCATGCTGACTCTCAAACGGTGAAGGATGAGGGTGTGCCACCGGCACGGTAATGAGATAACGCGGTTATCCCGGTAAAAGCGATACCCGAGCACGGCAGCATAAGCGACGTGCGTGGCCGGCTCATGATCGGGGATCATCAGGCGGCTATCGGGGGAACTGGTCTTGGCAGCGTCCGACAGGCATCAGTAAAATCAGGGCCGCAGCGCTGGCTTTACGCATGCCTAACAGCGAGCATCAGGCGGCTTTACCGCATGGCCGGCAGGCGTATTCGGGCGGATGAGGTGCGAAGGAGACAACGGCGGAACGGTGGCGGCGTCAGATGTCTGGTGCGCAGCAGCGCTTGAGCAACAAAACCAGTCATGCCAATAACCCTCTGGCTTATAAGAAGCGGGAACACCGTCAGGGAACGGAGAGTGCTAAAATTTGCGCAATGATTGCATGATTCGTTGCGAGGTTCAAGCAAGAATCGCCTTGGTTGAGCGCGCGTTAATTTAACCATAATGCATTGTTATTTAATTAAAAATATATAAAAACCCATCTGAGTGATGGTATAAATACACGTTTTATATGCATATTTATTGAGTGGCGATCCCCTCCCATCCCCCACTCCGCCGGGTTCACTGCCTGAAAATAGAGCAACCGATCGGCTTTGTGACAGAAAGCGATTGACGCCACCCGGCCAATACGGTTTAATGCGCCCCGTTGCCCGGATAGCTCAGTCGGTAGAGCA
>NZ_KV792475.1:71790-84012 GCF_001808215.1 Serratia sp. HMSC15F11
CTCTCCATCGAACTGCGTTCGATTATTCGGCCCAAAGGCCTCACCCTGCGGGCCAGCGCTGAAGCGCTGTTCAACGCGGCGCAGGCGCCGGTTGTCCGAGTCCGGTCGCCCTATTCAGAAAAACCAGCCTTAGGGCTGGTTTTTTGCTTTCTGGAATACGGACTCTTCATCGAACTGCGTTCGATTATTCGGCCAAAGGCTTCACCCTGCGGGCCAGCGCTAAAGCGCTGTTCAACGCGGCGCCTGGAAACAAACCGTATGCCGTATATAAAGCAATCCTCCCTGTATATCGAGAAAGTCGCTCGAGTGGAACAACAGGCACAGATATCGGCCACGGTGATAAGCACATCGATGCGATCTCCCCCCTTCAGATACAGCACACTGGTTCAACTTCCGCTACGACGCGGTGGATCTTGTACTAAAATAAATTTTCTTTAACCATCAGGAGTTAAAATGGAAATTACAGTATGTGATGTGACTGACATTCCTGAACTGGCACGTTTGTTCGTAGAAATGGAGTCATATTATTTTGGCGAGGGAAGCATCAGTTATGAAGAGACGCTGTGCTACCTTTCGGAAAAAGTTTTTTCCACCTACTCCGCAGTAACGATTATAGGCGCTCGCAATGAAGACGCACTGGTAGGATTCGCCACTTTCAGCCTATTATTTCCCGCTCCACGCTGCAGTGGCCAGGCATTTATGAAAGAGCTTTTTACGTCCGAAAAAGCCAGGGGTAGGGGCGTAGGCAGAGCACTGATTCAATTCATTGCAACCTTTGCCCTCGAACATGGATGCTCTCGTCTCGATTGGACAGCAGAAGCGTCAAACCCCAAAGCCGGAGAGTTTTATCTCTCCATCGGCGCATCCCTGATCGAAGACAAGCAATACTTCCGCATGGAGGGCAAGGATTTGAAAGCATTTGCCGCAGGCTGAGCCCAATGACAATAGCAACCGGGCCGTACAGCCTCTTGCCTGCTAACGGGGGAGTACAAAAACCGGCTTTGTTCCCCCCGCCAAACCAAATTTCAGCCCCCCTCCCCAACAGGAAGGCAACTGACAATAAACTCGAACAAAGTTTTCGATAATTATAAATTCGATGCCCCCCACAGTCATCACTTAATCTATTGGCAAATAGAGAATTACCCCCACACTCTTGGTTCGATTATTCAGAGAAAATAGTCGAACTGGCAGTGGTGAAACCAATCAATTTTTTAGATTTTAGCGTAAATATTTCATTTCCGGTTCAAAATCAGACGTTTTCTTCTCACCAACCTAAAATGTTTATAAAAAGAGAATAGACTCAATAAAAAAAGCATTACTGCAGAAAGCAAAAAAAACACTCAAGTTCCTTTTTGTCAAAAACAGAAAGGTTTAAAACGATAAAATAGGAGACTTTCATTTTCACAAAGCTGTTAGTCATCTTGCGATATTAACCAATATGTGAACTCTCGTTGCCGATTCAACATCAACTTCTTCATAACCGAACGCTTATGGCTATGTACTGTTTTAACATGTATCCCTAAAAACCTGGCTGTTTGTGATTGATCAAAACCTTTTTTGAGATAGTCAACCACCTGCTTTTCCCGGTTGGTCAACATGCTGCCGGAAGACAGAGTATCATTAGGAACGTTGGTTATACGCGACGTCAGCAACTCAAACAGCCGGCTGCGGCTATCCGTTCGATAGAGTACGCTATCGTTTTCATTAAGGTTGCCAAACCTATATTCCTTAATCGTTACAATAGAACTCCCCGTCGTTTGGGTATTCCTTTTATACCAGCGATGCGCTCGCCATGTCGATGAGGCAATCACCACGTCGGGCCGTACATCATCCTCCTGAGTCAAAAACCTCACCGTCTTATGATATTCTTGCGCATATTCCATGATACTGAGCCGCAACCCCGCCGCAAAGTAATTGTTATCATCATCGATGGCGATAGTGATTAATTCCATTATTACCCCTCAGGAAGAATTGAAATAATAATTAAAAAAAAAGACAAGCAACCCATTAAGGTTAAATATCGGAAAGAAAAATAAATAACGCGCTACAAGATAAGAGCCAACGGTATGGCTTTACTCGTATTCCAGGTTGAAAGTGACAACAGAACTGAAATCACCATGAACTATGCTCTTGTTTTTAAGTGCTAATGGTTCACCACGAATATAGGCCTGAAGCCGAATTTGATTACTTCCGCTTACCAAAGGGATCTTTTTCCCTCGCTTATTCAATGGCAATGCCTCGCCTTCCAGGCTTTCCAAACCAATGGCGACACCACGGGCTATGCTATCAGCACCCAAGGTTAAATAGCCGGGTAGGCTACTGTTTTCACTACCGACAAAGGTTAGCGTCAGGGATTGCCCCAGGCTAAGATCGCACTCCGCTAACTGAATAGACAGCGGTATTGGTAACGTCCGTTGATAGCTATACAGGTATTTATCGATCACCGTGCCAAAGTCGAGCGGAATAATTTCACTGCCCGGCGGGATCACACAGGGCTCCGCCACCAGCTCGCCATGAAAATACAGGTTATCTTCTGCCCTTGAGCAGGGTGTAAATGCAATCAACAATGCCAATGCCAATGCCAATGCCAATGCCAATGCCACAGGAAAAGGTGAAAAAGCCTTCATATCAAGCTCCTAGAAAAACTCAGCCAGCAAAGTCGCGGTCGCAAAAAAAGCGCCTTCGGTCAACGTGGCCCCCGGTCTGCTCACCGGCACCGCCTCCAGCTGCGGCGGGCTACTGGGATCGATGGAAATAGAGCTGTAGATCATAAAGGGCTCGTCATTCTGATAAACACGAATCCCAAGATCCGCTTTATTACTCTGCAGCGCGGCCCCATCAAAAGCGGTGCCGTTTCCCTTCAACGTTAACCTAAGCTCCCAAGGCCGTGCCCCCGGCTCGCAATCAAGTTGATAATCAATCACTTGGCGGTAGTTCACGCCATCTACCTTTTTGATCCCCACGCGGGAGCCAAAATCGACGTCTATTTTCGCCCCGGCGTTAATCACGCACGGAGGTGGTGCGATCAAACCGCCGCGAAAGTGCATCGCAATTTCTTCCGCAGCCAGTCCCCCCTGAGACCACAGAACCAGACACACCATTGGAAAGACAAAACAAGACTTCATGCATTCACTCCAGGGGTTATTGATAGTCAATTCGCAGAGTCGCGGATGCGGTAAATTCTCCCGTCTCCAGATTGGTGCCAGCCCGTTTTACCAGCGCAGCATCCAGCTTAACCGGATTGGGATAGGTAAAATTGAGCCAAGAATTCAGCGCCAGTTGCTGCCCAGTCTGTCTTTGCAAGATGAGAATAGCCAAGCCATCCCGATTGGTGCTGAGCATCCCCTGGCCGAAATTGGCAACGCCGCCATGTACCTGCAAGCGCATGGCATTTTTATAGGGATTGTTGCAGGTAAACGAGAAACCTATCGGCACGCGATAAAAGTGACCATTAATGCGTGTCGTCATCACCTCATCGCCAAAATCTACCTCAATCGGCCGTCCATCATTGATGGTGCAAGGCAAGGGCTGCATCACCGTCACGCTGACTTTCACTGTTGCCGCTTGCGCGAAGGCCATCACGCCACTACCGTACAAAAGCAACGCAATCGCGGCCTGTCGTACTTTGATTTCCATTTTCACCCTTTACCCCTTAGCCATCTCCATTTTCCTTTCTCCTACACTCATACGGCGACCTGTTTGCAGCCTTGCCGGCCCCCTCAGTCATAGCTCAGATGAAAATCCACCACGGCGTAATAGTTGCCAGCCACCAAAGGCTGTGCGGTACGCTCAGCCATGATCCTGTAAACCAACACATTGCTCCCCGGCGTCAGCCATAACGGTTCACCACGGCTGCCCAAGCGCACGTTGCGGCCATGCTCATCCAGCATTCGTAACCCCATGCCACTCACGCCCTGCGCTTTTATCAGCTGTGGGCTATCCCGATCGGCCCGTGCGCTGAAGCTCACTCTGACCGCGGGCTGGCCCGGCGCCCAGCTTAACGCCCCCGTACGCTCATCCCGGCTGGCGGCCTGACTGCGCAAGCAATCACGCAGGCGCAGCTCAAACGCCACCGGCGTACCACGCGCCCCTATCTGTTTAAGCCATCCTGTCGCCACTTCGCCTAAACGAATATCCTGCCGGGCGCTGTCCATCTCCAGCCGGCAGGCGCTTTCCGTCAATGCGCCCCTAATGTGCAGCACGCCGTTAACACCTTCGACATCCCAGTTGTCCGCCGCCTGCGCGGCCGGCAGCATCCACAACAGGGCTACCAGGCTGAGTGGCGCCATCAGTACCAACCCGCACAGCACGACGTAGTAACGCAGTTCACTCAGCGCATATCGCCATTCGCCGTTATTAGCCTTGCTCTTTGCCATTGTTCCGCTCCTTAACGCCATCTCAACCACGGGCTACGATGTCTTTTTCTCCGGCACCACCGAGCAGGAATCGCCGTTGCAACTGAAACTCAGCTGTGGGCGACCGCCGTAGTCGTTTATGTAAGTCAATACAGGGCTACTACCGACGCTGGCGGCATTCACCGTCAAGGCGGCCTGCCCTTTCGGCGGCACCATAAACGGTTCAAAATTCTGCGGCCCCGACGCATTTTTACGGCTGGCGACATCTATGATGGTGACGTAGTACGGCGTCGGGTTATTGACGATGTACCTGTCGCCCTGTTTGGTCAGGGTCAACTGCTCCTGCCACGGCGCCGTGTTACGCTCCGGGGCGATCGCCGCCGGGCGGTAGAACAGCTTGATACGCGTCTGCAGGGCTATCTGCAGTGAGTTCGGCTTGTTGCTTTTCGGCGGGATCTCGCGCAGGTTGAAGTAGTACAGCGTTTCTCTGTCCTGGGGCAGCTGTTTGGCCGCCGGCAACGCCTGAATCTTTACCTGGCTAGGCTTACCCGGTTCGATGCGCTGCACCGGCGGCAGCACGGTCAACGGGCTTTGAATCTTGTTGCCTTGCTCGTCTTCCAGCCAGCCCTGCGCTAAATAAGGCAGCTGTTTATTCTGATTGCTGACGCTCAGGCTCACCGACTGCAGGCCACCATCGAAAACAACCCGGGTGCGATCTAAAGCGATGGCCGCCTGTGACGACACCGGCAAAAAAACACTGCCAATTAATGCCATTGCCGGCACGGCTCGCGCGAAATTATATTGCATAGAGATATTCATAAATAACCTTCCTCCCGGTAGTCAAATAAGGGTTTCAACCACCGAATTAAATAACAGCGTAAAATTTTAAATGGTTAAATAACTTCAAACACAATCAGCGCATTGCCAGAAAATGTGCCAGCATCTATACCGCTCAGCTGCGCGCCGTCCAATTTAGCGACAAACGCATAGGTCGCATTAAAACCGGGTGATACGTCAATCACCTGCTCATTAGACGAATCAGGCTCGCCAATCGACAACTTCGCTTTTATTTCATCATTCGTGCCGCTCTTACGCAGCGTTACCGTATTTGCGCCCACCTGATTGACATCGGTAAATCTGAGGCGGGCTTTTCCCGAAGTCCCGCCCTGGCAGGCAAGTTTGGCGGCAATGCCCTTCGCTTTATTTTCACCCGCGGTCATCACGCCAAAATCAATCTCGCCGCTGCTTTGCCACGTCACCGCGCAAGAAAGCGGCTCCGGTGGCCGTGGCGTGGTTGGCGGCAGAGGTGGAAGCGTACCGTCACAAGTAGAACCTAATCGGTGAGCGTAGCTACCGTCAGTAAAATCAAGATACATACACTGCGGATTATGCAACGCGTAAAGAAACCTCACCGTACTCGTGAAAGGCAAGATACGCCTAATTAGTTGATTGGCTTCGTAAGAGGTTAATACAGCGCCTGCCGGGGCAAAAGCAGCACTGAATGTCTCGCTATGCCCTCCCGCAGCCGCATGGTTAAAAATAAATAATCGAAGCCTACATCCTTGGTTAGTACAACGAACTGTTTTTCCATTAGCAAATGCTTTGTCATAGTCATCGAACATTATGGTAGAATAATGAAAATCTATCTCTGCCCATCGCGCCTGAGTCTCTGGTTCTGGCGGAGGCCCCTCCCAGCGCCAATCGGTGAATCTGCCGTCAATATACACTGCTTGTACCATTGCGCTGTAGAAAAGAATGGGTACAGAGAATATAAAGATAATTAACCTTCTCAATTTACACCCCGTTTTCCAATTGATATGAATTTATTCCCGACAATAACCGACAAGGGAGCAGCAGGTTATTTACCAGCATATCTGGCGGCAATAACATCGGCATTTGCACTTCGCACTGCGCAGCCCCACCCCAGTGCACGGTCATATTTTCTCCGGCTTTAATACCGCTCAGATAAACGCTGCCGCCGTCGTTGACAATGCCAGTCTCCTGTTGGCGCGCGTTCCTCACCGTCGCGCCGAACGGCGGCTCGCTGCCGTCCACCAACTTAATCACCGCCATCGCTTTTTCCCCGGCAATCACTTCGAATTTGCGGTAACCAATGGCGCCTTCGGTCAGCGTCGCCTGCACCACCGATTTTATTGCCTCAGCGCTATCGCCCAGCTTGTCCAGATCGATGCTGGCTTTGTTGCGGTAGTAACTGTTGACATCCGCCACCACCGCTTTCCCCCACAGGTTGGTCTCAGCTACGTTGCCATAGCCGCGTACCGGCACCCCACTCACTCCTCCGGAGTCCAGCAACAATCGGGTGCCCCCCGGCACATTGCTGCGATGCAAGGCTCCGCCTTCGGTAGTTAGCGTCATGCCGCCCTGTGCCGAAAAACCAACCGCGCTGTAGCGGTCCTGTTGATAACTGGCGTTAGCGGTTACGCGCGCTATATCACCATCGCGGTTGAAATAGCCGCTCAGGTTGGCGCCGCTGCGCGAAGTGCCGGCGCTGAGTTGGTAGTTGCTGCGATCGTCTACGCGATCGTAATAGCTTGCCCGATGGGTATTGTCATTACGGTTGAGCATCGTGTTGTAGCTTAATGTGGCACCAGTCCCCCACGGAACCGACAGCGACAAATACATGCCATCGTCATTGTGCTCGTTGTAACGATTACGATATGCCGACAGCGACAATCCCAAGTTTTTAAAGCGGCCCACATCAAAATAGCGCGACAGCGTCAGGTTATAGCGATCGTTGGCCGGTTTATCCCAATAAGTTTGATGGCTGTAGTTGAGATAAGCGCTCATCCCCCAGTCCCGCAGCTGCTGGTTATAGGTGATGGTGTACATCTCCTTGCTGTTGCCGAAACGCCGACCGTACTCGCGCGCATCCAGATATTCACTCATGCTCATGAAATTCTGCTGCGAGAAGCGGTAGCCGGCAAAGGTCACCTGGCTGTCCAGCTCATCGAAACTCTTCGAATAACTGAGGCGGTATGAACCGCCGCTCAGCGTTTCGCCGTTATACGGCAACTTAGCGCGCGACTGAGTGGCATCGAACGACAGCGCCCCCAGCATCATCAGATCGCGGCCGATGCCCAGCGCCGCAGCGTTATAATCGCCCCCAAGTATCGCACCGCCATACAGCGACCAGCCGTTGCTCACTCCCCAGGAAAACTCACCGGTGCCGAACAGCGGCCCGCGATAGCGGTGATCGAGATCAGAGGGTTTGCCCAAAGCCAGCTTGTAGCGCAACGCTCCCGGCCGCGTCAGATACGGGATGCTGGCAGTGCTCATCGTGAACGCCTGCACGCTGCCGTCTTGCTCTTCCACCCGCACGTCCAAATCGCCGGACACCGCATCATTCAGATCCTGAATGCGAAACGGCCCCGCCGCGACAGTGGTCTCGTACAACACCCGCCCCTGTTGGCTGATAATCACTTTGGCATTGCTCTTCGCCACCCCCGTCACCTCCGGCGCATAACCACGCAGGTTAGGCGGCAACATGTTGTCGTCTGACCGCAGGCTTAGGCCACCGAAACGGAAGCTGTCAAACAGCCCGGAATCAAGATACCCTTCACCAAGCGTCAGCTTTGAGCGCAATGCCGACACGGCCCGATAAGCGTAGTAACGGCTCCAGTCCAAACGCTTGTCAGTCGGTTGCCCCGACCCGGTCTGGTGATTTAGCTGCCCCTGCCAATCTGCCCGCAGCCGCCAGGCCCCCAGGTTAGCCCCCGCAGTACCGTTGCCGCTCATGCTATAGCCACGCGTACCCGCCTGTATCTGATGCTGGGTTTGTGCATTGAGGTTGTAGTCAAGCAACAGCCCCGGAATGCCTTCATCCCAGCGCGACGGGGGATCCCAATCCTCCGAAACATAGTCCAGATAGGCCTGCGGAATGCTGAGATAAAGTGACGAAGTGGCCAAGTCACCACGCACTTCCATGCCTTTCAAGCTGACCTCATCCAGACATTCCCCCTGATGCCACCAGCTCAAGTCTCGGTGCAGCGCCGTTTTCAGGCCCAACTGTTCCACTAAAGAACGCGAAACGCAGGCACGGCTACCGTTAGGATCATCGTCAGGTATATAGAAGGCTATTTTCTGTTCCGGTAAATCACTTTTATTTACGTGTACCGCCATACCGTAAGTGCCCGGCATAATGTAGCCGCTGCGAGAAAACTGACTCAGATCGATGTTTTTGCGATCGTTCACGTCCAGTACATCAATATTGAACTGGATTTCTTCCTGAGCGCTGGCACTAGAGGTGAAACCAAAGCAACACAACACGACTAAAGCACTCAAAATAGATAAACGAAATGGCTTTTCAGCAGGCAAAAACATCATATTGCTAACCTTTTATCTTTTAACTTCCCTGAAATAGTCGATCGACTCAGTAATAATCCATTTTGAATCTGACCGATGAAAAATAACTTCCCGCCGTTAATGGTTGATGATTCGCTATAAGTTTTATGACGTAATTCAACCGATAACTCCCCAGAGGGATTTTCATTAATGGTAATGGCACTCCCGGCCTGGCGACATTGCCATCGTTATCGCTTATTTTTAACGCAATGCCAGAGGCCTGGCCGCTAATACCAAACATCTCACCATCGGCATGGCCATCAAAAGTCACTTGAAATTGCTTCCACCCCGGCAAACTTTTATCCACTCTATCCAAAACACAATTCACTAATTTAATACTGAAAGGAACGTTTTTCCCCTGCCCATCCCGAGCAATATCAGAGATGGGAATAACATCCATATAGATAATTTGTTCACGGCTTGCCGTAGCAATCGCACAAGCGGCATCATTAATGGCCCCTTGCATATTGACGCGCCCCTCGCCTTGTGAAGCAGCAATAGCTTGCGAAACAAAGAAAAATGGTAACGACAATAGGCAAAACGCCCCTAAAATTTTTATCTGACGCTTCATTATTTTTCCCGTGAAATAACGGATTCTTGCAAATAGCATGCGGGCTGCCCCGCATGCTGATAATCATACGTATTTCGTTGGGTGAACGAATTACTGGTAAGCCAGGGTAAAATCAGCAACAGACTGGAATTCACCCGGAACAATTTGCGCCCCGGACGCGCCGCTACCTTGCAGATAGGCAGAGAAGCTGAGGGTGTTAGAACCATTCTGCAGAAGACGCGCATCGGTTGCCGTGCCTAAGGTAATGTTTTTACCGTTTCCGTCAGTCAGCGCAATGCCCGCGCCTTTGGCTGTTCCCGTAATCCCCAGCAGGGCGCTGTCCGCTTCAGAAGCGGAACCGGTGAAGGTCAGGGAAACTTTGTTATTGTTCTTAGATGGATCATTTGCATCCACAGTCAGATCGCAGTTTTCCAATTTAATCTGGAAAGGACGCGGCAAAGACTTACCGCCATCTTTCAAAGCCACATTGGAAATAGCCCCCAGCTCAACGGTCTGATCGATCGACTCAGGTGCAATAGAACATGGTGCATCGATAATAGAACCGCTGAAGGTCACCTTACCGTGCCCCTGGTCTTTAACTGCAGCATGAGCCAGTGAAGAAACACCAAACGCCATGACGGCAGCCAGCATGATTTTATTCAGTTTCATATAACCAATTATCCTTAATCGTATCAATACATAAGGTATTTTCTTAACGATGAGTAATACGCAGAGTAATAAATATCGGTCTGATGCTTTAAAAGACAGGCAGATTTTTGCACGCGACCATCATTGATGCAGTGGATAACTAGATTTAATAGGTCAGCCACATACCATTCAAGGGATAACCCAATATTACTCATCCCGTATTATTCATCCTGTCCCCAGCCGATGAAGTCCCCTATCGCCGGGGTGAAGTTACTTTATCGCTATCGCCCCTATCTTGAAATATTATTTTACCAAACAAGATAAATACGGAATTAAAAACCAAAAAACACATAAAAATTACATGACAGGACTAAAAATGACATAAATGAGTTAGATAATTAGAACTATATAAAAAATTAATTATGGACAAATTATCACTTAGTGACAGATATCAACGTTATTGTAAAACCCAGAGAGTGAGGGTTATTGAAAAATAGAGTATCTCAGCGCAGAATTCCTTCCCGAAACAAAAAATGAGAGGATTCCTATGATTTTCATCATAAATGGAAGGGTTAGATTCAATGAATACGAAGGAACCCTAGAGAGTGTTAGCACACCACATAACATGCAGCCACTAGCAGCCGCAACGTGCCGCTTGCTTTCTATTTTTGTTAGGAACAATGAAATGCTGATTAAGCGCCAACAATTACTTGAAGAAGTGTGGGAGGAGCGCGGGCTAAAAGGAACGAACAGCAATTTAAATAACTACATCTCGCTATTACGCCGCCACCTGGCGCAACTTGGTGAAACGGAGTTGATAATCACATATCCCAGACAAGGATTTAAGTTCGTTGCAAATAAAATTAGCCGACACGCCACTGCAGAACCGGAAAAAGAAAAAAATGCCATGGAGGAAAACATTGTATCAGGGCAAACCGCCCCCAGGGGACGTGGAAGTGGAAAATTATTGTCGATATGGCGGCAGCTCCAGCGCTGGAATAAATGGTTCAATCTCATTCTATTCATCAGCATAGCTGCATTGATCACGGTCAGCCATCAGTACTCCGCTCGTAATAATACTTTCATCGGCACTCAATTCGCAGGTTGCAAAATATACAGTATGGGGTGGGATTATCCTGAGAATGAAACAGTAACTGACATGGTAAGAGCCTATGTCAATTGCCAGAAAAAGACTAAAGTTTATTACTATGACAAAATCACGCAGGATAACAGGCAGTTTGAAGAGAAAATGCTCGTATCCTGCAGAGAAAATGCAGGCCGCCAACCTTGCGAAGTGGTTTATATTCCATAAATGAGTAACGTTTTTCACTACCAGTGATACAAAAACAGCAAGATGTCCGTTCACGGACACGTTCAACCTGCCGTTATTTGCTATACACGCCATCACCAACCACATCCCATAATCGTCTCATTATGGGATGTTCACATCATTTTCTGGTTACGGAACACAGCAGTTCAGGCTGCCTGCCGTAGTACATAATAAAATTGTCGTCATTCAATTTAGCAATTTTTAAAACATAGTAATGTTTTTCCTCACCCAACAGAAACGTCTGCGCATCGGAGTAGGTGAAGTTATCCATGGGTTGAAGGATTTTCTTTTCAATGGCGACATAGTAGTACCCACGATGATAGTGATACTTCGTTTCGAGCACACGGGCTATCACCTGCTTCTTTCCATCCTGATAGGCTAAACCGTTAAGCGTAATGGTCGCGCGGCGCCATCCCGAACGCACGATGTTAACGTACAAACCGCTGGTTACCGTCCCATTCGGCGTCATGCGCGTCGTCGATAAAGACGCATTACACTCAGGAAAATCTCGCGAGGCGGTCAATAAATAAATCAATATAACAATAACAAGGGCAATAGCAGCAGATAATGCCAGGTAGAAAGCGCGGCGCGAGCTAACCTTCATTGATCACCTCAAACTCATCTTCACAGTGCGCATCCATATTCTTAACGCGGTGTTTCGGGCAATACGAGATGAAATCAATCAGCTTTTTGTAGTTTGTATAATGGTATGTCAATTGAGAGTAATAAACTGTTGCCGGTACATCACAATCAAAACCACGGCTTTTGAGCATTTCCAGGGCGTCGGCAATATACCGCTCGTCGATCCGCTCGCTGGCGTTCAGCGTCTCCACGCGGCAAGATTTGTAGCTGGCGATCTGGGTCTGATAAGCGGTGTCGTAACGTTCGGTAAAAAAGTAAACGCCCGCCAATACCAACGCAATCCCGATAAACAACAGCGTTACCTTAGGGAAGGTGCGAATAAGCAGGTCATTTCT
>NZ_KV792476.1:0-14889 GCF_001808215.1 Serratia sp. HMSC15F11
GCAGAACCGCCGTAGGTTTTAGCCAGTACGGTGGTGATCGCTGCAGTCAGGGTAGTTTTACCGTGGTCAACGTGGCCGATAGTACCAACGTTAACGTGCGGTTTTGTACGTTCAAATTTTTCTTTAGACACGGCTATATTCCTTACTATAGCGCTCTCCCCTTCTGGAGAGAGCACGGGACTTTGGTTTTAACCCTGCGGCTTATTTGCCACGGGCTTCGATTACGGCCTGAGCGACGTTGTTCGGTGCATCATCATACTTCAGGAATTCCATGGTGTATGATGCGCGACCTTTAGTCAGAGAACGCAGCTGAGTTGCGTAGCCGAACATTTCGGACAACGGTACTTCAGCGTGGATCTTAACGCCAGTCACTTCAGATTCCTGACCGCGCAGCATGCCGCGACGACGGCTCAAGTCACCGATAACGTCACCGGTGTTCTCTTCTGGAGTCTCAACTTCAACCTTCATGATAGGCTCAAGCAGAACTGGTTTCGCTTTCTTAAAGCCTTCTTTAAAGGCGATAGACGCGGCCAGTTTAAACGCCAGTTCAGAGGAGTCAACGTCGTGGTAAGAACCGAAGTGCAGACGAATACCCATGTCTACTACCGGGTAACCAGCCAACGGACCAGACTTCAGCTGCTCCTGGATGCCTTTATCAACGGCAGGGATGTATTCGCCAGGAATTACGCCGCCTTTGATGTCGTTGATGAACTCGTAACCTTTCGGGTTAGAGCCCGGCTCCAGTGGGTACATGTCGATCACAACGTGACCGTACTGACCGCGACCACCAGACTGCTTGGCGTGCTTACCTTCAACATCGGTAATCTTCGCGCGAATCGCTTCGCGGTAAGCTACCTGAGGTTTGCCCACGTTAGCTTCAACGTTGAATTCACGCTTCATGCGGTCAACGATGATGTCGAGGTGCAGTTCACCCATACCGGCGATGATGGTCTGGTTAGACTCTTCGTCAGTCCATACGCGGAATGACGGGTCTTCTTTAGCCAGACGGCCCAGAGCCAGACCCATTTTTTCCTGGTCAGCTTTGGTTTTCGGTTCAACGGCGATAGAGATTACCGGCTCAGGGAATTCCATACGCTCCAGGATGATTGGAGAGTCTGGATCACACAGGGTGTCCCCGGTGGTCACGTCTTTCAGACCGATCGCAGCGGCGATGTCGCCTGCGCGAACTTCTTTGATCTCTTCACGCTTGTTGGCGTGCATCTGAACGATACGGCCGAAACGCTCGCGCGCAGACTTAACGGAGTTCAGCACGGTGTCGCCGGAGTTAACAACGCCGGAGTACACGCGGAAGAAGGTCAAGTTACCTACGAACGGGTCGGTAGCGATTTTGAACGCCAGAGCAGAGAACGGCTCTTCATCACTTGCGTGACGCTCAGCCGGAGTGTCTTTACCGTCGTCCAGGATACCGTTGATCGCAGGAACGTCAGTTGGTGCCGGCAGGTATTCGATTACCGCATCCAGCATCGCCTGCACGCCCTTGTTCTTGAACGCAGAACCACAGGTAACCAGGATGATTTCGTTGTTCAGCACGCGCTGACGCAGAGCGGATTTGATTTCTTCCTCGGTCAGCTCTTCGCCACCCAAGTATTTTTCCATCAGCTCTTCGGAAGCTTCCGCAGCGGACTCGATCAGGTTCTGGCGCCATTCTTCAGCCAGATCCATCATGTCAGCCGGCACGTCTTCGTATTCGAAGGTTACGCCTGCGTCTTCTTCGTTCCAGTTGATCGCCTTCATCTTCACCAGGTCGATAACGCCGGTGAATTTGTCTTCTGCGCCGATAGCCAGCTGCAGAGGAACAGGGTTAGCGCCCAGACGAGATTTGATCTGGCCAACAACTTTCAGGAAGTTAGCACCCATACGGTCCATTTTGTTAACGAACGCGATACGTGGCACTTTGTATTTGTTAGCCTGACGCCATACGGTTTCAGACTGTGGCTGAACACCACCAACAGCACAGTAAACCATTACCGCGCCATCCAGCACACGCATGGAACGTTCTACTTCGATGGTGAAGTCAACGTGCCCTGGGGTGTCGATGATGTTTACGCGATGCGGTTCGAACTGCTTGGCCATACCAGACCAGAAAGCAGTAGTCGCTGCAGAAGTGATGGTAATACCACGCTCCTGCTCCTGTTCCATCCAGTCCATGGTGGCAGCGCCGTCATGAACTTCACCGATTTTGTGGTTTACACCGGTGTAGAACAGAATACGTTCGGTAGTGGTGGTTTTACCGGCGTCGATGTGAGCACTGATACCGATGTTGCGGTAGCGTGCAATGGGTGTTGTACGAGCCATTTGATTCCTCTATTCCTAGGGCGTTCAAGTTCAGTTAACCCAAGCGGGCCGATTTGACGCGCCCGCTTGGTTAGCATGACTACAGCCGGGTGATTACCAGCGGTAGTGGGCGAACGCCTTGTTGGCTTCGGCCATACGGTGAACGTCTTCACGCTTCTTAACAGCAGAACCTTTGTTCTCTGCTGCGTCAGACAGCTCGTTCGCCAGGCGCAGAGCCATGGATTTATCACCGCGTTTACGTGCAGCATCAACGATCCAACGCATTGCCAGAGCATTACGACGAACCGGGCGGACTTCAACTGGTACCTGATAAGTAGAACCGCCAACGCGACGCGACTTAACTTCTACAGTCGGGCGAACGTTGTCGAGAGCGACTTCGAAAGCTTCCAGGTGATCTTTACCAGAACGCTGAGCCAGGGTCTCCAGCGCGGTATAGACGATTGCTTCTGCAGTAGATTTTTTACCGTCTACCATCAGGATATTTACAAATTTGGCCAGCAGCTCAGATCCGAACTTAGGATCTGGCAGGATTTTACGTTGGCCGATTACGCGACGACGTGGCATGGAAATACTCCGTTGTTAATTCAGGATTGTCCAAAACTCTACGAGTTTATTTTGACATTAAAGTTAAAACGTTTGGCCTTACTTAACGGAGAACCATTAAGCCTTTGGCTTCTTCACACCGTACTTGGAACGAGCTTGCTTACGGTCTTTAACACCGGAGCAGTCAAGTGCACCACGGACGGTGTGGTAACGCACACCTGGCAGGTCTTTTACACGACCGCCACGGATCAGGATTACGGAGTGTTCCTGCAGGTTGTGGCCTTCGCCACCGATGTAGGAGGTCACTTCGAAACCGTTGGTCAAACGCACACGGCAAACTTTACGCAGTGCGGAGTTTGGTTTTTTCGGGGTAGTGGTGTATACGCGGGTGCATACGCCACGTTTCTGCGGGCAGGCTTCCAGCGCTGGAACGTTGCTTTTAGCAGCCTTCACAGAGCGTGGTTTGCGAACCAGCTGGTTAATTGTTGCCATTAAAAAAGCTCCTGGTTTTTGCTTCGTACTAGCTTCGTAAACATGTGATAAATCCCCTCGTATGCACTACTGGCAAAGTACGAGGACGCAGAATTTTAGGGCTGACCAGTATGGGTGTCAAGAAATATACAACATCACTCTCATTACCAGGCCATTTGGCTGCGGTGTTGTTCGGTTAATTCAACGAAGTGATTATAGCCGACGACAGTGATTTTGTGCGAAAAATGACCAACCAATCCCCGGGCTTCCAGGTCGTCCTGCAGCGCGTAAAGGGATATGGGGGCGGCGAGCAGCAATTCAAGATGGGCGCTGCCGGCAAGGCCGGCAAGCACGCCGTCCTGCAGCAGCAGCAGCGCGTCGCCCTCTGCCGTCAGGCGCAGCAGCGCAGGTAAGTCACATTGGTTTGGCGAATGGCTCAGGGTATACAGCATCAGAGGATCCTAAAACGTCATCACGGCGTCGTAGCCGGCCAGTTCGCGGCGCAGTTCGTCCGGCGCCAGCACTTCCGCATCCAGCACCCAATCGGTCACCTGGCTCAGCCCACGCTCCTGCAGCGAAGCCTGGCACAGATAGCAGCGCTCCACGTCATACAGCGGCAGCACGCCGAAGGTGGCAATGTAATTGCGCGCCAAAATCTTTTCCGGTTGCTGGCCCGGCAACAGCTGCAATACGCCATCGCCGACAAAAAACACCCCCAAGTCTTCGCTGAGCGCCGACGTGGCGAGCAGCGCATCCAGCCCTTCCCTGCCGCCGGCGCCGCCGTGCGGCCCGTGGGTGAAAACAAAAGCGACTCGTTTCATCATATCCTCAGAACTGCACCAGACGGTCGCAACTCAGCGACGCTTCGGCCAGGGAACCCAACCCGCTCAGGGTAAAGCCAGGCTGCAGGTTGGCGCTTGCCAGCCCCTGTTGCGCCGCCTCCTGGTCGTCGGTGACGCCACGGCGCAGCGCAGCAGCAACGCAGACGTTGAGCGCCACGCCATGTTGCTGCGCCAGCTGCGTCCAGCCGCGCACCAGGTCGAACTCGTCGCTGGCCGGCGCGGTCAGCTGGTTGGCGTTCAACACCCCTTCACGGTAGAAAAAAACGCTGGAAAGCCGGTGCCCTTTCGCCAGCAAAGCCTGAGCGAACTGATAGGCGCTGCTGGCCTGCTGCGTGCCGTAAGCCGGGCCGGTGACCAACAGACAATAATCAAGCATCAACGGTCGCTTCCCAACAGATCGCCGCTCTTGAACTGGCGGATATACAGATACACGGTGTGTTTGGAGATATTCAGGCGATCCGCCACCTGGTTGATCGCATCCTTAATGTCGAAGATGCCTTTCTCATAGAGATTGAGCACCACCTGGCGATTCTTGGCGTTATTGGACACCGAGCGGTCGGCGTTCACCTCTTCAATGGTGAACTCCAGCGTCTGCGCCACCAGATCGTCGACGGAAGAAGCGAAATTCACCGACGACGGTACGTCCTGCGTGGCCGGCGGCATAAAGGTCTGCATGATCTGCGAGAACGGCACGTCGAGGTTCATATTGATGCACAGCAAGCCGATCACCCGCTGCTCGCGATTGCGAATGGCGATGGTCACCGACTTCATCAACACGCCGCTCTTGGCGCGGGTAAAGTAGGCTTTCGACACGCTGCTGTCGTCGCCGGCCATGTCGTGCAACATGCGCAGCGCCAGATCGGTGATCGGCGAGCCGATTTTACGTCCGGTATGTTCACCGTTGGCGATGCGTACCGCTGAGCTGTTCAGGTCTTCCAGCGCGTGCAGTACGATCTCGCAGTGGCCGCCGATCAACATCGCCAACCCGTCGACCACCGCTTCATAGGATTTCAGGATTTCATGATCCGTTTGAGTAAACGGACGTTCATTCAGCAAATCAAGTTCGCTGGCTTCGCTGGATAAAAGCGAATTCGACATCGAAGATACCACCCTCATAGATCGCCTGTGCCAGGGGGCGCAGCTAAAACCGCTCGGACCGGATCGCTGCCGTCGTCGGCACGCCGCAGCGCGGCCGGCTGAGAGCGGCATCAAACGGCACGATGACATCCGCGGGCGAGGCGGCCGGGAACAATTTTAGGTACACGCCCTAAGGGGCAGACGCATGACTGATAAATCAGAATTATTAGTCTAGCAAAGCGGCCGGAGCAAAGTCCTTGCGTTTGCGCGTGGTATTGACGTTAAGCCCGATGCCCGGCAGGCGTCAAGCGTTCAATGGAGAGAGAGACGGCGGCTGCCGAAATGAAAACCGCCGCGGAGGGCATCCGCGGCGGTGGCAAACAGAACGACGATGTTATTTCGCTTTGGTAGCGGCTTTCGCGTCAGCCGGTTTTTCGGCTTTAGCGTCGGCTTTCGGCGCCGCTTTCACGTCCAGCAGCTCAACGTCAAAGACCAGCGTGGAGTTAGCCGGGATGCCCGGAACGCCGGTTTTACCGTAGGCCAGCGCCGGTGGGATCACCAGCTTGATTTTGCCGCCTTTCTTGATGTGCTTCAGGCCTTCGGTCCAGCCTGGGATCACGCCGTCCAGACGGAACGACAGCGGCTCGCCGCGGGTGTAGGAGTTATCGAACTCGGTACCGTCGGTCAGGGTGCCTTTGTAGTTAACTACCACGGTGTCGCTGTCTTTCGGTGCTTCACCCGCGCCCGGTTTCTCTACCTGGTACAGCAGGCCGGATTCGGTTTTCTTCACGCCTTTTTCTTTAGCGAAGCTGTCGCGGTACTTGGCGCCTTTGGTTTCGTTGTCCTTGGCGTCCTGTTCCATCTTCGCCTGAGCGGAAGCCTTCACGCGCGCTTCGAAGCCCTGCAGGGTCTTCTCGATGTCGGCATCGTTCAACTTGCTCTTGTTGGCGAACGCGTCCTGAACGCCAGCGATCAGCTGATCTTTGTCCAGCTTGATGCCCAGCTTCTCTTGCTCTTTCAGAGAGTTGTCCATGTAACGGCCGAGAGAGGCGCCCAGTGCGTAAGCCGCTTGCTCGTCGTCGTTTTTGAACTTGCCGGTGCTCGGTGCTGCTGCCGCGTCCGCTGGTTTAGCGGCTTCTGCCGGTTTGGCGGCATCGGCTGCCATGACCTGGGTCGCATTCAGAGCAAAAGCCATGGTGGTTGCCAGAAGCGTGACTTTAAACAAAGATTTCATCCATTTCTCCAGTGTCTGAAGCAATGCCCCAAACAATCATTAGGTAAGATAACCGGGCTACTATAGCTGCCTGAAACAAAACAAAACAGTCGCACAGGTAACCAATCGAGTCAAAGTGTGACTCCCGCTTTGCCAAGAAGTTTCCCACCGCGTGCTACTCGCATGATAAATCAGATTTTTCTTGCAGAATATTCGGCGAGGTTAGCAAAAAACGGCGTATCGAGCGCGCAACTTTTCAGCACTTTACACTGCCGATCGCAACGTTGCGCGCCGTCTGGAGAAATAGCGCGAGCAAACCCGGCGCCAGCTGTTACCATAGCGCCGAATCAGGATTTTATCGCGTCAGAGGTACCCTCATGCACAACGCCGACACTCAACGCCTGCTACAGCGGCTTGAAGAACTGGAGAGCCGTCAGGCCTTCCAAGAGCTCACCATCGAAGAGCTCAACCAGACCGTCATCCAGCATCAAATGGAAATGCTGAAGATGCGCGAACATCTGCGCATGTTGACCGACAAGCTGCGCTCGACCCAAACCTCAATGATCGCCTCGCAATCGGAAGAAACGCCTCCGCCGCACTATTGAGGGCCTGCCATGCGGTTATTTCAGGCGTGCCAGCCCTGCGACGGCACGCTCGAGATACCGGCGCGGGCACCCCAGGTTGATACGGATAAAACCGCTCCCCTGAGGGCCGAAACCGCTGCCCATCGACGGCGCCAGCTTCGCCACCGCCACCAGCGCCTGCTGCAAGTCAGCATCGTTCAAACCCAGCGAGCGGCAATCCAGCCAGGCGAGATAGGTTCCTTCAGCCTGGGTCATCGTGCACCAGGGTGCGGCGTCCGCCAGCGCCTGCTTAAACCAACACCGGTTCTCCGCCAGGTAGTCGAGCAGCTCATCAAGCCAGGCAGCGCCCCGTTGATAGGCCGCGGTCGCCGCCGTCATCGACAGCGCGTTGAACACATCCAGCCCGTGGGCGTTCAGCCGATCGACAAACGCCTGCCGAAGCCGGGCGTTGGGGATCAGGAAATTCGAAATGCGCAGCGAGGAGAGGCCGAACGTTTTGCTGGCGGACGTCGCCGCAATTACCCGCTCGCGATATTCCTCACCCAGATGCAACACCGACGTAAACGTCTCGCCGGGCAGCAGCAGGTCGGCCCAAATTTCATCGGAGATCACCGTGACGTCGTGGGCGTGGCAGAGCGCCATGAGCCGCTCCAGTTCCTCGCGGCGCCAGCAACGGCCGGTCGGGTTGTGCGGATTGCACAGCAACAACAGCGGCGGTTTACGCTGCGCCAGGCAGGCGGCCAGCTGGTCGAAATCGATCCGGTATCCCTGCGGGGTTTCCAGCAGCGGGTTTTCAATCACCTCTCTGCCGTTCATGGTGACTATCTTGGCGAACGAGCCATAGTACGGCCCCTGCACCACCACGCCATCCCCCGGCTTGCTGAGCAGTTGGATCAGCATCGCCAACCCCGGCACTACCCCTTCAATCGACGTGAACCATTCGCGCCGCAGCGGCAAGCCGTGCCGCTTGGCAAACCAGTCGATCGCCGCCTCATAGTAAGCGTCGTCGCGTTCGCTGTAGCCAAAGACGCCGTGGTCCACCCGCTGATGCAGTGCCTGCTGCACCTCCGGCGGGCACGGAAAGTCGAAATCGGACACCCACATCGGCAACAGTTCACTGCCGTCCAGTTGCAGATAGCGGTCGATGAAGTCCCACTTCACGGAGCCGGTGTTGTGGCGATCGATGATGGCGTTGAAATGACTCGTCATGTCAGGCTTCCTTACGCTGCAAGTCGTTCTGAGGTTGGAGTTTGGCGATACCGAAGCCGGTGAACCCATAAATCAGGGCGAACACCACCGCGGCATAACATTGGATCGCCCACGGCAGCAGATCGAGGGTGCTGACCCCCAGCGTGGTGGCCATGTAAATGCCGGCGGCCGTCCACGGGATCAGCGGTTCGATGACGGTGCCCGCATCTTCGACGGTGCGCGACAGATTTTTGTTGTCCAGCCCCATGCGTCGATAGGCCCCTTTGAACAGCTCCGCCGGGATCAGCAGCGCCAGCTTGCCGTCGCTGGTCGCGCCGGTCACCAGGATAGTGGTGGCAACGGTGGCGGCGATCAGCTGGCCGGTGGTGTGCACCACTTTCAGCAGCCGGCTGATGATCACCGTCAGCGCGCCGGTCAGCGTCAGGGCGCCGGCGAAGGAAAAGGCGCAGAACACCAGCAGGATCGTACTCATCATCGAGAACATGCCGCCGCGGTTCAGCAGGCGCGGCACATCGGCGACGATCCCTTCGACGTTATGGCCCTGAGTGGCGAACATCGACAGATTGAAGCCGTCCATCAACGCATTCAGCCCCTGCTGCAGGCTAAAGCCCTGCAGCGCGATGCCGATGGCGATCGCCAGCGCGCAGGCGGCCAGCATGACGGGGATCACCGGCCGTTTGGTCACCGCGCCCCACAGCACCAGCACCGGCGGCAGGATCAGCAGCAGATTGAAGTGGTACAGCCCCTCCAGCGCACCGACAATTTCGGTCACTTTTTCGGGCGTTGCCACACTGCCCACCGCACCGGTGTGGCCGGCGATCAGGTACACCACGGCGGCCAGGATAAAACTCGGCAGCGTCGTGTACATCAGATGCTGGATATGGCTGTAGAGATCGGTATCCGCAACGATAGCCGCGAAGTTCGTCGAATCGGACAACGGCGAAATTTTGTCGCCGAAGTAAGCGCCGGACACCACCGCCCCGGCCGCGGCGGCCAGCGGCACGTCCAGACCGGCGGCCACGCCCATCAGCGCCACGCCCACGGTGCCGGCCGCCCCCCACGAGGTGCCGGTGCACACCGAGATCACGCTGGTGATGAAGAACGCGGCGATCAGAATGTATTGCGGGCTGATCAGCTTCAGCCCCCAATACACCATGTAAGGAATTGTGCCGCTGATCATCCAAGTGCCGATCAGGCCGCCCACGCAGATCAGGATCATGATCACCGGCATCGCCTTCGCCAGCTTGGCCACGATGGCCTCGATGATGTCGTCCCAGCGGTAGCCTTGCCACCAGGCTAACGCCGCGGCAATGGCGGCGGAAACCAGCAGCAGCGGTTCAATGCGCAGACCAAACTGGCCATAGCCGATGATGAGCAGCAACAGCATGGCCACAATCGGCAGCGTCGCCAGCCCAAGGTTGAGCGTTTTCTTATTATCCATATACGGCTCCTGTTGAAGATGGGGTACTGCAACAGCGTAATGGCTTCGGTAATTGGAGGATGTGAGCGCAGGCAACCGGCCATGTAATCGGTTTCATGAGATGGCGTTGTGTGAGCCGTCTCTCATTCGCCGCGCTTGCTTTGCTCATGCGGTTCGCCGTCGGCGACTGAGTCTCGCAGGATAAGTTCGGCCGAAAAGCGGTTGTTTCGTGGCGCGACGTCGCTGCCGCTGTGAATCTGTAGCGCCAGGCGCGCGGCACGCCGAGCCATTTTCTCGATGGGATAATGCACGGTGGTCAACGCGGGGTGGAGATACTTCGCCAAGGCAATGTCGTCAAAACCGACGATCGACAGCGCCTCAGGCAGCTGAATGTGCCGTTGGTGGCAGGTGCGCATCATGCCGGCGGCCATCACGTCGTTGAAGGTCACTGCGGCAGTGAAGCGTGGGTCGCTGGCCAGCACGCGCTCGGCCGCCAGTTCGCCCCCTCGCTCGTTGAAGGGCACGCTGATGATCCAGCTGCCGGGTACCTCAATGCCGGCGGCGGCCATGGCCTTACGGTAACCCGCTAACCGCTGCGCGCGGTCGTCTATCGGCAGATCCGCCGTCACGCAGGCAATTCTCCGATGCCCCTGGCGTATGAGCAACTCGGTCGCCGTCTGCGCCGCATTGGCGTTGTCGAGCCAGATGCAACGGTTGGCGATGGCGGGCAGATAACGATTGATCAGCACCAGCGCAGGCGTGTGGGCGGCGTAGCGCAGCAGCTCCTCCTCCCCCATGCGCGTGACGTGCGCCACGATGGCTTCGCATCCCTGGTTGATGAGAAAATCGAGGCCGCTTTTTTCCAGCTCGGCCTGATGCCCGCCGCTGCACAACATCAACCGCACGCCGGCCTGCCGCGTGATGTCTTCCACGCCCCGCGCCAGGCGTGAAAAAAATGGATCGTCGAGGTTGCCGGTCAGCAATCCCAGCATATTGCCGCTTCTTTTCGCCAGCGCCAGCGCGGCGGCGTTGCGATGGTAGTTAAACTCGCGCATCGCTTTCTCGACGCGTTCGCGGGTCACCGGTTCAACGTAGGCGGTATTATTGATCACCCGGCTGACGGTAGCCGTGGAAACGCCGGCGCGGCGCGCAACGTCTTTCATGGTGGCCATGGCATGTCCTGTTGTACCGTTCGGCGCCCGGTGCGCCGCGCATAAAAAAGGGCAGCCGATGGCCGCCCTCTTGTCTCGTCACTGCGCTCTGCTTAGTGGCAGCCGCAGCCGCCGTTACCGCAACCACCTTTACCGTGGTCGTGACCATGGTCGTGATCGTGGCTGTGGCCGTGACCGCCGCAGCAGCCTTCACCGTGTTCGTGGTGATGGTCGTGCTCGCCGTGTACGTGGCCGTGCGCCAGTTCTTCTTCGGTCGCTTCGCGGATCGCGACAACTTCCACGTTGAAGTTCAGGTTTTGGCCGGCCAGCATGTGGTTGCCGTCAACCACCACGTGGTCGCCGTCAACTTCGGTGATTTCAACCGGTACCGGGCCCTGATCGGTGTCAGCCAAGAAACGCATGCCGACCTGCAGTTCGTCAACGCCCATGAAGACGTCTTTCGGTACGCGCTGCACCAGGTTTTCGTCGTAGTTGCCGTACGCGTCGTTCGCGCCGACGTGAACGTCAAAACGATCGCCAACGTCGTGGCCTTCGAGTGCTTTTTCCAGACCTGCGATCAGAGAACCATGCCCGTGCAGATAGTCCAGCGGTGCGCTCACCGGAGACTCATCAACCAAAACACCGTCTTCTGTACGTACTTGGTAAGCCAGGCTGACCACCAAGTCTTTTGCTACTTTCATGATATCTCCTACCGTTGGCTACTAGGACGCACACCGTTATCGGGATGCGCGCCTTTTCCGGACAGATTGTAACGGAAATCTGCCTCGCTGTACCCTCCGGGATAAAAAAACGCTACTTCGGCTGGAAAATGCCGATCACCTGCTCTTGCGGGCGAACGTGTTTTTCCACCTGTTGGTCGGTCTGGCGCTGATGGTGGCCGCACTTGACGCACTCCACCACCTCCACCTGATCCTCCCGCCATACCGCCAGCGTATCCATGGCGCTACAGCTCGGGCACACCGCCCCGGCGATAAATCTTTTACGTGTTGCAGACATCGTTATGCTCCCGCTTATTCGTATTCGTCCCAGCCGTCGAATTGGCGGCTTTCTTTTTGCATTTCGCGATGGAACAGCTCTTCCAGCTCGCGCCGCGCCTCTTTCACGCGGGAAATTTGCGCCACATCGCCCTGATGCGGCGGCATCAGTTCACGCAGCATGCGCATATCCAGGCGGCGGAAATGCTGCTGGGCGCGGAAGGCCTGATGCGGGTGCATCCCCAACTCCATCAGCGCCTTGCGCCCCAGTTCCAGCGCGCTGGAGAAGGTTTCGCGGCTGAACTGTTTTCCCCCCGCCTGCAGCAACTCATGCGCCTCCACGCGGCCGCGCGCCCGCGCCAGAATGCTCAGGTTCGGAAAGTGTTGCTGGCACAGCCGCACGATCTCCATGGTGTCTTCCGGCTCGTTGCAGGTGATCACGATCGACTTGGCCTTCTCGGCGCCCGCCGCGCGCAGCAGCTCCAGCTCGGTGGCATCGCCGTAATAAACCTTGTAGCCGTAGCGCCGCAGTACGCCAACGGCGCTGACGTCGCGCTCCAGAACGGTAATGCGCATTTTGTTGGCCATCAACAGGCGGCCGATCACCTGGCCGAAACGCCCGAAGCCGACGATAATCACCTGCGGATCGTCATCTTCCACGTACGGCGTCTCCTCGTCTTCGTCTTTGGCGTTATAGCGGCGCGCCAAAATGCGGTCGATGGCCTGCATCAGCAGCGGCGTGGTCATCATCGACAGCGTCACCACCACCAGCAGCAAAGAAAGTTGATCCGGCTGCAGCACCTTTTGGGCGCCCGCCGCCGAAAACAGCACGAAGGCGAACTCACCGCCCTGGCTGAGCACCCCGGCGAACTGCAGGCGCACCGAACTGCGCAGGCCGAACAGGCGCGACACGCCGTAGAGCACGCCGGATTTGACCGTCACCAGCACCAGCACGCCGATCAACACCTCGGCCAGATGGGTGTAGAGTACGCCGATATTCAACACCATGCCCACCGAGATAAAGAACAACCCCAGCAGCAGCCCTTTAAACGGCTCGATGGAGATTTCCAGCTCGTGGCGGTATTCGCTCTCCGCCAGCAGCACCCCGGCAATGAAGGTGCCGAGCGCCATCGACAGGCCGAGCGCTTCCATAAACAGCGCCGAGCCGAGCACCAGCAACAGCGCCGCGGCGGTGAAGATCTCGCGCACGCCGGAAGCGGCGATATAGCGGAACAGCGGCCGCAGCAGGAAACGACCGCCGATCAGCATGCCGCCGAACGCCGCCACCTTGAGCGCGATCTTCGCCCAGTCGTCGCTGGTGCCGCCGGCGCCGGCCAGAATCGGGATCAGCGCCAGCGCCGGGATCACCGCCATATCCTGGAACAGCAGCACCGAGAAGCCGAGCTGCCCCCCTTCGTTGCGGTTCATGCCCTTCTCGCGCATCAGCTGCAGCGCCATGGCGGTGGAAGACATCGCCAGGCCGACGCCGCCGATCACCGCCGCCTGCCAGGCGAAGTGCGTCAGGTACAGTAACGCGCCCAGCACCGCCGCGGTGATCAACACCTGGCCGGCGCCGGCGCCGAAGATCGAACGCCGCAGCTCCCACAGCTTGCTGGGGTTCAGCTCCAGACCGATGATGAACATCAGGAACACCACGCCCAGCTCGGAGAAGTGCAGGATCTCGTCGACGTCGCGAATGAAGCCCAATCCCCAGGGGCCGATGGCGATGCCGGCGATCAGATAGCCCAGCACCGCGCCGATCCCCAGGCGACGGGCGATCGGCACCGTCACCACCGCAGCGAACAGGAACAGTAAAATGGCGGTCAGTAAGGTCGATCCTTCCATGCTCACCGCCCTCCGCGTGGCAGCGGGTGGCTCAGCCACTCGCCGTAGGCGTCCGCATGGCTACGCAGCACCTCCGGCTTTTGCCGCCGCGCCCAATACACCACGAACGGCGTCAGCCAATGCATATGGCACATCCCGGCGGTCAGCTCGAATGGCCGCAGAATATCTTCCATCGGGTAGTGGTTATAACCGCCGGTGCGGTAGGCGCCTTCCGGTTCGCCGGTGGTGATCACCGAACGCCAGTATTTGCCCGCCAGCGCATTGCCGCCCACGCCGCTGGCAAAGCCGCGCGACAGCACGCGATCCAGCCACTCCTTCAGCAGCGCCGGGCAGCTGTAGGTATACAGGGGGTGTTGAAACACGATGACCTGATGCTCACGCAGCAGCTGTTGTTCGTGATGGATATCGATAAAAAAATCGGGGTAGTGCGCGTAGAGATCGTGCACGGTGACATGTTCCAACTGCTGCGCCGGTCGAAGCAAAACCCGGTTCGCCACCGAGTCATGGGATTCCGGATGGGCATACAGCAGCAAGACCTTGGGCGGCTGCGACATCATTCCCCTCCAAAGCGTCGTCAGGGTAGCGGTTTTCCGTTACCATGCATCGCAAAGACAAAAACAGCGCGCGGTGCGCGTTCTGTTACCTTAATGATAATTTAACATACTCTGAACATACGGCGCTTTATGATTGTATTCTCCTCGCTACAAATCCGACGCGGCATCCGCGTCCTGCTGGACAACGCCACGGCGACGGTTAATCCAGGTCAGAAGGTCGGCCTGGTGGGTAAAAACGGCTGCGGCAAATCCACGCTGCTGTCGCTGCTGAAGGGCGAGATCGCGGCGGACGGCGGCAGCTTCACCTTCCCCGGCAACTGGGCGCTGGCCTGGGTCAACCAGGAGACACCGGCGCTGGACGTGCCGGCAATCGAGTATGTTATCGACGGCGACCGCGAGTTTCGCCAACTCGAAGCCGAATTGCAGGCGGCCAACGATCGCAACGACGGCCACGCCATCGCCACCCTGCACGGCAAGCTGGACGCCATCGACGCCTGGACCATCCGCTCCCGCGCCGCCAGCCTGCTGCACGGGCTCGGCTTCTCCAACGAACAGCTGCAAAGCCCGGTGCGCGACTTCTCCGGCGGCTGGCGCATGCGCCTCAACCTGGCGCAGGCGCTGGTGTGCCGTTCCGACCTGCTGCTGCTCGACGAACCGACCAACCACCTG
>NZ_KV792476.1:14909-68025 GCF_001808215.1 Serratia sp. HMSC15F11
TGCTGCTCGACGAACCGACCAACCACCTGGATCTCGATGCGGTGATCTGGCTGGAGCGCTGGCTGAAAAGCTATCCCGGCACGCTGGTGCTGATCTCGCACGATCGCGACTTCCTCGATCCGATTGTCGACAAGATCCTGCATATCGAACAGCAGACCCTGAACGAATACACCGGCAACTACTCGTCGTTCGAACGCCAGCGCGCCACCAAATTGGCGCAGCAACAGTCGCTTTATCAGCATCAGCAAGAAAAAGTGGCGCACCTGCAAAGTTATATCGACCGTTTTCGGGCAAAGGCCTCCAAGGCCAAGCAGGCGCAGAGCCGCATCAAGATGCTGGAGCGCATGGAGCTGATCGCCCCGGCGCACGTCGACAACCCGTTCACCTTCAGCTTCCGTCCGCCGGAAAGCCTGCCGAACCCGCTGCTGCGCATGGACAAAGTCAGCGCCGGGTATGGCGACAAGGTTATCCTGAAGTCAATCAAGCTGAACCTGGTGCCCGGCTCGCGCATTGGCCTGCTCGGCCGCAACGGCGCCGGTAAATCGACGCTGATCAAACTGCTGGCCGGCACCCTGGCACCGCTGAGCGGCGAGATAGGCCTGGCGAAAGGCATCAAGCTGGGTTACTTCGCCCAGCACCAGCTGGAATTCCTGCGTGCCGACGAATCGCCGCTGCAGCACCTGAGCCGCATCGCACCACGGGTGCTGGAGCAGCAGCTGCGCGACTATCTGGGCGGTTTCGGCTTCCAGGGCGACAAGGTCAGCGAAGTGACCGAACGTTTCTCCGGCGGCGAGAAGGCGCGGCTGGTGCTGGCGCTGATCGTCTGGCAGCGCCCTAACCTGCTGCTGCTCGATGAACCGACCAACCACCTGGATCTCGACATGCGTCAGGCGCTGACCGAGGCGCTGATCGATTTCGAAGGCGCGTTGGTGGTGGTCTCGCACGACCGTCACCTGCTGCGTTCCACCACCGACGATCTGTACCTGGTGCACGACGGCCAGGTCGAGCCTTTCGAGGGCGATCTCGACGACTACCAGCAGTGGCTTGTCGACCTGCAGCGCCAGGAAAGCCAGCAGGACGCACCGGAAAAAGAGAGCGGCGGCAACAGCGCGCAAGCGCGCAAGGATCAAAAACGCCGCGAAGCGGAGTTCCGTACGCAGACCCAACCGCTGCGCAAGCAGATCGCCAAGCTGGAACAGCAGATGGAAAAACTGGGCGCCGAACTGGCGGCGGTGGAGGAACAGTTGGCGGATTCCGCACTGTACGACATCAGCCGCAAGGCCGAGTTGACCGACTGCCTGCAAAAGCAAAGCCAGGCCAAATCCGCGCTGGAAGAGACGGAAATGACCTGGCTGGATGCACAGGAACAGCTGGAACAGTTAACGCAGGCTTTCGAAGCCTAAGCCTCAGGCCTTGTAAAAAGGCCTATCCCCCAGAATGGTCGCGCGGTGCATGATGCGCCGCTGCGGCAGATAATCCGCGTTGGCGTAGTGCTGCGTCACGCGGTTATCCCAGATCGCCACGTCATTTTCCTGCCAGCGCCAGCGCACCTGAAACTCCGGTTTGGTGATGTGAGCAAACAGGAAGTTCAGCAAAGCGTCGCTCTCTTTCGGCGCCAGGTCGACGATCCGCGTGGTGAAGCCTTCATTGACGAACAGCGCCTGCCGGCCGCTGACCGGGTGGGTGCGCACCACCGGATGCAGCAGCGGCGGGTTTTTCTGCACCGCCAGCTGCCAGCGCTGATGCTCCTCTTCACTGCCGCGATGTTTGTGTTCCGGGAACGACTTGGTGAAGTCATGCTCCGCACGCAGCCCTGCGAGCAGCGTTCTGAACGGCGCCGACAGCGCCTCGTAGGCCGCGATGCCGCTGGCCCACAGCGTATCGCCGCCGGTGGAAGGCAAGGTCTTGGCCGCCAGGATCGCCCCCAGCGGCGGGTTCTCTATAAAGGTCACGTCGGTATGCCAGTTATCGTTGTCCGGCGGGTTGTCGTCGTGGGTATCGAGCACGATGATCTCTTCCACGTCGGTGGCGTGCGGATAGACCGGATGGATATGCAGATCGCCGAAGCGGCCGGCCAGATCGCGCTGCTGCAGCGGCGTGATCGGCTGATTGCGGAAGAACAGCACCTGATGCTTCAGCAAGGCGTGATAAAGCTGTTCAAACTGGCCGTCGCCCAGCGGCCGGGCCAACTCGACGTTTTCCACCAGCACCCCGATGTAAGGCCCCAGCGGGGTGATATTCAGACGTTCGTTCATTGCTGTACTCCATGCCACGGGGTCAATCGGCGCTGCAGGGCACGCAGCCCCAGCTCCAGCCCAAATGCAATCACCGCAATCACGCCGATGCCGGCCAACACCACGTCGGTCGCCAGAAACTCACCGGCGGATTGCACCATAAATCCCAGGCCGCGCGTGGCGGCGATCAGTTCGGCGGCCACCAGCGTCGACCAGCCGACGCCCAGCCCGATGCGAATGCCGGTCAGGATCTCCGGCAGCGCGCTCGGCAGCACCACAAAACGCAGCACCTGCCAACGCGTGGCGCCCAGCGCGCGGGCGGCACGCACCCTCACCTGCGCCACGCTGCGCACGCCGGCCACGGCAGACAGCGTCACCGGCGCGAAGATCGCCAGATAAATCAGCAAGATCTTTGAGGTTTCACCGATGCCGAACCAAATCACCATCAGCGGCAGATAGGCCAGCGGCGGCACCGGGCGATAGATCTCAATCAGCGGATCGAGGATGCCGCGCACCGTGTCGTTCAGCCCCATGGCGATGCCCACCGGAATGCCGACGATCACCGCCGCCAACAGCGCCACCAGAATGCGCCCCAGGCTGGCCACCAGATGTTGCCACAGCGTGGCGTCCATAAAACCTTGCGGGCTGGCGATGGTGATCAGTTGGTGCAGTACCTGCTGCGGCGCCGGCAGAAACAGCGGGCTGATCAGCTGCAGCGCCGTCACGCCCCACCAGACGATCAACACCGTCAACAGCGTGGCGCCGCTCAGCCAAACGTTGCGCGGCACGCTGAAACGGCGCGTCGCTTTGCCCTGCGGCTGCGCCGCGGCCTTCAGAGTGGAATGCAGGCTCATAGCAAGGCCTCGCGCTGTTGGAAAACTTTGCCCAGCACGTATTCGCGCTGCGCGATAAATTCAGGATCGGATTTGATAGCGCGGCAGGCTTCGCCGTCGGCATAGCGTTGGCCGAAGTTCAGCGACAGCCGCTCCACCACCTGCCCAGGCCCCGGCGACAGCAGCAGCAGTTCGCTGGCGAGGAACACCGCCTCTTCGATATCGTGGGTGATCAGCAACACCTGCTTGCCGGTATCACGCCAAATGGTCAGCAACAGCTCCTGCATCTGCTCGCGGGTGAACGCGTCCAGGGCGCCGAACGGCTCGTCCAACAACAACAGCCGCGGATCGGCGGCCAGAGCGCGGGCGATGCCGACGCGTTGGCGCATGCCGCCGGAAAGCTGCCAGATAAAGTGCTGTTCATAGCCCGCCAGCCCCACGCGCTGCAGCATCTGCTCCGCCACCTGGCGGCGCTGCGCCTTGCCGACGCCGGCCAGCTGCAGGCCGAACTCGACGTTGTCCACCACGTTGCGCCACGGCAGTAAGCCCTCATGCTGGAACACCACGCCCCGTTCGGCGCTTGGGCCGTGAACGGGCGTTCCATCCAGCGTGATGCTGCCAGCTGAAGGCTCGATAAACCCGGCGATCAAATTCAGCAGCGTGGTCTTGCCGCAGCCCGACGGGCCGAGCACCACCACCAGTTGCCCGGCGGCGATCTGGAACGACACGTCACGCAGCGCGGGCCGCCCCTGATACTCTGCTGAAAGATGATTGACGTTTAGCATCCTGCTTCCTTACGACTGCGGCGCAGCCTGCACCTGTTTCACAAAACGGTCGGTCACATAAGCGCTGTAGTCGCTGTCGACCTGCGGGATCTTGCCCTGCTGCTTGAGGAATTCGGCGGTATCGCGGATCGCCTTGTCCACCGGCTGGCCGAGTTGGGCAACCTGATCCGCCACCGGCAGATAACGGTTCCCCTTCACCAGCTCCGGCACCTGCGCTTCCGGCACCCCGCTCAGGCGCGCCAGCGTGCTGAGATGGCTCGGATCTTTCAGCCACTGCTCCGGCGCCGCCAGGTAGGCCTTTTGCGCCTGCAGGGCGCTGGCGGCAAAGGCGGTCACCACGTCGGGATGTTTCTCGGCAAAATCTTTGCGCACCACCCACACGTCCAGCGTCGGCGAGCCCCATTCGCCCACTTGCGCGGAGTCGGTCAATACCTTGCCCTGTTTGGCCAGTTCGTTGACCACCGGCGCCCAGACGTAGGCGCCGTCGATGTCGCCGCGCTGCCAGGCGGCGGCGATGGCCGGCGGCTGCAGATTGAGGATCTTCACCTGCTCAGGCTTGATGCCCCAATGCTTGAGCGAGGCCAGCAGGCTGTAATGGGTGGTGGAGATAAACGGCACCGCAATGCGCTTGCCGATCAGATCCTGCGGGCTTTTGATGTCATTCTTCACCACCAGCGCTTCGGAGCTGCCGAGCTGCGAGGCGATGAGGAACACTTCGATGGGGAGTTTCTGGCTGGCGGCCACCGCCAGCGGGCTGGAGCCGATATTGCCGATCTGCACGTCGCCGGAGGCCAACGCACGCAGCACGCTGGAGCCGCTGTCGAACTTACGCCAGTCGACGGTCGCGCCGGACCGTTTGGCGAAGCTGTTTTCCGCCTGCGCCACCTTGGCCGGTTCTGCCGACGTCTGGTACGCCACGGTCACGTCCACCGCGTAGGCGCTGGCTGCGCTGAGCGACAGCGCCAACAGCGCCGCGTTGCGTAAGGAAAAGAGTTTGCCCGCCATGTTCCGCTCCGTTGATAAAAATCTGTTCAGTTGCTGACAGTTTTATCTGAGCGATGGCGAGCGATAAAAGAATAAAAAAGTCTTCTTTATTACCGTGAGTAATATAAACGCGGGTTACAGCGCGAGACTTCCGCGCAGGAACACATGAGCATAGCCGCCGAGCAGCGTGCGATCCCCGTGCAGTTCGCAGAACAGTTCGCCGCCGCGAGCCGAAACCTGCTGCGCCTGCAGCCGATGGCGGCCGAGACGCGCCGTCCAATAAGGCATCAGCGTGCAGTGCGCAGAGCCGGTAACCGGATCTTCACCGCCGTCGAGCGTGAAATAGCGCGACACGAAGTCCACGGTGTCACCCGGCGCGGTAACGATTACCGCACACCCGGCCAGCGCGATCAGCGCCGGGATGTCCGGCCGCAGCGCGCGTACCTGCGCCTCATTTTCCAGCACCACCATCAGCGCTTTCGCCTGCCACACCTCCAGCGGCTGCACGCCCAGCAGCGCCGCGAGGCCCGCCGGCTCAGCCACCTTCTGCGGCGGCCGGGCGGGGAAGTCGAGCACCAGTCGTTCCCCGTCCTGCGCATCGCGCTTGACGAACAGCTCGCCGCCGGCCGAACGGAAGCGGATATCCTGCCGCGCCGGATTGACCGCACTGAACATCACATGTGCCGCCGCCAGGGTGCCGTGGCCGCAAAGATCGACCTCGCGTTCTGGGGTAAACCAGCGGATGGCGGTCATATCGCCGTCATCCCAGACAAAGCTGGTTTCCGGCAGGCCGATCTCGTTGGCGATCGCCTGCAGCCGCTCCGGCGGCAGCGGCTGCGCCAGCAGGCAAACCCCGGCTGGGTTGCCACGCAGCCCTTTGCCGGTAAAGGCAACCACGTGATAATAATTTTCCGCCATCGTTCGCTCCTTAATGCCAGATCAGTAACACACAGGCTGCGGTCAACAACCCCATGGAAACGTTGAAGATAACCCAGGCCTTTTTGCTGCGCAGCAGGCGGCCGATCACGGTGCCGAACGCCAGCCAGATAATGCCGGCGACGATGTTGACCACCAAAATGCCCAGCGCGATCGCCGCAATGGACCCGTTGTACTTATCGCCCGCCAGGCTGAAGCTGGCCACCGCCCCCAGCGCCATCAGCCAGGCTTTCGGGTTGAGGAACTGCAACAGCCAGCCCTGATACAGCCGCACCGGCTGCGGCGGCGCCACGTCGGTTTCCAGTTTTTCATAGGCGGCGGTGGCGACTTTCCACGCCAGCCACAGCAGGTACAGACTGCCGAGGATTTTCAGGATCAGGTGCAACGACGGGTAGACCAGGATCAGGCTGCCGACGCCGAAGGCCACCAGCAGCAAAATGCTTTGCATGCCGAGCATGATACCGACCATCAGCCACAGCGATCGCATAAAGCCGAAGTTAGCGCCAGAGGTGGTCAACAGCAGGTTATTGGGGCCAGGCGTGATGGCGGCAACCCACAGGAAGCCCAGCATCGAAAGGAATAAACTCGGTTCCATGGCACGGGTGCTCCTCACCCAAGGCGCTTTTTTGCAGTATCATTGTTAGTTCTTGGTATTGAAGCTAACAGTGCGCTAGGGATCTCACAATAGCCGCCCACAACATTTTTACTCAGCCTATGCCTAACAACTTTCGCCCTCTGACCGGGGCCAGTAACCCGCACCTGCAAACGCTGTTGCCGCGGTTGGTGCGCCGCCGCGTGTTATTGAAACCGCATTGGCAACGGCTGGAATTGCCCGACGGCGATTTCGTCGATCTCGCCTGGAGCGAAGATCCGGCGCAGGCGCGCGACAAACCGCGCGCGGTGCTGTTCCACGGCCTGGAAGGCAGCTTCTACAGCCCCTACGCGCACGGCCTGCTCAACGCCTGGCGTGAGCGCGGCTGGCTCGGCGTGGTGATGCACTTTCGCGGCTGCAGCGGCGTGCCCAACCGCAAGCAACGCATCTACCACTCCGGTGAAACCGAAGATGCGCGCTTCTTCCTGCGCTGGCTGCGCGACCGCTACGGCGAGGTGCCAACCGCGGCGGTAGGCGTTTCGCTCGGCGGCAACATGCTGGCCTGCTATCTGGCGCAGCAAGGCGCCGACAGCCTGCTGCAGGCGGCGGTGGTGGTCTCGGCGCCGCTGATGCTGGAGCCCTGCGCCTACCGCATGGAGCAAGGTTTCTCCCGCGTTTATCAGCGCTACCTGTTGGGGCAGCTGAAACAAAACGCCACCCGCAAGCTGTTGCACTACCCGGACACTCTGCCGCTCAAGCTGTCACAGCTGAACGGGTTGCGGCGCATCCGCGAATTCGACGACGCCATCACCTCGCGCATTCACGGCTTTAGCGACGCTATCGACTACTATCGCCGCTGCAGCGCCCTGCCGCTGTTGCCGGCTATTCAGACGCCGCTGCTGATCATCCATGCGAAGGACGATCCCTTCATGACCCATGAGGTGATCCCCGACGTCGCCGGCCTGCCGCGCAATATCGAATATCAACTGACCGAGTACGGCGGCCACGTCGGCTTCGTCGGCGGCACGCTGAAAAAACCGCACATGTGGCTGGAACATCGCATTCCGGCCTGGCTTTCCCCTTATCTGGACATCCCTACGTGATCATTCCCTGGCAAGAACTGGCAACCGACACCCTGAACAGCCTGATCGAATCCTTTGTACTGCGCGAAGGCACCGATTACGGCGAACACGAACGCTCGCTGGAACAGAAGGTGGAGGACGTGCGCCGCCAGCTGAAAAACGGCGAAGTGGTGCTGGTGTGGTCGGAACTGCACGAGAGCGTCAACATCATGCCGCGCGGCCAGTTCCGCGCCGGGCAGGAAGAAATTTAGTGGCGCTCGGTTCTATGACTGACGGAAAAAATCAGGTAACAATGGGGCATTGCAAACCAGCGCGCGCCATTTTTCCTGAGATAAAGAGCGTCAACAAGAACCACAATAATCCCCTGACGCCGGCGCATTCAACACGGAGTGACAATCATCATGTCTGCCAAACATCCCGTTATCGCGGTGACCGGTTCCAGCGGCGCCGGCACCACCACCACCAGCGTGGCGTTCCGTAAGATCTTCCAACAGCTCAACATCCGCGCCGCCGAGCTGGAGGGCGACAGCTTCCATCGCTACACCCGGCCGGAAATGGACGCGGCGATCCGCAAGGCGCGCGATCTGGGCAGACACATCAGCTATTTCGGCCCCGAGGCCAACGACTTCGGCCTGCTGCAGCAGAGCTTTATCGACTATGGCAAGAACGGCACCGGGCGCTCGCGCAAGTATCTGCACACCTACGACGAAGCGGTGCCCTACAATCAGGTGCCGGGTACCTTCACCCCGTGGGAGCCGCTGCCGGCGCCGACCGACGTGCTGTTCTACGAGGGGCTGCACGGCGGCGTGGTCACCGATCACCATGACGTGGCCAAACACGTCGATCTGCTGGTCGGCGTGGTGCCGATCGTCAACCTGGAGTGGATTCAGAAACTGATCCGCGACACCGGCGAGCGCGGCCACTCTCGCGAAGCAGTGATGGATTCGGTGGTGCGTTCGATGGAAGATTACATCAACTACATCACGCCGCAGTTCTCGCGCACCCACATCAACTTCCAGCGCGTGCCGACGGTGGACACCTCCAACCCGTTCGCCGCCAAGGCGATTCCCTCACTGGACGAAAGCTTCGTGGTGATCCACTTCCGCGGGCTGGATCAAATTGACTTCCCCTATTTGCTGGCGATGCTGCAGGGCTCGTTTATCTCGCACATCAATACGTTAGTGGTGCCGGGCGGCAAGATGGGGCTGGCGATGGAGCTGATCATGGCGCCGCTGGTGCAGCGGTTGCTGGAAGGCAAGAAGATCGAATAAATGCGTTGAGCGCGGCGCCGGGCCGCGCTCCGTTTCGATTACGCCGGTTGGCGGATCTCGAAGCTGTGGGTCACCGTGGCGGCCTTGTTGAGCATCAGCGCCACCGAGCAGTACTTCTCCGCCGACAGGTTCACCGCACGCTCGACGATCTTGTCGGTCAGGTCCTGGCCGGTAACGATGAAGTGCAGGTTGATATGGGTGAACAGCCGCGGGGCTTCTTCGCGGCGCTCGGAGGTCAACTTCACCTCGCAGTCGCGCACGTCGTTGCGCCCTTTTTGCAGGATGGACACCACGTCGATCGCGCTGCAGCCGCCCACCGACATCAGCACCATCTCCATCGGGCTGGGCGCTTTATCACCGGCGTTGCCGTCCATCAGCACCTGGTGGCCGGAAGCCGATTCACCCAAAAACGTTAACCCTTCCACCCATTTAACTCTTGCCTGCATTCTGGTCACTCCGGTTGATTGCTTAAAATCAGAGTACGCTTTCGCATAGAAACAGGCAACGTAACCTGATGCTAATCATGCTGAAGCGAGACAACACGAGACACCCGCCTTACTCTGTGCTACAAACAGAGCCGCAATAAATCTTTCCGGGACACTGAATTTCAGGGAAACGCCCAGAGAAAGGCTCCTTTACCGGTATGTTAACAGAATGTAGCTTGCAGCGCTTACGGCAAGTTAATATGCTAGAGCGACAGCGTATTTTTATGACACGCCTCAAAACTTGCCGGTAGCCCTCGCTCATGACTGCGGCTACAGGCGGGTTTTACAGGGAACTCTGACCCCTGTGACACAAGGCAGCGATAACAACAGAGGATAACAGCGAATGGTTCTCGGCAAACCGCAAACAGACCCTACTCTCGAATGGTTCCTGTCTCATTGCCATATCCACAAATATCCATCGAAGAGTACGCTGATTCACCAAGGTGAAAAGGCCGAAACGCTTTACTACATCGTGAAAGGCTCCGTCGCGGTGCTGATCAAGGATGAAGAAGGTAAAGAGATGATCCTGTCCTACCTCAACCAGGGGGATTTCATCGGCGAGCTCGGATTGTTCGAAGAAGGCCAGGAGCGCAGCGCCTGGGTTCGCGCGAAAACCGCCTGTGAAGTGGCTGAAATTTCCTACAAGAAATTCCGCCAGCTGATCCAGGTGAACCCGGACATCCTGATGCGTCTGTCCGCCCAAATGGCGAGCCGCCTGCAGGTCACCTCCGAAAAAGTGGGCAACCTCGCCTTCCTGGACGTTACCGGCCGCATCGCGCAAACCCTGCTGAATCTGGCGAAGCAACCCGACGCCATGACTCACCCGGACGGCATGCAGATCAAGATCACCCGTCAGGAGATCGGCCAGATCGTCGGCTGCTCGCGTGAGACCGTTGGCCGTATTCTGAAAATGCTGGAAGATCAAAACCTGATTTCCGCCCACGGCAAAACCATTGTCGTCTACGGCACCCGTTAATCCCTGAAGAAACGGCGCAGTCTGCGCCGTTTTTTTGTCTGCTCTCTGCCATGTGGCGCCGCCTGATCTACCACCCGGAAATCAACTACGCACTGCGACAAACGCTGGTGTTGTGCCTGCCGGTGCTGTTCGGCTTGCTGATAGGCCAGCTGCAGCTCGGCCTGATGTTCTCCCTCGTGCCCGCCTGCTGCAATATCGCCGGGCTGGATACGCCGCATAAGCGCTTCTTTAAACGACTGATCGTCGGCGGTTCGCTGTTCGCCTTCAGCGGCGTGCTGCTGCAACAGGCCCTGCTGTGGCACGTGCCGCTGCCGGCGCTGATGTTGGGCCTGGCGCTGCTGCTCGGCGTCACCGGCGAAATCAGCCCGCTGCACGCCCGGCTGTTGCCGGCGGCGCTGGTAGCCGCCATCTTCGCCCTCAGCACGGCCGGCACGGTGCCTATCTGGCAGGCGCCGCTGCTGTACGCGATCGGCACCGCCTGGTACGGCTTATTCACCTGGTTCTGGTTCAAGCTGTGGAAAGAGCAGCCGATGCGCGAGACGCTGAGCCAACTCTACCTGGAACTGGCGGACTATTTCGAAGCCAAATACTCACTGCTGACCCAGCACACCGATCCGCAGACCGCGCTGCCGCCGCTGCTGGTGCGCCAGCAAAAGGTGATGGATCTGATCAGCCTGTTGTACCAACAGCTTAATTTCCTGCCGCACACCAACAACCTCGAGCAAAAGCGCCTGCAGCGCGCCTTTCAGGTGGCGATGGACCTGCAGGAGCACATCACCGTCAGCCTGCATCTGCCGGAAGAGGTGCAAAAACTGGTGGAGCAGAGCCAGGCCGAAGCGATCATTCGCCGCAATGCTCAGGTGATCGCCGGCCGGCTGCGCGTGGTGGCGCACGATATTCTCTACCATCAACATTCGAAGCGCTTCTCCATGACCCACGAGCTGGCGGCGCTGGAAAAAATGGCGGCGCAGCATCCCGATAATCCGGTCGGCCAGTTTTGTTATTACCACTTCAGCCGCATCGCCCGCCTGCTGCGCACCCAGCATCCGCTGTACCGCCGCGACCTGATGCCCGGCCAGCACCGCCTGCCGTTTTGGCCGGCGCTGCTCAGCTATCTGTCGTTCAAATCCACCGCCCTGCGCAACGCCGCGCGGCTGGGCGTGACGCTGGCGGTCGGCAGCAGCCTGGGTGCGGTATTCAACCTGCCGAAGCCTTACTGGATCCTGCTCACCATCATGCTGGTGAGCCAAAACGGGTATAACGCCACCCGGGTGCGTATTCAGCACCGTGCGCTGGGCACGATTGCCGGGCTATTGCTGGCGGCCGGGCTGCTGCAGCTGCAGTTGCCGGAGGGAGAAACGCTGAGCATCATGCTGGTGATCACGCTGTTGGCCTACCTGGTTTCGCGCAAGAACTACGGGTTGTCGGTGATTGGCTTTACGGTCACGGCGGTTTACACCCTGCAGCTGCTGGCGCTGAACGGCTCGCATTTTCTGGTACCGCGCCTGATCGATACGCTGATAGGCTGCGTGCTGGCGTTCGGCGGCACCATTTGGCTGTGGCCGCAGTGGCAAAGCGGGCTGCTGCGCAAGAATGCCCATCAGGCGCTGGAGAACGATCAAGCCGCGCTGCGGCTGATGCTGAAGCAACCGGAACCGGACGCCACCGCGTTGGCCTATACCCGCATGCAGGTCAACCAAGCGCACAACGCGCTGTTCACCTCGCTCAATCAGGCGATGCAGGAACCGGGGTTCGCCTCAAACTATCTGGCGGACATGCGGCTGTGGGTCACTCATAGCCAATTCATCGTCGAACACCTGAACGCCATGACCATTCTGGCGCGCGAGCACTACATGCTGACGCCGAAGCTGGCGGAAGAGTATCTGCAGGCCTGTGAAATCGCGCTGCAAAGCTGCCAGCAGCGGTTGGAATACGACGGCCCGAGCAGCGGCAACAGCGGCATCATGCAACCACCGGATCTGCATCCGGAGATGCCCGTCACCGAGATGGAGCGCCATCTGCGGCGCATTTTGTCGCACCTGAGCGTGATGCACACCATTTCGTCGCTGGCCTGGCGCCAGCGCCCGCACCACGGTATCTGGCTCAAGCGCAAACTGCGCGATCAATAAGGGCGCGGCATGCCGCACCCCGTTATATGCCGCCGGGCTTCAGGCGTTGATCACATCCTGCACCGCCAGCTCGAACAGCGCCATGCCGGCCTCGATATCCTGCAGCTCCACCACCAGCGACGGCGCGAAACGGATCACGTTCGGCCCGGCGTTGAGGATCATCAACCCACGCGCAGCGGCGGCGGTGAGGAAGTCACGCGCCCTGCCGTGATAATGCGGCTTCAGCTCGGCGCCAATCAGCAGCCCCATGCCGCGAATCGCGGTGAAAATACCGTATTTATCGCCGATATGCTGCAAAGCCTGCACATACAGCGCATGACGCTGCTCAATGCCGCTCAGCACCTCCGGCGTATTGATCACGTCCAGCGCCGCCTCTGCCACCGCGCAGGCCAGCGGGTTGCCGCCGTAGGTGGTGCCGTGGGTGCCCACCTGCATCACCGAAGCAATGTCTTCGGTGGTCAGCATGGCGCTGACCGGGAAACCGCCGCCCAGCGCCTTGGCGGTGGTGAGAATGTCCGGCGTCACGCCATAATGCATATAGGCGAACAGCTTGCCGCTGCGCCCCATGCCGCTTTGCACTTCGTCGAACACCAGCAGCGCCTGATGTTGGTCGCACAACTCGCGCACGCCTTTGAGGAAACCGGCGTCGACCGGCGTAATACCGCCCTCGCCCTGAATCGGCTCCATCACCACCGCGCAGGTGTGGTCGTCCATCACCGCCTTCACCGCCGCCAAATCGTTGAACGGCACGTGCACGATGTCGGCCGGCTTCGGCCCGAACCCGTCGGAGTATTTGGCCTGCCCGCCCACCGACACGGTGAACAGCGTGCGGCCGTGAAACGCGTTATAGAAAGCGATGATTTTGGTTTTGTACGGGCTGTGACGGGTAATGGCGTAATGGCGCGCCAGTTTGAAAGCCGCCTCGTTGGCCTCAGCGCCGGAGTTGGCGAAGAACACCCGATCGGCGAAGGTGGCGTCGATCAGTTTGCTTGCCAGGCGCAGCGCGGGCTCATTGGTGAAGACGTTGCTGGTATGCCACAGGGTTTCGCCCTGGCGTTTAAGCGCCTCGACCAGCGCCGGATGGCAGTGCCCCAGCGCCGTCACCGCGATGCCGCCGGAAAAATCGATGTACTCTTTTCCCTGCTGATCCCAGACCCGGCTGCCTTGGCCGCGCACCGGCACAAACTGGGCAGGCGCATAAACAGGCAGGATCACCTGGTCAAAGGTACTGCGGCTCACTGCGGATTTTTCAGTCATTTTCGGCTCCACCCTGAAAGTTTTTCAGCGCTATCGTAATGTCAGATTGAAAACATAATCACGAAATATGCATAAAAAACCAATCAAGCGCAAACGCAAAACGCCTGACGGGCGAAAAAAACGCACCGGAATTAACGCTTGAGGAAATTATCCAGCAGCTGGTGGCCCTGCTCGCTGAGCACGCTTTCCGGATGGAACTGCACACCTTCCAGCGCCAAAGTGCGGTGGCGGATGCCCATGATTTCGTCGCGCACGCCGTCGCGCTCGCTCCAGGCGGTCACTTCAAAACAGTCCGGCAGCGTATCGGCTTTCAGCACCAGCGAGTGATAGCGGGTCACGGTCAGCGGATCGCTCAGGCCATGAAACACGCCGACGCCCAGGTGACGAATCGCCGAAGTTTTGCCGTGCATCACCGCGCGGGCGCGCACCACCTCGGCACCGAACGCCTGCCCCAGCGCCTGGTGCCCCAGGCACACGCCGAGGATCGGCAGCTTGCCGGCGAAATGACGAATGGCGGCCAGCGAGATACCCGCTTCGTTCGGGGTACAGGGGCCAGGGGAAATCACCAGATGCTGCGGCGCCAGCCGCTCGATATCGGCCAGCTGCAGCTCATCGTTGCGCTTCACCAGCACCTCGGCGCCCAATTCGCAGAAGTACTGGTAAAGGTTATAGGTAAAGGAGTCGTAGTTATCGATCAGCAGCAGCATGTTAGGTCCGGCAGAGAAAAATGCCGCCACAGTTTACTGATTTAACCCGCCGCTGCCGACGATAATTTCCGCTTACTTTTTACGGCCGCCGGTGATCGACCCCAGCACACCGCGCAGGATCTGGCGGCCGAGATCGCGCGCCATGCTCTTGGCGGCGGTCTGGACGATGCCGTCGCGCTTGCCGCCGCGCGGGCCGGTGGAACCGAACAGCAGCTCGTTCAGGCCGTCCATCAGGCCGCCGCCCGCCTGCTGTTGTTGTTGCTGTTGCGCCTGCGGTTGCTGCCCCTGCTGCGGGGTGCCGACGGTGGCGAAGCCACCCGACGACAGCTTCTCGTAGGCGGATTCGCGGTCGATCATATCCTCATAGCGGCCATACAGCGGCGACTTGTTGATCGCGCTGTTCAGCCCTTCCGCGCCAAGCATGCCCATTTTGGATTCCGGCGCGATCACCATCGCCCGCTCCACCACGTTCGGCCGGCCCTTCTCATCGAGGAATGACACCAGCGCTTCGCCCACACCCAGCTCGGTGATCGCCGTTTCGGCATCGAAGGCCGGATTGGCGCGCAGGGTTTGCGCCGCCGTCTTCACCGCCTTCTGATCGCGCGGGGTAAAGGCGCGCAGCGCATGCTGTACGCGGTTGCCCAGCTGGCCCAGTACGCTGTCCGGAATGTCCAGCGGGTTCTGGGTGACGAAGTAAATGCCGACGCCTTTGGAGCGGATCAGGCGCACCACCTGTTCGATCTTGGTCAACAGCGCCGCCGGCGCATCGTTGAACAGCAGGTGCGCCTCATCGAAGAAGAACACCAGCTTCGGCTGTTCAGGGTCGCCCACTTCCGGCAGGTGCTCAAACAGCTCGGCCAGCAGCCACAGCAGGAACACCGAATACAGCTTCGGCTGATTGATCAGCTTGTCCGCCGCCAGCAGGTTGATCACGCCGTGACCGTTGGCGTCGGTTTTCATCAGATCGTTGATGTCCAGCATCGGCTCGCCAAAGAACTGGTTGGCGCCCTGTTCTTCCAGCGTCAGCAACCCGCGCTGGATGGCGCCGATCGACGCGGCAGAGATATTGCCGTACTGAGTCTGGAATTGTTTGGCGTTGTCGCCGACGAACTGCACCATGGCGCGCAGGTCCTTCATGTCCAGCAACAGCAGCGCGTTGTCATCGGCGATCTTGAACACCAGCTGCAGCACGCCGCTTTGCACCTCGTTCAGATCCAACAGGCGCCCCAGCAGCAGCGGCCCGAGATCGGAAATCGTGGCACGGATCGGGTGGCCCTTTTCGCCGTAAATATCCCAAGGGATAATGGTGCAGGCCTGCGGCTGCCAGTCGGTGACGCCGATCGCCGCCAGGCGCGCCTGCAGTTTCTCGGAAGGCACGCCCTCGGCGCCGATGCCGGACAGATCGCCCTTCACGTCGGACAGGAACACCGGCACGCCGATGCGCGAGAACTGTTCGGCCATTTTCTGCAGCGTCACCGTCTTGCCGGTGCCGGTTGCCCCGGTGATCAGCCCGTGGCGGTTGGCCAACGCCGGCAAAATCACCAGATCCTGCTCCGGTTTTCCGTCTTTCATCGCTTTGGCGATAATCCGTGGTTCACTCATTTTCTGTTCCTTTGACGCTGACGCGGCGCGAAACGCGCCTGTTGATGCAATAAAGCTATAAGCGCCGCGTAACCCCGTCAAGGACAAACAAAATGGCCGCCGTCGGAGCCTGATGAATTCAGATTGCGCTTAGCGTCAGAGCGTCTTTGCTTGAACAATAAAGCACCAGTGCTATAGTGATCATTACGCTGTATATACGAGGTAAATACCATGTCTGAATCTACCGTGGTAATTCGCGTGGATGAAGAGTTAAAAACTGCTTTCGCCAGCGCGGCAAAGGCCGCCGATCGCACGGCTTCGCAACTGCTGCGTGATTTCATGCGCGAGTTTGTCAGCCGCCAGGCGCAGCAGGAAGAGTACGACCAGTGGTTAAAGGAAAAGGTCGAGGTAAGCCGCAAGGCGTTGCGTGAAGGCAAGTTCGCCGACGATGAAGAGGTGGCCGCTTATTTCGCCGAACGCAGAGCCAAATCAACGCAATAAAACACAAAAGGACTTTTGTGAAACTGACATGGACGGAACCCGCCATCGCCGATCGTCTGGCGATTTATGAATGGTTGGAACTTAAAAATCCGGCCGCCGCCGCAGAAAATGATGCAAAAATCGCTGACGCGGCGGCACGCCTCGTGCATCATCCCGCCAGCGGGAAAACGGGTCGGATAGCCGGCACGCGCGAGCTGGTCATCTCCCCGTCCTATCTGCTGGTCTATGAATGGGCGGCTCAACGCGTCATCGTATTGGCCATCGTGCATACTCGCCGCCGGTGGCCGCCGGCATAGTCACCCCCGCAGCCCCAGTTGCTCTTTCAGCGCCTTCAAATAGCGTCGGCTGACCGGCACCGGATCGCCGGCCGACATGATCATCTCCGCTGCGCCGCCCTCTTCGAAGCGGATCTCGCGCACCTGTTCCAGGTTGACCAGATACTGCCGATGGCAGCGCACCAGCGGCGTACGGCTTTCCAGCGTGCGCAGCGTCAGCTCGGTGAAACACTCCATGCCGTCGCTGCGCACCACGAAGACCCCGCTCAGTTTGGAACGGATCGCCAGCACTTCGTCGAACCGCAGCAGATAGATGCGGCTGTGGCCGGTGCAGGGAATGTATTTCAGGTAACCGGCGCTCTCATCCAGCGCCGCCACGTCCTGCGGTGCACTGCGCTGCCGCAGGCGTTGCAACGTCTTGCTCAGCCGCTTCGGCTCCGCCGGCTTCAGCAGATAGTCGAAGGCATGCTCCTCGAACGCCTGCACCGCGTATTCGTCGTAGGCGGTCAGAAACACGATGTGCGGCATGCGGTTGGGATCCAGCATGCCGACCATTTCCAGCCCGCTGATGCGCGGCATCTGGATATCGAGAAACACCACGTCCGGCTGCAGCCGGTGGATCTGGCTGATGGCTTCGATGGCGTTGGCGCATTCGCCGATAATCGCGATCTCCGCCTCGGCCTCCAGCAGATGGCGCAGGTTGTCGCGCGCGGAAGGTTCATCGTCAACAATCAGTGCGTTTAACATCAGGCGGCCCTCTCCATGGGGACATTGAGCGTAATGCGGGTGTAGGCGTCCGGCCGGCAATCCACCTGCACGCCATAGCCTTCGCCGTAGCGCACGCGAATGCGTTTATCCACCAGATTCATCCCCAGCCCGCTGCAGTTCGGTTTCGGCTGGAACAGCCCGGCGTTGTCCGTCACCTGCAGCAGCAGATGCTCGCCTTCGCAGCAGGCGCCGATTTCGATGCGGCCCACGCCCAACAGATGCGAGGTGCCATGCTTGATGGCGTTTTCGACGATCGGCTGCAGCGAGAACGCCGGCAGCCGCACCGCCAACAGCGCCTCCGGCAGCGATACCGCGATCTCCAGCCGATCGGCGAAGCGCGCTTTCTCGATCTGCAGGTAGGCGTTCACGTGTTCAATCTCGTCCGCCAGGCTGACTTCGTCATCCGAGCGTTTGAGGTTTTTACGAAAGAAGGTCGAGAGGGACTGCACCAGATCGCAGGCGCGCTCGCCATCGCGGCGGATCACCGCCACCAGGGTATTCAAGGCATTGAACAGGAAATGCGGATTGACCTGCGCATGCAGCAGCTTGATCTCCGACTGCGCCAGCAGCTGCTTGTGGCGCTCGTACTGTCCGGCCATGATCTGCGCCGACAGCAGGCTGGCGATGCCTTCGCCCAGTGTACGATTGATGGTGCTGAACAGCTGGCTTTTCGGTTCGTACAGTTTGATGGTGCCGATCACCCGCTGGTTTTCGCCGCGCAGCGGGATCACCAGCGTCGATCCCAGCTTGCAGGCCGGATTGATCGAGCAGCAGTAAGAGAGCTGATTGCCGTCGGCATACACCACCTCGTTGTTGTCGATGGCGCGATGCGAATGCACCGAGGCGATCGGCGTGCCCGGCAGGTGGTGATCGTCGCCGATGCCGATAAACGCCAGCAGCTTGTCGCGATCGGTGATCGCCACCGCGCCGATGCCCAGCTCCTGATAGATCACCCGGGCGACCTTCATGCTGTTCTCCTGATCGAACCCCTGCCGCAGGATACCCTCGGTGCGCTCGGCGATCTTCAGCGCCTTGGAAGAGAAGGCGCTGGTGTATTTTTCGAACATCGCGCGCCTATCCAGCAGGATTTGCATGAACATCGCCGCGCCGACGGTATTGGCGATCATCATCGGCAGCGCGATGTGCTCCACCAGCTGCAACGCTTCGTCGTAGGGGCGTGCCACCGCCAGGATGATCGCCATCTGCAGCACTTCCGCCACCAGCGCCACGCCGCCGACGAACAGCGGATTGAACAGCAGCTCGATGCGCCCCCGGCGCATGGCGATGCTGTGCACGATGCCGCCGACCAGGCCTTCCGACACCGTGGAGATCGCGCAGGCCACGTCGGTCATGCCGCCGAGCGTATACCGGTGCAGGCCGCCGGTCAGCCCGACCAGAAAGCCCACCGACGGCCCGCCCAGCAGACCGCCCAGGACCGCGCCTATCGCGCGGGTGTTGGCGATCGAATCCTGAATGTGCAGCCCGAAATAGGTGCCCATGATGCAGAACACCGAGAAGATCACGTAGCACAGCAGCTTGTGCGGCAGGCGGATGGTCACCTGCATCAGCGGGATGAACAGCGGGGTTTTGCTCAGCAGATAGGCGATAACGAGATAGACGCACATCTGCTGCAGCAGCAACAGCACCTGGTTAAATTCATACATGGCAGCAACTCATCCAGAGACAACAAAGGGCGAACGCCGGATTTCCGGTCTGATTATTGTCTGCCGATTAGAGCATGGGGCGCGGGAGAAAACAGTGATGAAGGCAAGGCTTCGGGAGGAAGGAGCGGCCGACCCCGGCGGGATCGGCCAAAAAACTTACGGCAGTACCTTGGCCGACAGAATCACCACCGGTTTGGTCGGCACATTCTGGTAAGGGCCAACGTTGCCGGTCGGCACCTGGGCAATTTTGTCCACCACGTCCATGCCTTTCACCACTTTGCCGAACACCGCGTAGCCGAAGTCACGCTGGCCGTGATCCAGGAAGGCGTTATCCGCCACGTTCAGGAAGAACTGGCTGGTGGCGCTGTCCTTGTCGGCGGTGCGCGCCATCGAGATGGTGCCGCGCAGGTTGCGCAGGCCGTTGTCGGCTTCGTTCTTGATCGGCGCCTTGGTGGATTTTTGCTGCATGTCAGCGGTGAAACCGCCGCCCTGGATCATAAAACCCGGGATCACGCGGTGGAAGATGGTGTTGTTGTAGTACCCGCTGTTCACGTAGTCGACGAAGTTCTGGCTGGAAACCGGTGCCTTCTGGCTGTCGAGCGCCAACTCGATATTCCCCGCCGAGGTCGTCAGCATGACGTGGGTCTCACCGGCGGCGAGTGCGGCTGGCGCCACTGCGGTCAGGGAACACAGCGCGACGAAGGTCACTAAAGTACGTTTGAACATTAACGGGTCCTTTCTCTGAGAGACAAACAACGGAAAAGCGCTTTGATTCTAAAGAGCTGTATCGGCAAGTGCCAGCCATTTACCTATATTTACCCAATTACGGGACATATCCTAGGCGGCCCTGAATTTTGCTGCGGAAAGTATGGGCGCAGAAGGCTTTTTTGCCAACCGCATCACGCATTTTTTGCCCCGCGCCACCCTGGGTCGGTTTTTGCGATCTGCCTCCCAGTTTGCACACGCATTGTCGTTACTCTATTTAAATGAGAGCGCTCTCATTATAAAAAGAACGGATACTGAAGCATCCCACGGCGGCGTCGCCGCGCAACCCCTGGAGAAATGACGTGAGTGAATTGATGACTGAAGTCAGCCCCGAGTTTGAAAGCACCATCATGGAACTGCTGGTGTTCTCCGGCAGCGCGCGCAGCAATGCGTTGATGGCGCTGCGGCAAGCGCGCGCCGGCGACTTCGCCGCCGCGGCCAAACACATGGCCGAGTCCAAAGAGTGGGTGAAGAAGGCGCACCTGATCCAGACCGAGCTGATCGGCCTGGACGAAGGCTGCGGCAAACTGGCGATCAACCTGATCACCGTGCATGCGCAGGACCATCTGATGAACGCCATGGTGATCCAGGATCTGGCCGACGACATGATCGAGCTCTATCGCCGTCAGTCGCAGACGGAGGGCCGCCCATGAGCACGCTCAAAATCGCCGTGATCGGCGGCGGCAGCAGCTACACTCCCGAACTGGTCGACGGGCTGATCCAGCGCATCGAGGAGCTGCCGGTCACCGAACTGGCACTGGTGGACGTCGAACCGGGCCGGCAAAAAGTGGAAACCATCGCCGCCCTGACCCGCCGCATGCTGGCGCGCCACGGGCTGGAGCAGGTGAAGGTCAGCGTGCACTTCGCGCTGGACGACGCCATTCGCGGCGCCGCTTTCGTGCTGACCCAGTTCCGCGTCGGGCAACTGCCGGCGCGCGCCGCCGATGAACGGCTGGGCCTGAAATACCAACTGCTCGGCCAGGAGACCACCGGCGTCGGCGGCTTCGCCAAAGCGCTGCGCACCATCCCGGTGATGCTGGATATCGCTCGCCGGGTGGAAAAGCTGGCGCCGGACGCCTGGATCATCAACTTCACCAACCCGGCCGGCATCGTCACCGAGGCGGTGTCTCGCGGTACCAAAGCGAAGATCATCGGCCTGTGCAACGTACCGATCAGCATGCATCACATGATCGCCAACATGCTGCAGGCGCCTTACGCCGACGTACAGCTGCAGTTCGCCGGCCTGAACCACATGGTCTGGGTGCATCGGGTCACGCACCTGGGGCGCGACGTCACCGCCAAGGTGATCGACATGCTGTGCGACGGTGCGGCGCTGACCATGAACAACATCAAGGAAGAGCCCTGGCAGCCGGACTTCCTGCGCGCGCTCGGCGCAATCCCCTGCCCGTACCACCGCTATTTTTACCAGACCCGCGAGATGCTGGCGGAAGAGATGGCCGCCGCCGGCGAGCGCGGCACCCGCGCCGAGCAGGTGATGCAGGTAGAAAAAGAGCTGTTCGAGCTGTATGCCGATCCGCAGTTAAACACGAAACCGGAACAGCTCAGCTTCCGCGGCGGTTCTTTCTATTCCGAAGTTGCGCTGGAGCTGATTCGTGCTATCCATAATAATCTCGGCACGCAATTAGTGGTCAACACCGCAAACCGCGGCGCAATCCATGGCCTGCCGGACGATGCTGTGATAGAAATCAACTGTATCGTCGATGCCCAGGGCGCACACCCGCTGACCTTCGGCCCGCTGCCGGAGCCGATGCAGGCCCTGACGCAGCAGGTGAAAGCCTACGAACGTCTGACCATCGAAGCCGCGGTGCACGGCGATCGTCACAGCGGGTTGCTGGCGCTGATCGCCAACCCGTTAGTGGGCAACGCCAATCTGGCGCAGCCGCTGCTGGACGAGGTGTTGACGATAAACGCGCCGTATTTGCCGCAGTTCAGGTAAGCGGCTATACGCAGCCAGACAGGGGTTCGGCGCGCCGAACCCATTTTTTTAGCCGTAATTCAGGAGTGGGACGATGGTGACACTGGAAGATGTCGCGGCGCTGGCGGGCGTTTCGCGCGCCACCGTATCGCGCGTGGTGAACGGCGACAGCAACGTCAAGGCACCGACCCGCGAGAAGGTTGAACGCGCCGTTGCCCAGCTCGGTTATACCCCCAACCCGGCGGCCCGCGCGCTCGCCTCCAGCCACAGCAATACCCTCGGGCTGGTCACCACGTCGTACCGCGGCGGCTTCTTCGGCGCACTGATGGACTTCGTGCAGACCGAGGCCGAATCCCACGGTAAGCAGCTGCTGGTGACCCAGGGCCGCAACAGCGCCGAAAACGAATGGCAGGCGATACAGCGGCTATTTAGCCTGCGCTGCGACGGCGTGATCCTGCACGTGCGTTTTCTCAGCGACGATCGGCTGCGCCAATTGGCGGCGGAACAACGTGATTTCGTGTTGCTCGATCGTCTGGTACCGGGGCTGGAAGCCCGCTGCGTCACCTTCGATCACCCGCTCGCCAGCCGCATGGCGACGCAGCAGCTGCTCGATGCCGGGCACCGGCGCATCGCCTGCATCAGCGGCCCGCGTGAACGCCCGTCGAGCCGCCTGCGGCTGCAGGGATTTGAAGAGGCGATGCAGGCGGCGAATATCGAACCGGTGGCCTGCCTGGAGGGCGTTTACGATCTGGAAAGCGGTTACCGCTGCGCCGATCGGCTGCTGCAGCAAGCCGCGCGGCCCAGCGCCATCTACTGCTGCAACGAAGAGATGGCGATCGGCGCGCTGCTGGCGATCAACGAGCACCGCCTGCGGGTGCCGCAGGATATCTCCTTGATCTGCTACGACAGCGGCGAACGCGCGCCTTTCGTGCGCCCGGCGTTGAGCAGCGTCCATTTTCCCATCAGCGAGATGGCCCAATACGCGGCGCGCAGGCTGATCGACCCCGCCACCCCGGCGCACCGGTTTGAGCCGACGATCGTCAACCGTGATTCCATTGTGACGGTGCGCAAATAGATCACAATAATGCGCATCGCCCCTTCATTGGTTACATCAAAAAATCGACAGCCATCACAAAAAATCCCGTTGTCTGTGCTAGGATCCGCCCCCTGGTGGCCTGATCGGGACTTTTTTCTGCGTTTGCCAGGAAAAGCCAGCGGCCTTATGCCAGCGTTAAAACCTCTAACAGACATATTCAGGCCTATACAATGAATGACAGTAACCGCATACGGCTTACCTGGATCAGCTTCTTTTCGTACGCGCTGACCGGTGCTTTAGTGATCGTCACAGGGATGGTGATGGGAAACATTGCAGAGTACTTTAACCTGCCGGTTTCCAGCATGAGTAACACCTTTACTTTCCTCAACGCCGGCATTTTGATTTCGATCTTCCTCAATGCCTGGCTGATGGAAATCATCCCGCTGAAGCGTCAGCTGATCTTCGGCTTTGTCCTGATGGTGCTGGCGGTCGCAGGGCTGATGCTCGGCAAGAGCCTGACCATGTTCTCGCTGTGCATGTTTATCCTCGGCGTGGTTAGCGGTATCACCATGTCTATCGGCACCTTCCTGATCACGCATATGTATGCCGGCCGCCAGCGCGGTTCACGCCTGTTGTTCACCGACTCCTTCTTCAGCATGGCCGGGATGATCTTCCCGATCGTCGCCGCGATGCTGCTGGCCCGCCACATCGGCTGGTACTGGGTTTATGCCTGCATCGGCCTGCTGTACGTGGGGATCTTCGTGCTGACCCTGTGCTCCGAATTCCCGGTGCTGGGCAAGAAAGGCACCGACGCCGGTCAGCCGGTCGAGAAAGAAAAGTGGGGCATCGGCGTGCTGTTCCTGTCGATCGCCGCGCTGTGCTACATCCTCGGCCAGCTGGGCTTCATTCAGTGGGTGCCTGAGTACGCCACCAAGTCGTTCAACATGGACATCGGCCAGGCCGGTAAGCTGGTGAGCGACTTCTGGACCTCTTACATGGTCGGCATGTGGGTGTTCAGCTTCATCCTGCGCTTCTTCGATCTGCAGCGCATCGTTACCGTGCTGGCCGCGCTGGCCACCGGCGCGATGTACCTGTTCGTCAGCACCGACAATCCGGAGCACCTGGGCTACTACATCATGGGCCTGGGCTTCGTTTCCAGCGCCATCTACACCACGCTGATCACCCTCGGCTCGCTGCAGACCAAGGTCTCCTCGCCGAAGCTGGTCAACTTTATCCTGACCTGCGGCACCATCGGCACCATGCTGACCTTCGTAGTCACCGGCCCGATTGTGGCGAAAGGCGGCGCGCACGCAGCGCTGACCACCGCCAACGGCCTGTACCTGGCGGTGTTTGTGATGTGTCTGCTGCTGGGCTTCGTGACCAAGCACCGCAGCCACGGTCACGTGACGCACTGATCCGCACACAGGGCTGAGTTCATCGTCGTTGACTGAGAATGCCCTCTCTCCTTAGATAAATGCCGGCCACTTCTCCCTGGCCGGCATTTTTTATTCCTCCCGCTTTTCCGTAGGCCGGGCTAACGCGCTCTGGGCTGGCGGCATAACCGAATTTCATCTCCAATTCGCGGGGTGACGGAGCGTGATTAAATTGGCATTGTATAAAATGCCAGCACCCTTTATATTTGAAAACTCCGATTAATAAAAAACAACACTGGCCTACCGGCGAATATCGCTCACTTAGCCATTTCACTTATCATTTTCACTCATTCGGCTCTAAAATATTACCATCAAATATATATAAAGGAATATCATAAATGAAGATTATATTTTATGCCTTGCTCTTATCTTTGATAAGCCATGCTCCCGTCTATGGTAAAAATGCGCCATTCACAACGGCTTCAGCCATTAATGCGCGTAACGCAACGCACCAATTTCTCTTAACTGCGAAAAACGCCTATGAGATTTATAACCTGGAAAAATTGGAAAATGCGCTATCCTCGGCTCACCAGAGTGCACCACAACGCCTGGACGTCCTATTTAGCCTGGGAAACACCTATATACTGCAAGGAAATATTAATAAAGCACTGGACGTCTACACCGGAATAAATACCCAAACCGGTGGTGATATTGATGCGCTGACCTATCTGGTGATGTACAAACACTACCTGGGGCAATCAATTACCAACGAAATGTCGGCCCTAAAGAAAATCAGTGCGCAGCGAGCAAAAGATGTGGCGACCATAATCGGCAATATCAATGAGCAATTAGCTATGCCAATAGCGGAAACACTCCCCGCCGGCTACAACACAGACAAGCCAGCGCTAATACTCACCTTAGGCTATGCATTAAAAGAGGATGGCGTCATGGATAATATATTGATAAACCGGCTGAAAAAAACCTTAGCCATGGCGAAAATGTTGCCTGAGGCTAAAATTATCGTAACGGGCGGTGTGCCGAGAAATGACAAAAGTGAAGGTATCGAAATGAAGCAATGGCTGATTGCCCAAGGAATAGACGAAAACAGGATAATTGCCGAAAACTACGCGACAGATACCGTAGAAAACTTTATTTATTCACGTTACATCATCAAACAAGCAAAACGAAATGACATTGTCATCGTCAGTTCCGCAACCCATGTGCGCAGGTGCCATGTCATTTTGCAATCCCTCGCCCTGGCCAAAGGAGAACGCTATAACATCACAACCGTCGCGGCCCCAGACGCCTCCGAAGAAGAGATGAAATTCGAAGGGAAACGCAAACTGGGTATCTATCGTGATGCGCTGCGCGCCTATGGATTGTATATGATTTCGGCCGCACCTGAATTTTCGTTAAACTGATGGCGCGCTCCCGGATGACTCGCTGCCCGCCGGGAGTTATATCACTGTTCAGGGCTGGTTCAGTTCGATTCCCAACCAGGAAGGCACCGGTCGGGCATTCCCGTCGGGTTGTTTTATCGGCGAGCACCAAGCGCCAGAGTTAGGGCAGCTGCTCTTGGGCGCTTCGCCACCGCCCCATTTTGCAATGCCGTTTTTGATAACCAATGCGGCGGAACCACCGCCGTCCAATTCTACCGCCATCTTGGCCTCCAATGCCCGGAACAACGCGGTCAGATCCCCGCGGTCAACGCCGTCACGGTAGGCACCGCCGTGAAAAATATAGAGGCGATCCTGCTTGTTATGGTAACCCAGGGCAATCCGGGTCGTTTGAGCCGGCCCGTTATCCGGCTGACCTTCTGAGCCGTCATCACGCCGTGGAATCAGCGAGGTTCCAGAAAAGGCCACAAACTGAGCCCTCATATTGCTTAGTCTATCGGCAAAACGCGTGGCTTCAGTACTAAACCGATCGGTGTTATTTACAATGTGCAACGGAATACCAGGCTGATTCATTTCCCAAAAAAGTGTGTCGACCGGCGCGGCTTTATTATGCTCATCGACGAAATGACGCAGCCCAGGGAAATAGTCACCGGTTACCAGCTCCGGCTGCGTTGCACCATCTTTAACATTGTCATAGTACATACCAAGCGGTGTTGCACAACCGTTACTTATCCAGGTACTGCCACGTCTTTGCGGCCTGATATCAAAATAGTTAACGTTCAGCACAATATCAGGAAAAGCCAACCTTCCCCATGCGCCAACAGGGTAATAAATTTCATTAGATTGTTTAACCCCATCGTCCGTTGACGCATTGTCATTCTTTTCGCACCGTAGCGATGTCCGCTTCTTCATGTCCAACAGCAATGACGGCACCAATTTACTCACATTGGGAATAACCAGCAGTGTCCCATTTTGGTTATTGGCATAGTACTCGTCAATGCCTGAGCGCATTGGTATCTGATGGTCTTTATCAAAAGTGTATACGAATGGCGCATCTTTGTTTTTTTCTATCGCATCCGTCAGCTCCATTAAAACATTAGCGCCATCGGGAGCAATATTTACGACTTTACTTAGACGAACATAGATATCATTACCGCTGCCTATTTTATCAGAATGTACGGTCGCGTTGAGAGTAAACGTATATTTCCCAGACCTTGGTGTTGGTATCACCCTGACGAATCGTTTATCCCTGCCAAATCCATATAACTGAAAGAGCTGCTGACTTTCTCGCCCTGTTTCGTCATGTTTTATGCCAACCAACAGGCTCAACTTATAAGGATCTTCCCAGTCGTACCAAAAACCCGTACTATAGTCTTGATACTTGTTCACCCATAGAATTAAAACCATTTTCCCATCGACATATTTTTCACACATCGTGAACATGGCATACCTATATTCATTAGCCGAATATTTCTCTGTGGCACGCTTATCACAATTGGGATCCTGAATGTTTATGTCATCAAAATCATTGGTCGGATCCGTAACGCTACCTTCGCCAGCAGGCGCCGCATAGCATGCCCCGCCAAAAACCAGGAAACTAAACAATGCTACGCGGCGTAAAATCATCATCAATCCTTGCATGTCAGACACCAATAAAGTTAATCACCAATCCCTGGAAATTAGATTACAACCCAATGAATATCCACAGAATCAAATAAAAACCCTCAAATCTTGACTAAAATCAATATCAGAAACCAATTATCCGACAAGAAGTGAAAATATAGGATAAAAATAACTAATGAGTCGCATTCCATGATAAAAAACACACTTGAAATTATTTCAAAGATTAATTATTAGATACTCCAGGTTATAAAGAAAATCATTAACTGGCCGAACAATAATGTACCTCGCGTTGCCGGAATTATCGCGAGAGGGCCGCCCACGACATATAATGTTCACCATCATGTCGCGGGCAAAGGAACCGGCTAACGCCGAAAATCCACCGTCTCATCCTGCTGCAGATGCAGCGTGGTTTCCGCCGGCCGCGTTTCGGCGATCACCGCCCCTTGGCGAATAGAATAACGCACCGGCGTCTGGCGGCGCACCGCGTCGAAGCCGCTTTCCGCCGGCAGGATCACCAGGTTGGCGCTGTTGCCGGCCGCCAGGCCGTAGTCGCTCAGGTTAAGGGTGCGCGCGCTGTGGTGGGTGATCAGCTTCAGCCCATCATCGATCTGTCCATAGCCCATCAGTTGGCACACGTGCAGCCCCATATGCAGCACCTGCAGCATGTTGGCGGTGCCGAGCGGGTACCAGGGATCGAACACGTCGTCATGGCCGAAGCAGACGTTGATCTCTGCCTCCAGCATCTCCTTCACCCGCGTCACGCCGCGCCGTTTCGGGTAGCTGTCAAAACGCCCCTGCAGGTGAATATTCACCAGCGGGTTGGCGACGAAGTTGATGCCGGACATTTTCAGCAGGCGGAACAGCCGCGAGGCGTAAGCGCCGTTGTAAGAGTGCATCGCCGTGGTGTGGCTGGCGGTGACTTTCGCCCCCATCTCCAGCTTCAGCGCCAGCGCCGCCACGGTCTCGACGAAGCGCGATTGCTCGTCGTCGATTTCATCGCAGTGCACGTCCACCAGTCGATCGTATTTTTGCGCCAGCGCGAACGCCTTATGCAGCGACTCCACGCCGTATTCGCGGGTGAATTCGAAGTGCGGAATGGCACCCACCACGTCGGCCCCCAGCCGCAGCGCCTCTTCAAGCAGCGCTTCGCCATTAGGATAGGAAAGGATCCCCTCCTGCGGGAAGGCGACGATCTGCAGCGTCACCCAGGGCGCCACCTCCTGCTTCACCTCCAGCATGGCACGCAGCGCGGTCTGCGTGGGATCGGAAACGTCGACGTGGGTGCGCACATACTGCACGCCGTTGGCGATCTGCCACTTGAGCGTTTGCCAGGCGCGCTGTTTGACGTCTTCATGGGTCAGCAACGCTTTACGTTCGGCCCAGCGCTCAATGCCCTCGAACAGCGTGCCGGACTGGTTCCAGGCCGGCTGACCGGCGGTTTGCGTGGTATCCAGGTGAATATGCGGTTCGACGAACGCCGGCAACGCCAGCCCGCCCTGCGCATCCAACACGTCGCTGCGCCACTCCTGCCCTTCCGGCTGCGGCACCAGATGCGCGATGCGCCCCTGTTCGATCGCCAGTTGCCACAACCCTTCATGCCCGCTTAAACGCAGGTTGTCGATAAACTTCAATGGACGTTTCGCCACCCTTCACCTCTGCCGTTGCGCTGGTTTTCTTCATCATACTGGCAGCGGATCGCGCTGACAAAGTCGCCGTTGCCTGCCTACCCCCTGCGTTTACTCCCTGTGGGGTAATTTGCATGCAAACTGACTCGCTTCAGCTAAAGGTGAATAAAATCCGCAACTTATCAAAAAACGTGAAAAATCATCCATATACCACGTTAGAGGTATATAAGGGTGTGATTGATTTGCATCAATAAATTGCCCATCGGGAGAGATAAGGTAAGCCTAGGAAACCAGAATTTTGAGGCAATAATGAGCAGAGTCAAACTTGCCGTCGTCGGCAATGGCATGGTCGGCCACCGGTTCATCGAAGATCTGTTGGATAAAGCAGACAAAGACCAGTTCGAAATCACCGTATTTTGCGAAGAGCCACGCATCGCTTACGATCGCGTGCACCTTTCCTCCTACTTCTCGCACCACACCGCCGAAGAGCTGTCGTTGGTGCGCGAAGGCTTTTACGAAAAACACGGCGTGAAGGTGCTGGTCGGCGAGCGCGCTATCACCATCAATCGCGACGAGAAGGTGATCCACTCCAACACCGGCCGCACCGTCTATTACGACAAGCTGATCATGGCCACCGGCTCCTATCCGTGGATCCCGCCGATTAAAGGCTCGGATAGCCAGGATTGCTTCGTTTACCGCACCATCGAAGACCTGAACGCCATCGAAGCCTGCGCGCGCCGCAGCAAACGCGGTGCGGTAGTCGGCGGCGGACTGTTGGGGCTGGAAGCCGCCGGCGCGCTGAAAAGCTTGGGGGTGGAAACGCACGTGATCGAGTTCGCTCCGGTGCTGATGGCCGAACAGCTCGACCCGATGGGCGGTGACCAGCTGCGCCGCAAGATCGAGCGCATGGGCGTCAAGGTACACACCGGCAAAAATACCCAGGAGATCGTCAACGGCGGCGGCACGGCGCGCAAAACCATGCATTTCGCCGACGGTAGCCTGCTGGAAGTGGATTTCATCGTGTTCTCCACCGGCATCCGCGCCCAGGACAAGCTGGCGCGTCAGTGCGGGCTGGAGATTGGCCGCCGCGGCGGCATCGCCATCAACGACAGCTGCCAGACGTCGGATCCGGACGTGTACGCCATCGGTGAGTGCGCCGCCTGGCGCGATCGCACCTTCGGCCTGGTGGCGCCGGGTTACAAAATGGCGCAGGTGGCCGTCGATCACCTGCTGGGCCGCGAAAACGGCTTCCAGGGCGCCGACATGAGCGCCAAGCTGAAGCTGCTGGGCGTGGACGTCGGCGGCATCGGCGATGCCCACGGCCGCACCGAGGGCGCCCGCAGCTACGTTTATCTGGATGAAAGCAAAGAAGTCTACAAACGCATCGTGGTCAGCGCCGACAACAAAACCCTGCTCGGCGCGGTGCTGGTGGGCGACACCAGCGATTATGGCAACCTGCTGCAGCTGGCGTTGAACGGCATCGAACTGCCGGAGAACCCGGACGGCCTGATCCTGCCGGCCCACGCGGGCAGCAAACCGGCCATCGGCGTGGATTCGCTGCCGGAAAGCGCGCAGATCTGCTCCTGCTTCGACGTCAGCAAAGGTGACATCATCCAGGCAGTCAACAAAGGCTGCCACACCGTAGCGGCGCTGAAGGCCGAAACCAAGGCCGGCACCGGCTGCGGCGGCTGCATCCCGCTGCTCACCCAAGTGCTGAACGCCGAGCTGAGCAAGCAAGGCATCGAGGTCAACCACCACCTGTGCGAACACTTCGCCTATTCGCGCCAGGAGCTGTTCCACCTGATCCGCGTCGAAGGCATCAAGTCGTTCGAGGCACTGCTGGCCAAATACGGCAAAGGCTACGGCTGCGAAGTGTGTAAACCCACCGTCGGCTCGCTGCTGGCCTCGTGCTGGAACGAATACATCCTCAAGCCGCAGCATACGCCGCTGCAGGATACCAACGACAACTTCCTCGGCAATATCCAGAAAGACGGCACCTACTCGGTGATCCCACGCTCCGCCGGCGGCGAAATCACCCCGGACGGCCTGCTGGCCATCGGCCAGATCGCCAAGGAATACAACCTCTATACCAAAATGACCGGCTCGCAGCGCATCGGCATGTTCGGCGCGCAGAAAGACGATCTGCCGGCCATCTGGCGCAAGCTGCTCGCCGCCGGTTTTGAAACCGGCCACGCTTACGCCAAGGCGCTGCGCATGGCGAAAACCTGCGTCGGCAGCACCTGGTGCCGCTATGGCGTCGGCGACAGCGTCGGCTTCGGCGTCACGCTGGAGCATCGCTACAAAGGCATCCGCACCCCGCACAAAATGAAGTTCGGCGTCTCGGGCTGCACCCGTGAATGCGCCGAAGCGCAGGGCAAGGACGTCGGCATCATCGCCACCGAGAACGGCTGGAACCTGTACGTCTGCGGCAACGGCGGCATGAAACCGCGCCACGCCGACCTGCTGGCCGCCGACCTCGATCGCGAGACACTGGTGCGCTATCTCGACCGCTTCATGATGTTCTATATCCGCACCGCCGATAAACTGCAGCGCACCTCGGTGTGGCTGGAAAGCCTGGAAGGCGGTATCGACTACCTGCGCAAGGTGATCATCGACGACAAGCTCGGCATCAACGACCAACTGGAAGCGGAGATCGCCCGCCTGCGCGACGCGGTGATTTGCGAGTGGAAAGAGACCGTCGAGCATCCGGAAACGCAGCTGCGCTTCGCCCACTTCATCAACAGCCCGCTGCGCGATCCGAATGTGCAGGTGGTGGCCGAACGCGACCAGCACCGCCCGGCGCGCCCGGACGAGCGCATTCCCGTCACCCTGATCGATACCGAGGAGAGCCACGCATGAGCCAGTGGATTACCGTTTGTCCCGTCGCCGACATTCTGCCCGGCACCGGCGTGTGCGCCCTGATCGGCGATCGGCAGGTGGCGGTGTTCCGCCCCTATGCCGACGAGCAGGTGTTCGCCATCAGCAATATCGACCCGTTCGCCCAGGCCAGCGTGCTGTCGCGCGGCCTCATCGCCGAGCATCAGGGCGAGCTGTGGGTCGCCAGCCCGCTGAAGAAACAGCATTTCCGCCTGTACGACGGCCACTGTCTGGAAGACGACAGCCGTTCCGTCGCCAGCTTCACCAGCCGGGTGGTCGACGGCATCGTGCAAGTCGCGGCATAACCTTTCGGGAGGCAACATGTTTACCGACACGATCAATAAATGCGCCGCCAACGCGGCGCGCATCGTCCGACTGGCGAAGGAGAGCCCGCTCGGCTTCTGGATCAGCTCGGCGATGGCCGGTGCCTACGTCGGCCTCGGCATCATCCTGATCTTCACCCTCGGCAACCTGGTCGACCCAAGCGTTCGGCCGCTGGTGATGGGCGCCACCTTCGGCATCGCGCTGACGCTGGTGATCATCGCCGGTTCCGAGCTGTTCACCGGCCATACGATGTTCCTGACGCTCGGCGTCAAGGCCGGCACCATCCGCCAAAGCCAGATGTGGGCGGTGCTGCCGCAAACCTGGCTCGGCAACCTGCTCGGCTCGGTGCTGGTGGCGCTGATGTATTACTACGGCGGCGGCAGCCTGCTGCCGGTGGATACCAGCCTGGTGCACAGCGCCGCGCTGGCGAAAACCACCGCGCTGGCCGAAGTCCTGTTCTTCAAGGGGGTGCTGTGCAACTGGCTGGTTTGCCTGGCGATTTGGATGGCGATCCGCGTTGAAGGCGCCGCCAAGTTCATCGCCATTTGGTGGTGCCTGCTGGCCTTTATCGCCTCGGGTTACGAACACTCCGTCGCCAACATGACGCTGTTCGCCCTCTCCTGGTTCGGCAACCACAGCGAGGCCTATACCCTCACCGGCATCGGCCACAACCTGCTGTGGGTGACGCTGGGCAATATCCTGTCCGGCTCGGTGCTGATGGGCCTGGGGTATTGGTACGCCACGCCGCGCGCCGAACGCCCGCAGGCGGCGAAAGCCGCCGCACGTCAGACCGCCTGAGTTTTCGGGGGCGCATTTCGCCCCCACACTGATTATCCCGAGGAGTGCCGATGGACTACCTGCCGATTTTCTGCCAACTGCAACATAAAGCCTGCCTGCTGGTCGGCGGCGGCGAGATCGCCGAACGCAAGGCGCGCCTGCTGCTGGACGCCGGCGCAGCGCTGACCGTCAACGCCGTGGGCTTCACCCCGCAGTTCCACCTGTGGGCGGAAGAAGGCCGGTTGACGCTGGCCGAAGGCGAATTCAGCCCGGCACTGCTGGCGGAAAAATGGCTGGTGATCGCCGCCACCGACCGGCTGGAGGTCAACGCACTGGTGTATCAGTGCGCCAACCAGCAGCGGGTGTTCTGCAACGTGGTGGACGATCCGAAACGCGCCAGCTTTATTATGCCGTCAATCATCGATCGTTCGCCGATCATGGTGGCGGTGTCCTCCGGCGGCAAAGCGCCGGTGCTGGCGCGGCTGCTGCGCGAGAAGCTGGAAGCGATGCTGCCGCAGCACCTCGGCAAGCTGGCCCAGCTGGGCGGCTCGCTGCGGCAGCGGGTAAAACAACGCTTCAGCAGCCTCGGCGCGCGCCGTCGCTTCTGGGAACGGTTATTCGCCCACGATCGGCTGGCGCAGTCGCTGGCCAACGACGACGCCACGCTGGCCGAACGCCAGCTCGAGCAGCTGTTCAGCGAACAGCCGGAAGATCGCGGTGAAGTGGTGCTGGTGGGCGCCGGGCCGGGCGATGCCGGCTTGCTGACGCTGAAAGGGCTGCAGCAGATCCAGCAGGCCGACGTGGTGGTTTACGACCGGCTGGTCTCCGAAGAGATCATGACGCTGGTGCGCCGCGACGCCGAACGCATCTTCGTCGGCAAACGCGCCGGCCACCACTGCGTGCCGCAAGAGCAAATCAACCAAATCCTGCTGCAGCAGGCGCAGCAAGGCAAACGCGTGGTGCGCCTGAAGGGGGGAGATCCCTTTATCTTCGGCCGCGGCGGCGAAGAGCTGGAGACGCTGGCGGACGCCAACGTGCCGTTCTCGGTGGTGCCGGGCATCACCGCCGCCTCCGGCTGTTCCGCCTACAGCGGTATCCCGCTTACCCACCGCGACCATGCGCAGAGCGTGCGCCTGGTGACCGGCCACGCCAAGGCCGACGGCGGATTGGACTGGGCGACGCTGGCCGCCGGGCAACAGACGCTGGTGTTCTATATGGGGCTGTCGCAGGCGGCGGAGATCCAGCGCCAGCTGATCGTGAATGGGTTGGCGGCCACCACGCCGGTGGCGCTGGTAGAAAACGGCACTTCCTGCCGCCAGCGGGTGATCGAAGGCGAGCTCGGCCAACTGGGCGCCCTGTCACTGCAGGCCGCCAGCCCCAGTCTGATCATCGTCGGCAGCGTGGTCAGCCTGCGCAGCAAACTCAACTGGTTCGCCAGCGAGGTACCGCCTGCCGGCCTGGCGCAAATGGCGTGATACCGACGTAAAAAAAGCGGCCCGTGGCCGCTTTTTTTATTTTCGCCGGCGTTACGCCTGCGGCGGTACGAAACCGACGGCCTGATAGACCTTCGCCAGGGTTTCCTGCGCGCGTGCGCGGGCCTTGGCGGCGCCGTCGCGCATCACCTGCTGCAGATAGGCTTCGTCGTTACGGAAGCGGTGATAGCGCTCCTGCAGCTCACCCAGCATGCCGGAGACGGCTTCCGCCACCGCGCCTTTCAGGTGGCCGTACATCTGGCCTTCGAACTCGGCTTCCAGCTGCGCGATGCTCTTGCCGGTCACGCCGGCGAGAATATCCAGCAGGTTAGAGACGCCCGCCTTGTTGACCACGTCGTAACGCACGACAGGCGGCTCTTCCGAGTCGGTCATTGCGCGCTTAATCTTCTTGGTCACCGCTTTCGGATCTTCCAGCAGGCCGATCACGTTGTTGCGGTTATCGTCCGACTTGGACATCTTCTTGGTCGGTTCCTGCAGCGACATCACGCGCGCGCCGGATTTAGGAATAAACGGCTCCGGCACTTTGAACACGTCGCCGTACAGCGCGTTGAAACGCTGGCCCACGTCGCGGCTCAGTTCCAGGTGCTGCTTCTGGTCTTCGCCCACCGGCACCTGGTTGGTTTGATACAGCAGGATATCCGCCGCCATCAGCACCGGATAGCTGAACAGCCCGGCGTTGATGTTCTCCGCGTAGCGCGCGGATTTGTCTTTGAACTGCGTCATGCGGCTCAGTTCGCCGAAATAGGTGTAGCAGTTCAGCACCCAGCTCAGCTGCGTGTGCTCAGGCACGTGCGACTGCACGAAGATGGTGCTTTTTTCCGGATCGATACCGCAGGCCAGGTACAGCGCCAGCGTATCCAGCGTGGCTTTGCGCAGTTTCTCGGCGTCCTGGCGCACGGTGATGGCATGCAGATCGACGATGCAGTAGATGCAGTCGTAGTCGTCCTGCATCTGCACCCACTGACGCAGCGCACCCATGTAGTTGCCGATGGTCAGTTCGCCGGACGGCTGCGCGCCGCTAAATACGATGGGCTTACTCATGTTTAAATTTCCTGATTCTCTAAAGATGACAGCCCAAGAGCGGGCAACAAATCGGCAAAGCGCTCCAACACCCGATCGGGGTGGCTCAGGGCTATCGATTCACCGTAGTTATAACCGTAGGTAAAGCCGACGCTTGGGCAACCGGCGCCCTGCGCGGCTTGAATATCGTTGCGTGAATCGCCGACGAACAGCAGTTCATGCGCGCGCAGCCCAAGCTTGCCGAGCACCAGATACAACGGCGCCGGGTGCGGTTTCTTTTCCGTCACGTCGTCGCCGCCGATCACCAGCGAGAAATAGTCGCCAATCCCCAACGATGCCAGCAGCGGCGCCACGAACGGCGTCGGCTTGTTGGTCACCAGCGCCATCGGGTAGCCGTGCGCGGCCAGCCGGGCCAGCGTCTCTTGCACCTGCGGGAACAGGCGGCTACCGCTGTCGACGGTCTGCGCATAGAAATGGTCGAAGCGTTCACGCAGCCGGCCGCACTGCTCCGGCGTGCCTTCCGCTTCCGCCCAGCGCAGCGCGCGCTGCACCAGCACGTCGGCGCCGTTGCCGATCCAGGTGCCAACCCGTTCTTCACCCGCTTGCGGCAGGCCCGCTTCTTCCAGCGCCATATCGATGGCGGCCGCCAGGCCCGGCGCGCTGTCGACCAGCGTGCCGTCCAGATCGAAGGCCAGTGCGCGGATAGCGCCGAAATCAGCCATGGGAAACCTTCGCCAGCTCACTGCGCATCTCGTCGATCACCTTGCGGTAGTCCGGCTGGCCAAAGATGGCGGAACCGGCGACGAACATATCGGCGCCCGCAGCGGCGATTTCGGCGATGTTATCCACCTTCACCCCACCGTCGACTTCCAGGCGGATATCGCGACCGCTGTCGTCGATCAGCTTGCGCACCTGGCGCAGCTTGTCCAGGGTACCGTGGATGAACGACTGGCCGCCGAAGCCCGGGTTAACCGACATCAGCAGGATCACGTCGATTTTATCCATCACGTAATCGAGATAGCTCAGCGGCGTGGCCGGGTTGAACACCAGACCGGCTTTGCAGCCGTGCTCTTTGATCAGCTGAATGGTGCGATCGACATGTTCGGAAGCTTCGGGGTGGAAAGAGATATAAGACGCGCCGGCCTTGGCGAAATCAGGCACGATGCGGTCCACCGGTTTGACCATCAGGTGCACGTCAATCGGCGCGGTAATGCCGTAGTTGCGCAGCGCTTCGCACACCATCGGACCGATGGTCAGATTGGGCACGTAGTGGTTGTCCATCACGTCGAAGTGCACCACGTCGCCGCCTGCGGCCAGCACGTTGGCGGTATCTTCACCTAACCGGGCAAAATCTGCCGACAGAATGGACGGGGCAATCAAAAACTTTTTCATCCGCTTCTCCAAACGTAGGGTCGAGTTGTTATGCGCCGGGGCACCCCGGCTTAGCGATACAGCGCCAAAAGCTCGTTCACTTTGCTGCGGCCGAGAATATTGCGGCTGATCGTGCGGCGCGCTTTCACCACATACAGCGCAGCATTCTGGTACCAGTCGCGCGTCAGCTCGGTATCGTGATTGGAGATCAATACCGGTACCCGGCTCTCTACCGAGAGCTGATGCGCCAATTGCGCCAGGCTCTGCTGATCGGCGATGCTGAAGCTGTTGGTATGGTAAGCGGTGAAATTCGCCGTCGCCGACAGCGGCGCATAAGGCGGATCGCAATACACCACGGCGCCGGCCACGGCCTTCGCCATGGTATCGCGGTAATGCTCGCAGACAAAAGTGGCATTGCGCGATTTTTCGGCAAACCAGTAGAGCTCTTCTTCCGGGAAGTACGGTTTCTTGTAGCGGCCGAACGGTACGTTGAACTCGCCGCGCAGGTTATAGCGGCACAGGCCGTTATAGCAGTGGCGGTTCAGGTACAGGAACAGCAGCGCCCGGCGGTAAGGCTCGGTGCTAGTATTGAACTCTTCTCGCAGCAGGTAAAACTGATCCGAGTTATTGAATTCATCGGCGAAAAGCGTGCGGGCATCGCGCACGAAGTCATCCGTGCGCAGCTTAACGATGTTATACAGGTTGATAAGATCGCTATTGATGTCGGCGAGAATGTAGGCGTCGTAATCCGTATTCAGGAAGACGGATCCCGCCCCCACGAAGGGCTCGATTAAGCAGTCTCCCGCCGGCAGATGGCGACGAATCTCGTCTACCAGCGGGTATTTTCCACCAGCCCATTTTAAAAAAGCGCGGTTTTTCTTCATGCCGTCAATTAGCTACTTATACAATTCAGAGCGGCGGATTGTACTCTGTTTCAGACAGCACATCAGCGCACAAATTTAAATGATTTATTTTTTAAGATCTTGCTGTACCTGATGTACAGGTCGGACCCATGGTTTTTTCGCCTGTACATCCGCCGGCAACGAAGCAATGGCGCGTTTCGCTTCCGCGGAAGACGCGTAGTTGCCGCTTACCAGCACATACCACGGTTTGCCGTCACGCTTGGTGGCGTACACGAGGTAGTTCTGCAGCTTCTGCTGTTTGGCGTAGGCGTTCAGCGTATCGGAACGCGAAGCGCTGCTCAGCTGCAGCGTGTAATGGCTGCCCGGTGCAGACTGCAGCGAACTGCCGCTGCTGCTGACCGCTCCCGCTTTCGCGGTGGAAGACGGCTTGGCCGGCGGCGTATACACCGTAGTCGGTGATTTATGCTGCGTCGCGGTCGGTTTGGTGGCGGCAGTTTTCGCCGGCGTTTTATGCTGTTGCTGCGCGGTACCTTGCACAGGGCGAGTCGCCTCGCGCGCTGCGGCGCCGCTCATCACCGTCGCCGGTGCGGTCGGCAGCGTCGAGGCTGCGCCGGTCATGCCCTGGGTCGCGGCATCCACTTGCCCCTGCTGCTGCGACAGCGCATCCGCCATGTTGCCCGGCAGATCGACGCGCTGCTGCGCACCGCCCTGCTGAGGCTGAGTTTGCGCTTCGGTCGGCGTGCCTGAGATCGGCGGAACGCTGACGTTCTGCGGTTGCTGCGGCTGAGTCGCACTCACGCCGTTGTTGTCGTGGGTATCCGTCGTGCCGCCCGGCACGCCGTTGTTGGCGGTGGTCAGCGACGAAGAACCGGACAGGTTGATATCGCGAGCCGCGCCGTTTTGTGCGCCGCTATCCTGAGCCGCCTCATGCTTGGTCGGCGCCTTCAAGGCGGAACCGATACCGATAATCAGGAGCAACAGCACCAAAATGCCGATGCCAATCATCAAATGCTGGCGCGAAACGGCGAAGCGCGGCGCGGCGGCCGGCTTGCGCGAACGCGTAGGACGACGATCGCTGCTATCAGGTCTGAGATCGTCTTCCGGTTTAAACTCGTCCATCTGAAACCCTCCAACTAGAGGCAAAAGCCCACCACCGTAGACCTACCGTGGCACGGGCACATTAACCCGATGATGGCAAAGCGACACCCGTCGTGCTCTGCTCACTGTATTAATATAGATGCAAATGGCGGCTAAGCCACTGTTACTTAGTCCGATTTAATTACGCTGCTGCTCAGGCAGGCAGGCGGCGATCGACGCCAACACCAGCTCATGCCCTACGCCGCCGCGCACTTCCGCCGCACCGATCGCGGTCGGCAGCACCAGACGCAGTTCACCCGCCAGCACTTTCTTGTCGCGCAGCATGTGCGGCAGATAGGACTCCGGCGTCATTTCCTGCGGCCCGCAAACCGGCAACCCGGCGCGCAGCAGCAGCGTTTTGATGCGTTCGATATCTTCAACGGAGAACTGGCCAAGACGGTGTGCGGTTTCCGCCGCCATCACCATGCCTGCAGCCACCGCTTCGCCGTGCAGCCATACGCCGTAGCCCATTTCGGCTTCGATGGCGTGGCCGTAAGTATGGCCCAGATTCAGCAAGGCGCGCAGGCCGCTTTCGCGTTCGTCGGCAGCCACGACCTCGGCCTTCAGCTCGCAGCAGCGGCGGATACAGTAGGCCAACGCCTGCATATCCAACGCCATCAGCGCATCGATGTTGTTTTCCAGCCAGACGAAGAACTCGCGATCGAGGATGATCCCGTATTTGATGACTTCAGCCAGGCCGGAAGAGAGTTCACGCGTCGGCAACGTTTTCAGGCAATCCAGATCAACCACCACCGAAGCGGGTTGATAGAAAGCGCCGATCATGTTTTTGCCGAGCGGGTGGTTGACGGCGGTCTTGCCGCCCACGGAAGAATCCACCTGCGACAACAGCGTGGTGGGAACCTGAATGAAACGCACGCCGCGTTGATAGCACGCGGCGGCAAAGCCGGTCAGATCGCCGACAACGCCGCCACCGAGCGCGATCAGCGTCGTGTCGCGCCCGTGCGGTTTTTCCAGCAGCGCCGAAAACACCTGATCCAACACCGCCAGAGATTTGTACTGCTCACCATCGGGAAGGATCACCTGATCCACCACGACGCCGCCCCGCTCCAGCACCTGCCGGACGCGCTCCAGATAGAGCGGCGCCAGGGTCTGGTTGGTGACCAACATCGCTTGCTCACCCGCCTTCAACGGCATAAAAGAAGCCGGATCGTTAAACAATCCGGCGGCGATGGTAATCGGGTAGCTGCGCTCCCCAAGCGTTACAGTAATTCTCTCCATGTCGCGCTCAGTTCTCTGTATGGTGCGGCGGTGGTTGATCCCCGCAGCGGCGGGGAACACAAATCAGTTTTCCGCATTGGCCGACGGCGAACGCGAAAATCGGCAATCAGTTGCTTTCCAGCATGTTGATGATCTGGTTAGCAACCACTTTAGCGCTCTGATCGTCGGTGCGGATGGTGACATCGGCAATCTCTTCATACAACGGATTGCGCTCTTTCGCCAAGGCTTCCAGCACTTCACGCGGCGGAGAATCGACCTGCAGCAGCGGGCGTTTTTTATCACGCTGGGTACGAGCCAGCTGCTTCTCGATCGTGGTTTCCAGATAGACCACCACGCCGCGCGCGGACAGACGGTTGCGCGTTTCGCGCGACTTCACCGAACCGCCGCCGGTCGCCAACACAATCCCTTGTTTTTCCGTCAGTTCATTAATGACTTTTTCTTCACGATCGCGGAAACCTTCTTCCCCTTCCACGTCGAATACCCAGCCCACGTCAGCTCCGGTACGTCGCTCAATTTCTTGATCGGAGTCGAAGAACTCCATATTGAGTTGCTGAGCTAACTGACGGCCAATAGTGCTTTTGCCGGCACCCATAGGCCCAACCAGAAAGATATTGCGTTTCTCTGCCATGTTTTTCGGTATTACTAAGACAATTCGTTAATGTTAACCCGCCCCGCCAATCAAATCAGCGGCGGGACCTAAACTGAAACCTCATGAGCGATAGTGCGAGATCAGACGAAAAATTATCTCAACACTCTTGGTAGTTTGGCAACCGAATAAATCGCAATCCACGCCGCGGGAGGGAAACCATATGTTTTTAACGGCGTCTTGACGCTAACAAAAAACCTCGGTGCTCAATTCGGTAACCCTTGTAAGCTAAATCGGCCGCAGCGTCAAACGCAGATCCCCCCAAGGAGATAAAAAAGTGTATCTGCTCATCAACTTTAGGAGATTTGCCGTCCGCCTGACAGGTAGCCGCTTATCCTTTAATCAGGGTCGGCGTAATGAAGATCACCAGCTCGCGTTTTTTCTGTTGTGCGCCGCTTTGTCGGAATAAGCCTCCCAATAACGGCGCGTCCGCCAATCCCGGCACCTTGTCCGCCGTCTTGCCGCTATGCCGTTGAAAAATACCGCCGAGCACCAGGGTTTCACCGTTTTTCACCGTGATCTGCGTTTTAATCTCCTGTTTATCGATGGTCAGCGCTTCCCCCGCACCTCGGCTGATGGCGCGCCCCGGCATATTTTGGCTGATGTGCAAGGTCAGCGTGATGCGCCCGTCCGGCAACACTTTCGGCGTCACCTCCATGCCCAGCACCGCCTCTTTGAACTCGATGGCGGTCGCACCGCTGGCGCCGCTTGACACTTCGTAAGGGATCTCGGTTCCCTGCTTGATGCTGGCGGTTTGCAGGTGCGCCGTCAGCAGGCGCGGGCTGGCGATGATCTCCACCTGATTCTCCTGTTCCAGCGCCGTCAGCTCGAGGCTCAGCAAACGCCCGCTGATGCGCGCCAGGTGGAAACCGACGTTCACCGCGCTGCGCTCCAGCGGCAGGTTGACGCCGAGATTACCCGGCCGCAGCGGCTGCGCCGGCCTGTCGTCAGGCGCCAATCCCCAACGCACGCCGAGTTCGCGCAGGCTTTCGCTGTTGATGGTCACGATATGCGCAGCCAGCTGAACCTGTGCCAGCGGCGCGTCCATTTCCGTTACCCGCTTTTTCAACTGCGCCAGGATCGGCGCGGTGTCGCGCAGCAGCAGCGTATTGGTGCGCTTATCCGCCAGCACGCTGCCCCGCTCGCTGAGCAAGGCGCCGCGTTGGGCATTGAGGCTTTCGGCAATCTCCGCCGCATCGCCGTTCTGTAACGTCAGGCTCAGGCTGTGCAGCGGTTGCCGCTGTGCCAGCGCCTCTCGCTGCTGCCTTTTTTCCTGCGCGTCCGGCTCCGGCGCAATCAGCATCACGTTACCCTCACGCGTCATCGCCAGTTTGCCCATGCGCAGGGTCAGCGCCAGCGCCTGAGGCCAGGGCACATTCTCCAGCCGTAGCGTCAGGTTGCCGCTTACGCCGGGCGCGGCGATCAGGTTCATCTGCCGATAATCCGCCAGCGCCTGCAGGATGACCGTGACCGGCGCATCCTGAAACTCCAGCGAAATAACCTGTTTATCCTGCGCCTGTGCGGCGCCGAGCGTCAGACACCACAGCGCCACGCCCAGTCCAGCGCGTCCCTTCATGGCTTACCATCCTTGTTGTCCATTATCAGCGAGATGTCGCCCTGGCTCGCCGGGCAATCCGGTTCGGCCGCCAGCGCCGTTAACGTCAGGCTGCGCGCCTGCACCTGCGTCACCTGCCAGCGCTCGGCCAGCACCCGCTGCTGCGGCCGCAGGCGCAACCATTGTCCCGCCGGCGTCACCACCCAGCCATAGCGCAACGTCGGTTGCCCGATGACGCCTTTCAGTCGCCAGCCCGCCGGCGATGCCGCCGTTTGGGCACAAGCAGGCAGCGGAGGCGGCGCAAACGGGTCGCGCGGCTCAGCGCTTAGGGCCCACGGCCATAGCAGCCACCACCACCCACGGCCGGGTCTTTTACTCATCGGGCTGATCCTCGGTGGCATCCTGCAAAACCAACCGCGCCGTCATGCCAAGGGGCGGCGTCTCCACGCTCAGCTGCTCGAGGCGTAAATCGGCGGGCAGCGCCTCCAGCAGCACCAGCAAGCCGGTGTAATCAATGCGCAAGCTCAGCGTTTGCCGCGGCGGTTTTTCCTGCCGCTGCCAGCGCAGCAAAGCGCCCCCCGCCCGTTGCAGCACGCTCGCCAAATCGCCGGTGGTGGTCGGCGCAAGCGCCGCCGCCGGGATAACGGTTTGCGGCGTCTCTTCCAACTGGCTCTGCACCATAGCGATCTGTTGCAGCAGTCGCTGTTGCCGCTCCGCCGCGTTTTCCCGCTGACGCCATTCGTCTTGCAGCAGCCAACCGCCGCCCAACAGCGCCAGCGTGCCGATGCCCACCCCTTGCGACAGCAGCAATAGCCAGCCCGGCAAGCTCAGCCAGAGGCGCAGCCCGGATGACAAACGGCTATCCATCACGCCCCCACTGCGCCGCCAGATGAAAGGAGTACAGGCCATCTTCGCGTTGTGCCACCTCAGCCAAATGCAGCCGTGGCAACGCAGGTATCCCCGCCAGCCGCCGTTCGAACTGCGTGATGGCCGCAGGAGAGCGGCTCAATCCACGCAGCCGTAGGCCGTTCGCCGCATTGCTGTCCAACGCCGTAAGCCACAGCGGCGGAGGAATGCTGGAGGACAATTGCTGCAGCAGCTGCAAATAACGCCGGTTATGTTGGGCGTTATTTGCCTGCCGTTCGGCGCGGGCACTGTGCATCGCTTGCTGCGCCCGCTCTTGTTGCTGCTGGCGGGCAAACGACGTCAATGCCGCCAGCTCCTCACCCAACATCGCCAGCCGCGCCTGCCGCTGCGCCTGTTGGTGACGCAGCTGGCCGGCGACCAGGAACAGTGCCAGCAGCAGCGCCATTACCTGCAACAACAGCACGCCCAGCCAGAAATAGGCGCGTCGCCGATCGCGGCGCTGGCGCCAGGGCAGAAAGTTGACCTGATACATCAACGATCCTCCTCGCGCAGCGCCAGACCACCGGCCAACGCGAACGCCGAGGGATGGACAGGCAACGGCGGACGCAGCTGCGTGAAGGCGCTGAGCGGCGACCAGGCAAGGCAACCGGCAGGCAGGGCTCCCACCAGCACGCTGCCGGCATAGACAGGCCGATCGTCGCCCGCCGGCGTCTGGGCTTGCAGCGCCCGCAGCGCCTGAGCACCATCGTCGCCCGGCACCAGACCAAAGGCGAAGGCGCCATCGGCCGGCGCCACCCACAGCCATTCTCGATCGAGGCGATGCATCAGCCCCGCGGCGGGCGGCACGCCCGCCGCCGTCGCCATAACCCGCAGCGCGCAGGGAGTGATATCGACCGCTTGCGGGTGCAGGCCAGCCTGACGCAAACAATGCAGCCACTGCTGCAGCTCCTGCCGCCGTGCGGCGGTCAACAGCAGCGTCGCCTCATCCGCCGGGGCTGCACGATAGTCGAGCGCCAGCGTCTGGCCGTCGAGCGGAAACTGCTTCAAACCGTGGCCGCCGATATAGTCGCTGCGTTCCGGCTCACGCAGCCGCGCGTCAGGCCGCGCCATACGCTGCTGCAACACGCGCTGCGCCGGCAGGGCAATGCGTAAGGAAATATGTCGCGGCAGCTTGACGCGCCATTGCCGCAGCGCCCGGATCAGGAATTCGGAAGGTTCCAGGCAGCCGTCGCGTAAAACTGCCTGCGGCAGCGCCTGCTGCCACCAGTGGCGCAACTGCCAGCCGTTGCGGCGGCGTTGGGCCGCCACCGCCCGCACGCAGTCGATTTGTATATCCAGCCCCACCTGCCATGCTTGAGGGAACATGTTTCGCAAGCCTCCATAACATCAGATGATAAAAGAACATATCCATGTCGCAGGCTTGCCTTTATACTACCGCGCGGTTGTTTATAAACTGCCCAAATGACTTAGAAATGGGAAATCTCAGGTGAAGTTCGTAAAGTATTTACTAATCCTTGCAGTATGTTGCATCGTGCTGGGAGCAGCCTCGATTTTCGGCTTGTACAAATATGTCGAGCCGCAGCTGCCCGACGTCGCAACGCTGAAAGACGTGCGGCTGCAAATACCGATGCAGGTTTACAGCGCCGATGGCGAACTGATCGCCCAATATGGCGAGAAGCGCCGCATTCCGCTGAAGCTGGATCAAATTCCGCCGGTGATGGTGCACGCATTCATCGCCACCGAAGACAGCCGCTTCTACGATCACCACGGCGTCGATCCGGTCGGCATCTTCCGCGCCGCCTCCATCGCGCTGGTCTCCGGCCACGCTTCGCAGGGGGCCAGTACCATTACCCAACAGCTGGCGCGTAACTTCTTCTTAAGCCCGGAACGCACCCTGATGCGTAAAATCAAGGAAGCCTTCCTGGCGGTGCGCATCGAGCAGATGCTCACCAAGGATGAAATCCTTGAGCTGTATCTGAACAAGATCTATCTGGGTTACCGCGCCTACGGCGTGGGTGCCGCCGCTCAGGTCTATTTCGGCAAAGACGTCAGCCAGCTGACCCTGAGCGAAATGGCGACCATCGCCGGCCTGCCGAAAGCGCCGTCCACCTTCAACCCGCTCTATTCGCACGATCGCGCCGTTGCCCGTCGCAACGTGGTGCTGTCGCGCATGCTGGACGAACACTACATCACGCAGGCGCAGTACGATCAGGCGCGCGCCGAAGATCTGGTCGCCAACTACCATGCGCCGGAAATCAGCTTCTCCGCGCCGTATCTCTCCGAGATGGTGCGTCAGGAGATGATCAAGCGCTACGGTGAAAATGCCTATACCGACGGTTACAAGGTTTACACCACCGTCACCAAACGGCTGCAGCTGGCGGCGCAAGAGTCGGTACGCAACAACGTGCTGGCCTATGACATGCGCCACGGCTACCGCGGCCCGTCCAACGTGTTGTGGAAAGTCGGCGAAGCGGCCTGGGATCGCAAACAGATTGTCGATTCGCTGAAAAATCTGCCGAACTACGGCCCGCTGGCGCCGGCGGTGATCACCGCCGCCAACCAGCAGGAAGCGACGGCGATGCTGGCCGACGGCAGCAGCATTGCCCTGCCGATGGCGACCATGCGCTGGGCGCGCCCATACCGTTCAGACACGCAGCAAGGCCCAACGCCGAAACGCGTCACCGACGTGGTGCAGGCCGGCCAGCAGGTGTGGGTGCGTAAAGTGAACGAGGCCTGGTGGCTGTCGCAGGTCCCGGACGTCAACTCGGCGCTGGTCTCGATCAACCCGAACGACGGCGCGGTGAAAGCGCTGGTCGGCGGTTTCGATTTCAACCAGAGCAAGTTCAACCGCGTCACGCAAGCTCTGCGCCAGGTGGGGTCAAACATCAAACCGTTCCTGTACACCGCCGCGATGGATAAAGGCCTGACGCTGGCCACCATTCTGAACGACTTGCCGATTACCCGCTGGGATGCCGGCGCCGGCACCGACTGGCGGCCGAAGAACTCGCCGCCGACCTACGACGGCCCGATTCGCCTGCGGCAGGGGCTGGGGCAATCGAAGAACGTGGTGATGGTGCGCGCGATGCGTGCGATGGGCGTCGACTACGCGGCGGAATATCTGCAGCGCTTCGGCTTCCCGGCGCAAAACATCGTGCATACTGAATCGCTGGCGCTGGGCTCTGCCTCCTTCACCCCGATGCAGCTGGTACGCGGCTACGCGGTGCTGGCGAACGGCGGTTACCTGGTTGACCCGTACTTCATCACCAAAATTGAAGACGACAACGGCAATACGGTATTCGAAGCCAAACCGAAAGTGGTGTGCAGCAGCTGCAACCTGCCGGTGATCTACGGCGATACCCACCGTTCGGCGGTGCTGTCCGACGACAACATCGAAAACGTCGCCACCTCGCAGGAAGGCAGCAACAGCACGGTGCCGATGCCGCAGCTGGAGCAGGTTACCCCGGCTCAGGTGCAGCAGGACGGCGACCAACAGTATGCGCCGCACGTAATCAGCACGCCGCTGGCCTTCCTGATCCACGACGCGCTGAACAGCAACATCTTCGGTGAACCGGGTTGGATGGGCACGGCCTGGCGCGCCGGGCGCGATCTGAAACGTCATGATATCGGTGGCAAAACCGGCACCACCAACAGTTCCAAAGACGCCTGGTTCTCCGGCTATGGCCCGGATACCGTGACGTCGGTATGGATCGGTTTCGACGATCATCGCCGCGACCTGGGCCGTTCGACGGTATCCGGCGCCATCCCGGATCAGATTTCCGGCGGTGAAGGCGGAGCCAAGAGCGCCCAGCCGGCGTGGGACGACTTCATGAAGACCGCGCTGGAAGGCATCCCGGAGCAGAAAGTCACGCCGCCGCCGGGCATCATCAGCGTCACCATCGACAAGAGCAGCGGCAAGCTCTCTGGCGGTGGCGGCGGTAGCCGTTCCGAGTACTTCATCGAAGGAACTCAGCCGACGGACTACCCATCGCGCGATACCGGCACCACGTTGACCGATCCGGGCGGTGAAAGCCACGAGCTGTTCTGATCGAAAAGGGCCAGAGAAATCTGGCCCTTTTTTTGTTTGGCGCGAAGCGTATCAGCGCGAAGCGCGCAAAAATGCCTCTGAGAGGAACAGCGCGCTGACGTTGCGCGCCTCACGAAAATCCGGTTCCGCCAGCAGCGCCATCATGTCGGCGATCGGCCAACGCACCTGCGGCAGGGGCTCCGGCTCATCCCCTTCCAGGCTCTGCGGATAGAGATCGTGCGCCAGCACGATATTCATTTTGCTGGAAAAGTAAGAGGGCGCCATCGTCAGCTTGCTGAGAAAATCGAAGCGCTTCGCGCCGTATCCCACCTCTTCCATCAGCTCGCGGTTGGCAGCCTCCAGCACCCCCTCACCGGGATCGATCAGCCCTTTCGGGAACCCCAGCTCATAGGATTCGGTGCCTACCGCATATTCGCGGATCAGCAGCAGGTCATCGCCAATCACCGGCACGATCATCACCGCTTCGCGATCCGAAGGCCGCATGCGCTCATACACCCGCCGCACACCGTTGCTGAATTCCAAATCGACCGACTCGACGTTGAACAAACGCGAACGCGCGACGGTTTCCACTTTCAGAATTTTAGGTTTTTGCAGGTGTTTATCCATGATTGCCTCAAAGAGGTTACCCAGGCGCGGACAGGGCAACCGAAATAATGATTGGCGTAACGCACGGCTCGTTGGCGCTCAAACGCTGACCAAATTCGATCCTGATCACATTGTGCGTTAAGGGTAAGCTCCGCCGCAACGAGCATGAGCAGTAATTTACTTTCTTTTAACAAGCGTAGCCAGCAGTGGGCGATTTTCCGTACTGATTCAGCAAACAGCACACATGAAAATAGGATAATACCGATATCGACGGCAGAGGCCGGTTGCTAGTATCACGCAGGCAAGAATCAGTGATAAAATGGCCTTGCGTCATGAAGGAATGAGATCCAGAGCGAGAATCTGTTTGTTCCCTCATTAGTTCTGGGTGCCTCCTGACGGTTTACTCCGTATAATATTCACCTTTTCATCAGGTTGGCGAAATTCACGGGTGTGAGATGGGGATTGCATGAGCACAATAGTGTTGATATTGGCCTTAGTGCTTGTCTGCCTGATTGCCGCCGGCCTGTACCTGTGGTTCAAGGCGCGCAACCCGTCGGCTCTGGCGCACGCGCTGCCGTTTATCAAACCTGCCCACCGCAAGCTGACCGACGAAGAGCGTGCTGCGGTCGAGTTCTATCTCAATCAGCAAAACAAGCTGAGCAACAAGCTGTTACCCGGCGGCGGCGCTACCTTGCCCGCAGCCAAACTGGCGCTCACCCCGCAAAGCGATAACGTTTATCCCGTCACGCACGCCATCACCCGCTATGGGCTGGCCAGCGACGATCCCAATAAATGGCGCTATTATCTCGATGCCGAAGAGGTGCACCTGCCGCCGTTTTGGGAACCCTATATCACCGCCGACAACCATGTGGAAGTGATCCGTACCCAGACGCTGCCGCTGGTGATTTCGCTCAACGGGCACTCGCTGAAAGATCATATTCACGACCGGCCGCAACCGCCGGTGGTGAGCGCCGCGCCGACCAAAAACGCCTCTATCCGCAAGGAAGAGAGCGAGCATGTCGAGCTGATCAATATTCGCAAGGAAACGCCGGAAGAGCATGCGCTGAACCGGCCGAACGGCATCCGTGAAGCCGTCATCATCTCCGCCGCGCTGCTGCTGCTGTTCTTCAGCCTGATAAGCCCGGTGCTGGTGATCCCCTGGATGATTTTCGTGGCGGTGCTGATGATCGCCTGGGGATGCTGGAACCTGTTCCGCCGTCCGGCGTCACGCGAGCTGAAAGAGATCCACTGTCTGCGCGGTACGCCGAAGCGCTGGGGCCTGTTCGGCGAATCCGGCCAGGGGCAGATCAGCAACATTTCACTCGGCATCATCGATCTTATCTACCCGCCGCATTGGCAGCCTTACCTGACGCAGGACCTGGGCAAGACCACCGATGTGGACGTCTATCTCAATCGGCAGGTGGTGCGTCAGGGGCGCTTCCTCTCGCTGCATGACGAAGTGAAAAACTTCCCGCTGCAGCAGTGGGGCCGCAACGCGGTGCTGGTCGCCAGCTCGGCGCTGGTGCTGCTGTTGCTGCTGATCTATATCCCGCTCAACCTGCCGCTGACCCTCAGCATGGCCTGGCTGCAGGGTGCGCAAAAAGTGGAAGTGACCAGCGTTCAGGCGCTGGAAGCCACGCCGCTGCGCATCGGCGACACGCTGAAAGTGCGCGGCAGCGGCATGTGCTATGTGCCCCCGCCGGCCAATGGGGGCAGAGCCGTCAATTTTGCGCCGTTCGACTGCTCCGGCATCTACTGGAACAACGCCGCCCCACTGCCGCAGCCGGAATCGGAAGTCATTGACAAAGCGACGGCCCTGCTGGCCACGGTCAACAGCCAGCTGCATCCGAGCGGCGCCGATCAGAAGGTCAACCCGCAGTTGGCCAGCGCCATCGAGAAATCCGGCATGATCCTGTTGGACGACTTCTCTGATATCGTTTTGAAAACACAGAATTTGTGCCAGGCAGAAAGCGACTGCGTGCGGTTGAAGAACGCCCTGGTCAACCTGGGCAACGCCAAAAACTGGAGCGGCCTGGTGAAACGCGCCAGGTCCGGCGCGCTGCAAGGCGTCAACGTCCTGCTGCGCCCGGTGAGCGCCGAGTCGCTGGAAAGCCTGACCAAAGTGGCCACATCGTCGTTCATCTTCAATGAAACGCGTTTGGCCGCCGCAGCGCTCAACAGCCCGCCGCCGGGCGGTTTCCTGATCAGCAGCGACGAAGGCCGCCAGCTGGTCAGCCATCCGCAGCCGTCGGCACCGCAGAGCGAATACAACGCCCTCGACCAGTGGAATGAGTTGCAGCGCCTTTCCACTCTGCTGCTGCACACCCCCTTCCAGGCACAGGGCGTGATCACCAGCCTCAGCGTCGACGCCAACGGCACCCGTCATGTGGCACTGCACAGCGAACCGGACATGATCACCCTATGGCGCTACCTCGGTACCAGTCTGCTGTTGCTGGCGGTCGTCATCAGCCTGGGCTATAACGCCTGGCGGCTGGTGCAACGTCGTCGCATCAATCAGCACCGCGTCGCCGATATCCAGCGTTACTACGACAGCTGCTTCAATCCGCAGCTCAATCCGATGTCGATGCGGCCGATGGCCTGAACCTGACGCCGGGGCCTCCGCCCTGTCATCTGCTTATGCTACGCTAACGCTATTATTCTCATCTGCGGACCGCCCGTCGGTCCGCCCGTGGAGTTTTTATGGTTCCCGAGTTTGATTGGCCGCAGATCGATACCGTGCTGCTGGATATGGACGGCACCTTGCTGGATCTGGAGTTCGACAGCCACTTTTGGCTCAGCCTGGTGCCACAGGCGCTGAGCGAAAGGCGCGCCATTCCTTTCGACGAAGCCCGCCATATCATTGAGCGGGAGTATCAGGCGGTGCAGCACACCATGAACTGGTATTGCTTCGATTACTGGAGCGAGCGGTTGGATCTGGATATTTACCGCATGACCAGCGAAGTCGGCAGCCGCGCCCGGCTGCGCGAAGACACCGAGCCGTTTTTACGGGCGCTGCGCGACGCCGGTCTGCAAACCATTTTGCTGACCAACGCCCACCCGCACAGCCTGGCGGTGAAAATCGAGCATACCGGCCTCGATCGGCACCTTGATTTATTGTTTTCCACCCACACATTTGGTTATCCGAAAGAAGATCAGCGTCTGTGGCAGGCGGTGCAACAGCACACCGGATTCAATCCGCAGCGCACGCTGTTCGTCGACGACGGCGAGCCGATCCTCGACGCGGCGCGCACTTTCGGCATTCGTTACTGCCTGGGCGTGCAAAACCCAGACTCCAGTACGGCGGAGAAAAGCTTCCAGCGCCATCCGTCGATGCATGACTATCGCCTGCTGATACCGGCGCTGGCCAAGGGGGAAGCATGAAGGAAAAAGCGACGCGCGACGACGCGGTACGGCTGGATAAGTGGCTCTGGGCCGCACGCTTCTATAAGACCCGCGCGCTGGCACGCGAAATGATCGACGGCGGCAAGGTGCATTACAACGGCCAGCGCGGTAAGCCGAGCAAGATTGTCGAACTCAACGCCGAGCTCAAGCTGCGGCAGGGCAACGAAGAACGTACGGTGATCGTGCTGGCGCTGACCAGCCAACGCCGCGGCGCCGGCGAGGCGCAGCAAATGTATCAGGAAACCGAAGCCAGCATCGCCAACCGCGAAAAGATGGCGCTGGCGCGCAAGATGAACGCGTTGACCATGCCGCATCCGGACCGTCGTCCGGACAAAAAGGAGCGGCGCGACCTGATGAAATTTAAATTTGGTGAGCCGGAATAACCCCTCACCGCAATGAGAGAAGATTATGTCCAACCATGACCAATTGCACCGTTACCTGTTTGAAAACTACGCGGTGCGCGGCGAGCTGGTTACCGTCAGCGAAACCTATCAGCAGATCCTGAACAACCACGACTACCCGGCGCCGGTGCAAAAGCTGCTGGGCGAACTGCTGGTCGCCACCAGTCTGCTGACCGCGACCCTGAAGTTCGACGGCGACATCACCGTGCAGCTGCAAGGCGACGGCCCGCTGAAGCTGGCGGTGATCAACGGCAACAACCGTCAGGAGATGCGCGGCGTTGCGCGCACCCAGGCGCCTATCGCCGACGACAGCACCTTGCATCAGATGATCGGCAACGGCGTCATGGTCATCACCATTTCGCCGACGGAAGGCGAGCGCTATCAGGGCGTGGTCGGTCTGGAAGGTGAAACCCTGGCTGAATGCCTGGAAGCCTACTTCCGCCAGTCCGAGCAGCTGCCAACCCGCCTGTTCATCCGCACCGGCGAAGCGGAAGGCAACGCCGCGGCGGCCGGTATGCTGCTGCAGGTGCTGCCGGCGCAGGACGGCAACCTCGATGATTTCGATCATCTGGTGCAACTGACCAACACGGTAAAAAGCGAAGAGCTGTTCGGCCTGCCGGCCAACGAAGTGTTGTACCGCCTGTATCACCAGGAAGAGGTCACCCTGTACGAACCGCAGGACGTGCAGTTCCGTTGCACCTGTTCGCGCCAGCGTTGCGCCGACGCGCTGCTGACCCTGCCGACCGACGAAGTGGCGGACATGCTGGAGCAGGACGGCAATATCGACATGCACTGCGACTACTGTGGCAGCCACTATGTCTTTGACCCGGTTGATGTTGCCGCTTTGTATGCGGGTAACACCGGCGAAAGCGACCAGTTGCACTAAGTCACACCCCTCGGTGGGCGCGCCCGGCGCCCGCCAACGCCCGCCGTTTGCACGTTTGCTTTTTTCCGTGTGCTATCTCTCAGATCGTAACGAAATACCGCCTAAAACGTTAAATATTTGATACCCATCGCGGTTACGCACCGTTAGATCCCTACAATTGCCGCCAGAAATTCTGTGACCAAGGAGTAGTAACATGCGCGTTAAAGGTATAACCCCTCAGGATCTGGCCGCTTACGGCATTCACGACGTTAGCGAAATCGTTCACAACCCGAGCTATGAACTGCTGTTTAAGGAAGAAACAGACCCATCTCTGGAAGGTTTTGAGCGTGGGGTAGTCACCAAGCTGGGTGCCGTCTCCGTCGATACCGGCATCTTCACCGGCCGCTCGCCGAAAGACAAATACATCGTCCGCGACGACATCACCCGCGATACCGTGTGGTGGGCCGATCAGGGCAAAGGCAAAAACGACAACAAACCCCTCAGCCCGGAAGTGTGGGCCGATCTGAAACACCTGGTCACCGAACAACTGTCCGGCAAACGCCTGTTCGTGGTGGATACCTTCTGCGGCGCCAACGCCGACTCGCGCCTGAAAGTGCGCTTCATCACCGAGGTGGCCTGGCAGGCGCACTTCGTGAAAAACATGTTCATCCGCCCGAGCGACGAAGAGCTGGCTGACTTCGAGCCGGATTTCGTGGTGATGAACGGCGCCAAATGCACCAACCCGAACTGGCAGCAGCAAGGCCTGAACTCGGAGAACTTCGTCGCCTTCAACCTGACCGAGCGCATGCAGCTGATCGGCGGCACCTGGTACGG
>NZ_KV792476.1:68045-68269 GCF_001808215.1 Serratia sp. HMSC15F11
CAGCTGATCGGCGGCACCTGGTACGGCGGCGAAATGAAGAAAGGCATGTTCTCGATGATGAACTACCTGCTGCCGCTGAAAGGCATCGCCTCGATGCACTGCTCGGCCAACGTGGGCGAGAAAGGCGACGTGGCGGTGTTCTTCGGCCTGTCCGGTACCGGCAAGACCACCCTCTCCACCGATCCTAAGCGTCAGCTGATCGGCGATGACGAGCACGGCTGGGA
>NZ_KV792476.1:68289-68634 GCF_001808215.1 Serratia sp. HMSC15F11
GGCGGCTGCTACGCCAAGACCATCAAGCTGTCTGAAGAAGCCGAGCCGGACATCTACCACGCCATCAAACGCGACGCGCTGCTGGAAAACGTCACCGTGCTGGCCGACGGCAGCATCGACTTCAACGACGGTTCGAAAACCGAGAACACCCGCGTTTCTTATCCGATCTATCATATCCAGAACATCGTCAAGCCGGTGTCCAAGGCGGGTCACGCCACCAAGGTGATCTTCCTGACCGCCGATGCCTTCGGCGTGCTGCCGCCGGTATCGCGTCTGACCGCCAACCAGACTCAGTACCACTTCCTGTCCGGCTTCACCGCCAAGCTGGCCGGCACCGAGCGCGGC
>NZ_KV792477.1:0-38077 GCF_001808215.1 Serratia sp. HMSC15F11
ATTTTGCATTCCTATAAATAGTTTAGTTAGTTAGTTAAGCCCCTTCCCTCGGGGCTTCTTTTATTGTGTTTTTTGATTGTTATTGTAATCAGTTTGAATACAATCCCTAACTTCGAACAGACGTTGAATTACTCGTCCATCAAGACGTTGATCAAATGCAAACTCACGTAGGACATTATTGATTTCTTGGATTTTCCAAAGTTGCCATTGCCTGTGTGCACCTATTGCAGTTTTGAAGTTCTTATATTCTTGAATTCCATTAACTTTACACGTTGCTCGATAGTACTTTATTTGATGAATACTGACACCTTTCGGCAATCCGTTAGTACTTCTATCGTTCATTAGGCAATTGATTTTCTGAGGCACCCAAACGCATTTATCCGGGTGATATTGCTTATTACCTGCAACTAACCAGTCCTTATCGATGCACCAGCCCTCAACGTGCGTATCAAGCCACCACCGGGCGAAGTTACTGTAGGTCAACCATTCAATGCAGACAGTCGCTCTACCGCAGTCTTGTGCTTCTAGACGATTCTTCCACGCTTGCTTGCATTTCTCTCTAATTTCAGGTGTTAAACCAATCTCTTGTTGTTTTTCAATATCGTTTGCTAAGTCATTCGTACCAATACCGGCTACTAGTTTATTTTCCTTTTTCATTTTTAAAATTCCATTTACATGTATCACCACGTGCGGGTGATACTCCCGTTACTGCTGTTACTTCTTGTCACCTCCTAATATTGCATACTGGTTAATCAGATAAACCATCGCCCCGCTTTGAGTCTTTGCTTTACCTGCATCAACGATCTGTTGTAAGTACTGCATTTGCGTTTCATTTAGACGCACGTTAATTTGTTTGTTCTTTTCCATTTGCTATACATTCCTTATTTTTTAAATGGTAAAAAAGTCCCCGCTGTCACCACGGGGTTACTTTGCTTCTTTGGAGATTACAACTTATTTATCAAATCGAATAAAATACGTTATCTAATGCAATTCCAAGCTTTTCATCTTGAAACACAAAAGCAATTGTACTTTTATCATCTGTATTTAGTATCTTCACGTCATAAAGAGTAAATAATGTCGGCCAGAATACACTATTGAATTGTTCAATATCTTCGGTTAGTTCTAAATTGTTGTCTTGCAAAAATCGTAGAATTTCATTTACGAGAATTAAATGTTCTGGTAACTCGAGAAATAGTAATTTAACCAATCCACATGTAGTTATAAGATTAAGCTTGGACATTGAATACCGCCCATAAGAAGGCAATAGACCAAACAATACTAAATGGATTGGCGAGTACTAAAATTATTAGTGCAAATATTGTAGATAGTACAATGAAGTCTTTTATATGTTGTTTCATGCGGGTGTTCCTCAGTAAGTTATCACTGCCTTTATTTAGTGAATAACTCCCAGAACACCTCTATTATAGCAGGAAATCAGGATTTTTTCAGATTTGTTCTTTTGCAATGACCTCATTAAGCCGATAGTACCGAACCCGATCTAGCTCATCCAATGGCATGATACCGAACTCTTTCTTAATACGACGATCAGTCCATCCCTCACGCTTCATAAGCTCTTCATGTGTAATAAAATGAGAATCAATACCGATGTATGCATACCCATTATTTTCAATAAAAATATCTAACAAATCCGAGATATGTTGAAAACTAACTGGTAAATCATAATCAGTGTTGAATTGCATTTCGTCTTTATATACACCATACACTACATCAGAATCAAAATAATCGGTTACAACTAATGCACCATCTTTCTTATAGAACCGATATGTACCTGTGTCTGATTCTGGATCAATAAGAAGTAATTTAGACTCCTCATCTTCATTATCAATGTACATTGTAACATGGGTACTATATCCAGTAGGTTCAATCATATTGGTAATGTAACTATCAACCAATGTACTGAGAATTGAGTTAATTCTTGCATTAGACATATTTTTATTCCTCTTTATAATTTGAATAATAGTTTTCCCCACGCTAATTTAATAGCATGTCGAAAACAGTTAGTTTGTTTTACAGACAGGTATCCGCACACTGATATTTTAGTGCGGGATTAGACAAGATTGTTTTTCTTACGGCATGAGTTGCTTCGAAATGAAATTTATCACGCACTCAGCGACCTGTCAATGGGTATCATTCAATAGGGCTTAGAATCTCATTCCAACCCCCTATCAAAGCTAAAAGTACTCAATGTGCCAACACCGCATTAAGATGAAGATTCAAGAACTCTTTGGCCTCAGAGTCCACGAAATCAACAACATTCATTAGCAACAAGTAATCATTCAATACGACTTTGCTTATATTACAATCCAGTGAGAATACCCCATCTTCATCCTTAATGATTTTAACACTACAGCTTTCATATGTAGTACTCTCGCCATTCCTTCTTATAACAACATCACCAGTCACATCACCCTTTTTGTCGGCTACAAGTACATGTTTTACTACATCGTTAACGTAAATCATCTCGATCAAGCTAAACGATAGATCTTTTGTGTGATAAACCTTAATCTTGTTCAACAAGCTAGATATCGTTCTTTCCAGTCTTGTTCTCAATGCTATCTGTGTTATATCAAACAATTCAGTACTTACCGCAAACTCACTTAAATCAATCTTTGATAATGAAAGTTGTTCTAATTCTTTCTTTAACAGTTCAAGCTCATCTTCAGAGTTTTGCAATTCTGTGAACATATCAAAACTTGGCTTCTTCCCACGCTCACGTAATTGAGTGATACCGGCTTTATACTCTTCGATATGTGACATTAACGATTTTATACGTTCCTTACTTATAACTTCCTGACTGTCATTACTTTCGTACACCTTCCCTAAATCCATATTGCGAATATGATTAACTACAATCTTCTCTAATGCATCATATCGTATTGGCTTAGAGTAACATCCGCCTTTCTCAATTGTTTTCAAGCATCCAACATAACGATATGCACCTGCTGAACGTACAGTTAAAGCACCGCCACAAATCGAACATTTTAAAAGCCCATTTAGAATGGTAACTTTTCGGTCCTTGCATACACGCTTATTCTTCGAACCATCGTTCAACCGGTTAAGTACTAATGCGAACTCTTCATCTGTAACGATTTTTGGGTACAACCCTTTGATAACATGTTCAACTGAGGTTGATGTGCCTTTTTCGTAGTCTCGTTCTAGGCTATGTGATATGAAATCACCATTACAGCGAGGATTTCGTAGCAACGCACAAATCTTTGGTGTAGACCATCTTTTGTTACGTATGACTTTTCCGGCCTCATTCATTTTCTTGGCTATGGTAAACGAGCCGTATCCTTGCAAGTACAGATCAAAAATCTCTCGTACAATCGAAGCGTCGGCATTAGCAACGTACTTATCATCCAGAACATCAATCCAGAATGGAGTGTTCTTTATCATGTACTGCCCAGACTCTTCCGCCTTCCTCCTACGGCTGTTCCATGCAGCCTTTATACGCTTAGATTTCAGCGTTGACTCTTCATGAGCACGATTTGCGATAATTGATGCGATCGTACTCGACCAAGGGTTACTCGTGCCAATGACTAGATTTTGTTCAACATCAATGATATCTATGCTGTGTTCTACAAGTTTTGCAATGTATCCAGCAACGCGAAACGGATTCTCGCGACTAAAGCGGTCAAGGCTTTCTACGATCAGTACTGAGCCGTCGATCTCCCCTGACTCGACACGGCGAAACAGTTGACCAAGAGCAGCCGTATCGCCCATATTTGATCCTTTCCACCCGGAAACACCTGAATCAACGAGAATTTCACAATCATCGACGGAAAGGTTCAATCTCAAGGCATTCTGTAACAAATATTGTTTTAGCTTATCTTCCTGTCGCCCTAATCCATCGCCTGAGATCTGCACATCGCTACTTACACGGCTGTATAGGAAGCATTTCCTCATGATCCACCTCATCTTTTTTTATCTTAGTATTCTAATGTATCACATTATGTTACATCACAAATTCATATAAAAAAGACGGCAAAAAGGCTCGCAATCCCCTATTTGTTCCGGTAATCTCAGATGCGTTTGTGCCTGGTTTAAGTCGAATCAGTATGGAATCCGATAAAAATGTGCGTTCTCGCACGTTTTCAACGGTAACTGGTTGTCGATGCAACAGGTGCGGACTAGGCTCGTTCCGTTTGGCATTTTTCAGGTAGCGACTTTCGTCGTTAAGGACTTCAAGGGAAAACAACAACAATGGTCAAATCTCAACCGTTTCTGAGATATTTTTTGCGGGTAGTCCCTGCAATTGCCGCGGCGGTTATGCTGTCAGCGTGCAGCTCGACTCACACTTCGAACTTGAATAACGCACAAACTGAGATGCGTGCAGTTAATGACAAAGACGGTCTTTTACTGCAAGCCTCTCAGGATGAATTCGAAGCAATGGTCCGCAACGTTGACGTCAAGTCAAAGATTATGGATCAGTACGCGGACTGGAAAGGCGTTCGCTACCGCTTAGGCGGTGACACCAAGCGCGGCATCGATTGCTCGGCGTTTGTGCAGCGTACCTTCCGCGAACAGTTCGGCATGGATTTACCGCGCTCTACCTATGAACAGGAAGATCTCGGCAAGAAAATCCAGCGCACCAAGCTGCGCGCCGGCGATTTGGTGCTGTTCCGCGCTGGCTCTACCGGGCGCCATGTCGGCATCTATTTAGGCAACGATCAATTCGTTCACGCCTCCACCAGCAGTGGTGTCATGATTTCCAAGCTGACCGATAACTATTGGGACAAACGTTATCGAGAAGCGCGCCGGGTGCTGACCAGCGGCTGACGGCGCATCGCCTTGAAGATTCTGAATACCAAACGAGCGATAAGCGCCGCCTACGGGCGGCGTTTTTTTTGGCGGTTGAACAGGTTCCCTCGCGCCTGGTCCCTGGCTTATCGTCACCTCTCCCCGCTTAACGCCGCCGCACGCCATTATTTTGATAAACTGTTGGCAGGAAATCACGCCCTCGAGGAAAAACTCGCCTATTATCGTCAGATGACGGCAACGGCGCCCCGGCGTTATTTAAAACGTTTCCGCTTAGAATAGGCGCATTATATTTCTGTCGGCGACGCCGCGTATTTAAACGGCGCCGCCGGTTGGTACGGGATAAAAAGGCAAAAATGAAAAAAAAGCCGTTGGTACAATCCATTAACTGGCTGTGCCCCCCCCCTGACGCCCTGTTGCAGAGGACTCGGTTATGGGCTTGAAAAGGGCTTTCGCCCGCAGCGTCTCTCACCGACAGCGCAGCCTGGCTAAAAGCGGCGTCGCCGCTCTGGTATTTTTTACGCTATTCACCGCGGTCACGCTTTCTTTGATCAACCACCAGCGCACGCAATATCAACATAAAGTCGAAGCGCGTACGCAAAAGTTCACGCTGGGTTATATCTCGCACCTGACGGCCGTGATGCAGCAAATGATACCGCTGCTGGACAAGCCTTGCCTCTCCAGCCAGTCGGACATTACCTACCAGGCAGCCTTTACCAGCGGCGTGCGCACCTTCCTGTTGGTGAAAGACGGCTACGCCTATTGCTCCTCCGCCACCGGCGACATAATGCTGCCGATGAAAAACCTCTATCAGGACATCGACTGGGATCTGCCTTTGGATCTCAAGCTGCAGCAGGGCACGCCGATCGTGCCAAATAAGCCGGCGGTTGCGGTTTGGCTGCGGCATCCCGGCGAGCAGGCCACCGGCATCCTCGCTACGCTGGACATCGATCTGATGCCCTATCTGCTGTTCACCTCGCACGACGAACAGGCGCCGGGCATCGCCATCGTGATGGGCAATCGCGCGCTGACCACCTTCAGCCCGAACCTGATGCCGATCGATCAGCTGCCGAAAAGCAAGGCGGATAACCTGACGCTGCCCAATCTGCCGTTGACCATCATGTTCTACAACGAGAAGCTGACACCCAACGACATTCGCCTGACGCTGTTGGGCAGCCTGGTGCTGTCATTGATGATCGGCGTACTCTGCTACTACATGCTGCTGCTGCGGCAAAGCCCGGAGCGCGCACTGCTGCGCGGCATCAAGCGCAACGAGTTCTTTATCGAATCCCAGCCGGTGTTCCACACCGACAGCAACAGCATCGGCGGGCTGGAAGCGCTGATCCGCTGGCAGCATCCGATCGAGGGCCGCATCCCGCCCGATGTCTTTATCCCCTACGCCGAAAGCAACGGGCTGATCGTGCCGCTTACCCGCCAGCTGTTCAGGCTGATCGCCGAAGATGCGCCGCAGCTTGCCAAAGCGCTGCCACGGGGAGGTAAAGTCGGCCTCAACATCTCCCCTGCCCACCTTAGCGCCCCGTCGTTCCACCAGGACGTGTATGAACTGTTGGCGCAGCTGCCGGGCGATTACTTCACGCTGGTGTTTGAAATCACCGAGCGCGGCATGGTGGAAGAAGAGAGCGCGCTGGCGGAGTTTGACTGGCTGCACAAACAGGGCATCGAGATCGCGGTAGACGATTTTGGCACCGGGCACAGCGCGTTGATCTATCTTGAGCGCTTCACCATGGATTACCTGAAGATCGACCGTGGCTTCGTCAACACCATCGGCCAGGACACGGTCACCGCGCCGGTGCTGGATGCGGTGATCTCGCTGGCGAAAAAGCTGAAAATGCTGACGGTGGCCGAAGGCGTCGAAACCGCCGAGCAGATGCAGTTCCTGCAAGAACACGGTGTCAACTTCATGCAGGGATACTACTTCAGCAAGCCGCTGAGCATCGACAATTTCGTCGCCTACTGCAATGCTCATCAGGTCTTTGATTATCAGGCAAAAAAATAGTTAATCTTTAAGCATCTTTACCCTGCGCTCACCCGAAGAATGTTATGCTGGGCGCAGGTTGTACTTTATTCCACAGCAGGAGCTTACCGTCCGATGTCCGTGCGCATTTTCGCTGCTCTGGTGCTCTCGGCACTGAGCTTCGGTCTGCAGGCCGAAGCCCTCAACGAAAGCTACGCTTTCGCCCTTCTCGGTGAACCGAAATACGCCACCGACTTCAGCCATTTCGACTACGTCAACCCGGCGGCGCCCAAGGGCGGCGACGTGCGGCTGGCGGCCATCGGCACCTACGACAACTTCAACCGCTTCGCTACCCGCGGCGTGCCCGGTGCCCGTACCGACCAACTTTACGATACCCTGTTCGCGACGTCCGACGACGAACCCGGCAGCTTTTATCCGCTGATTGCCGAATCGGCGCGCTTCCCGGCCGACATGCGTTGGGTGGAAGTGGATATCAACGCCCGCGCGCGTTTCCACGACGGCAGCCCGATCACCGCCGCCGACGTGGCCTTTACCTTCAACAAGTTCATGACCGAAGGCGTGCCGCAGTTTCGCTCTTATTACAAAGGCGTCACGGTCAAGGCTATCTCGCGTTTGACGGTGCGTATGGAGTTTCCACAGCCGAACAAAGAGGCGATGCTGTCGCTATTCGGCAGTCTGCCGATCCTCCCGGCTGCTTTTTGGCAAGGGCATAAGCTCAATGAGCCGCTCAACATCCCGCCGCTCGCCAGCGGCCCGTATAAAATCGGCGATTACCGTCTCGGCCAGTACATCACCTACCAGCGAGTGCGCGATTACTGGGCCGCCAACCTGCCGGTAAACCGCGGCCGCTATAACTTCGACAGCATTCGCTACGATTATTACCTGGACGATAAAGTAGCGCTGGAAGCCTTCAAGGCCGGCGCTTACGATTTCCGCATCGAGCCGTCGCCCAAAAGCTGGGCCACCCAGTACCAGGGCGGCAACTTCGCGCGTAACTACATCATCAAGCAAGACGAGATCAATCAGGCTGCCCAGAATACCCGCTGGTTGGCATTCAACATCCAAAAACCGCTGTTCGCCGATCGGCGGGTGCGGGAAGCGATAGGCCTGGCTTTCGACTTCAACTGGATGAACAAGGCGCTGTATTACAACGCCTATCAGCGCGCCGACAGCTATTTCCAAAACACCGCCTACGCCGCCCGCGGCTACCCGGACGCCGCCGAGCTGGCCTTGCTGGCGCCGCTCAAAGGCCAGGTGCCGCCTGAGGTGTTTACCAGCATCTACCAGCCGCCCTCCTCCGACGGCAGCGGCAGCGATCGGCAAAACCTGCTGAAGGCGACCCAGTTATTGAAAGAGGCCGGTTGGGCGATCAAAAATCAAAAGCTGGTCAACGCCAAAACCGGCCAGCCTTTCACCTTCGAGCTGATGCTGCTGAGCGGCAGCAACTTTCAGTACGTATTGCCATTCCGCCATAACCTGCAGCGGCTGGGCATCGATATGCAAATTCGCGAGGTCGACGCCTCACAGTACACGCGCCGTCTGCGCGAACGCGATTTCGACATGATGCCGACGGTCTATCAAGCGATGCCGTTCCCCACCACCAACTTGCAAATCATTTGGGGTTCGGAGTACGTCAACTCCAGTTACAACACCCCCGGCGTCAAAGATCCGGCGGTCGATAGCCTGGTCAACCAAATCGCCGCCCATCAGGGCGACGAAAAAGCCCTGCTGCCGCTCGGCCGCGCGCTGGACCGGGTGCTGACCTGGAACAACTACATGCTGCCGATGTGGTACTCCAACCACGATCGCTATGCCTATTGGGACAAGTTCTCCACGCCGCCGATCCGTCCGGCCTATGCGATCGGCTTCGACAACTGGTGGTACGACGTCAACAAGGCGGCGCGTTTACCGGCTCAACGGCAATAAGGAGTCGGAATGGCGGCCTATCTGATACGCAGACTGTTGCTGGTGATCCCCACCCTATGGGCGATCATCACCATCAACTTCTTTATCGTGCAAATTGCACCCGGCGGCCCGGTCGATCAGGCCATCGCCGCCATTGAGCTGGGGCATGGCAGCGGTTTTGGCAGCGGCGGTGTCGGCGAAGGCCTGGGCCATGTTCGAGCCGGCGTTCCCGCCGCAACCGAAGGACAGTATCGCGGTTCGCGCGGCCTGGATCCGGAGGTGATCGCCGAGATCACAAAACGCTACGGCTTCGACAAACCGCTGCACGAACGCTACTTCACCATGCTGTGGAACTATATGCGCTTCGACTTCGGCGACAGCCTGTTTCGCGGCGCCTCGGTGATGCAGCTGATCGGCCAGAGCCTGCCGGTCTCCATCACGCTGGGCCTTTGGAGCACGCTGATCATCTACCTGGTGTCGATCCCGCTCGGCATCCGCAAAGCCGTCCACAACGGCAGCGCGTTCGACACCTGGAGCAGCACGCTGATCATCATCGGCTACGCCATTCCGGCTTTCCTGTTCGCCATCCTGATGATTGTGCTGTTCGCCGGCGGCAGCTACCTGGACTGGTTCCCGCTGCGCGGTCTGGTCTCCAGCAACTTCGACACCCTCTCGTGGCCGGCAAAGATCGCCGACTACCTGTGGCACATCACCCTGCCGGTGCTGGCGACGGTGATCGGCGGCTTCGCCACCCTGACCATGCTGACCAAAAACGCGTTCCTCGACGAGATCCGCAAGCAGTACGTCACCACCGCCCGCGCCAAAGGGCTGGATGAGAAAAAGATCCTGTACCGCCACGTGTTCCGCAACGCCATGCTGCTGGTGATCGCCGGTTTTCCAGCCACCTTTATCAGCATGTTCTTCACCGGCTCGCTGCTGATAGAAGTCATGTTCTCGCTCAACGGCCTGGGGCTGCTGGGCTACGACGCCACGCTGCAGCGCGACTACCCGGTGATGTTCGGCACGCTGTATATCTTCACTCTGATCGGCCTGCTGTTGAATATCCTCAGCGATATCACCTACACCCTAGTCGATCCGCGCATTGACTTCGAGGCCCGCCAATGAGCCGCCTTAGCCCGATCAACCAGGCGCGCTGGGCGCGTTTTCGCCGCAACCGCCGCGGCTACTGGTCGCTGTGGATCTTCTTGGTGCTGTTCACCCTGAGCCTGGCCGCCGATCTGATCGCCAATGACAAACCGCTGTTGGTGCGTTATGAAGGCCGGTTGTACCTGCCGTTTATGATTAACTACAGCGAAACCACCTTCGGCGGCGAACTGAACACCGAAGCCGACTATCAGGATCCGTTCGTACAGCGGCAGATCGAACGGCACGGCTGGGCGGTTTGGGCGCCGATCCGCTTCAGCTACGACACCATCAACTTCGCCACCGAGGTGCCCTTCCCCTCGCCGCCTTCGCGCCACAACCTGCTGGGCACCGACAGCAACGGCGGCGACGTGCTGGCCCGAGTGCTGTACGGCTTTCGCATCTCGATGCTGTTCGGCCTGGCGTTGACGCTGTTTTCCAGCCTGATCGGCGTGTGCGTCGGCGCCACTCAGGGCTATTACGGCGGGCGTTTCGATCTGTGGGGGCAACGCTTTATCGAAGTGTGGTCGGGCATGCCGACGCTGTTTCTGATCATTCTGCTGTCGAGCATCGTCCAGCCCAATTTCTGGTGGCTGCTCGGTATCACCATCCTGTTCGGCTGGATGAGCCTGGTGGGGGTGGTGCGCGCCGAATTCCTGCGCACCCGCAATTTTGACTACATCCGCGCCGCGCGCGCCATGGGCGTGCCGGATCGGGTGATCATGTCCCGCCATATGCTGCCCAACGCCATGGTGGCGACGCTGACCTTTCTGCCGTTTATCCTTTGCGGCTCGATCACCACCCTGACGTCGCTCGATTTCCTCGGTTTCGGTCTGCCGATCGGTTCGCCGTCGCTCGGCGAATTGCTGCTGCAAGGCAAAAACAATCTGCAGGCGCCGTGGCTCGGCATCACCGCCTTCTTGGTCTTGGCGGTGCTGCTGTCGTTATTAATCTTTATCGGCGAAGCGGTGCGCGACGCCTTTGACCCCAGCAAGGCGCATTGATATGGCCACTCCTTTGCTCGCTATTCAGGATCTCAGCATCGCCTTCCGCCAGGGCGACACCGACACGCCGGTGGTCAACGAACTCTCGCTACAAATCGCGCCGGCGGAAACGCTGGCGCTGGTGGGGGAATCCGGCTCCGGCAAAAGCGTCACCGCCCTGTCGATACTGCGCCTACTGCCCGCGCCACCGGTGGTTTACCCTGCCGGCGATATCCTGTTCAACGGCGACTCGTTGCTGCATGCGCCGGAAGCGGCGCTGCGCAAGGTGCGCGGCAATCAGATCGCGATGATCTTTCAGGAACCGATGGTCTCGCTTAACCCGCTGCACACCATCGAAAAACAGCTCGTGGAAGTGCTGATGCTGCACCGCGGCCTGCGGCGCGAAGCCGCGCGCGCAGAGATCGTCGAATGCCTGGAGCGCGTCGGCATCCGTCAGGCCAAAAGCCGGCTGCAGGATTACCCGCATCAGCTGTCCGGCGGTGAACGCCAGCGGGTGATGATCGCCATGGCGGTGTTGACCCGCCCGAAACTGCTGATCGCCGACGAACCCACTACCGCGCTCGACGTCACTATCCAGGCGCAGATCCTGACGCTGCTGCAAGAGCTGAAGCAGGAGATGGGCATGGGGCTGCTGTTCATCACCCATAACCTGAATATCGTGCGCCGCCTGGCGGACAACGTGGCGGTGATGCGCCAGGGGCGATGCGTGGAGCAAAACGGCCGTGCGCAACTGTTCAGCCGACCGCAGCATCCTTACACGCAGCAGCTGCTGGCCGCCGAGGACGTCGGTGAACCGCTGCCGCTGCCTGCCGCGGCCAACGGGCGCCCCGGCGACGAGCGGCCGCTGCTCAAGGTGGAAAATCTGCAGGTGCGCTTCCCCATCCGCCGCGGCCTGTTGCGCCGCACGGTGGATTATCACTATGCATTGAAATCATTGAGTTTCGAGCTGCGCGCCGGGGAAAGCGTGGGGCTGGTGGGGGAATCCGGCTCGGGTAAAAGCACCACCGGGCTGGCGCTGCTGCGCCTGTTGGCCTCACAGGGCGCCATCTGGTTCGACGGCGAACCGCTGCACCCGCTCACGATGAAGCAGATGCTGCCCTACCGCAGCCGGATGCAAATCGTCTTCCAGGATCCCTACTCCGCCCTGAATCCGCGTCTGAACGTGCAGCAGATCATCGCCGAAGGGCTGGAAGTGCACCAGCGGCTTAGCGCCGAGCAGCGGGAACAGCGCGTGATCGAGGTGTTGCAGGAAGTCGGCCTGGATCCGCAGCTGCGCCATCGCTATCCCACCGAGTTTTCCGGCGGCCAGCGTCAGCGTATCGCCATCGCGCGCGCGCTGATCCTGCAGCCACAGCTGCTGATCCTCGACGAGCCGACCTCTTCGCTGGATAAATCGGTGCAGGCGCAGATCCTGACGCTGCTGAAATCGCTGCAGCAACGCCACCGGCTGGCTTATCTGTTCATCAGCCATGACCTGCAGGTAGTGCGTTCGCTATGTCACCAGGTCATCGTACTGCGACAGGGAGAAGTGGTTGAACAAGGAGACTGCCGGGCGATTTTCGCGGCGCCCGCCGCCGACTATACCCGTCAACTGCTGCAGTTGGCGGATTAGCGGCGAATTCTAGAAAGGGTATTGCGCGCTGAGCGGTTCAGCGATCGCGGCGCCGACGTTTTTCAGACGGCACATGGTGGCGCTCTCGTCGCTGCGCTGCACGAACAGGCAAGGCTCCCCTTCCCATTCGACGATCGCGCAGTCGACCTGAATCTCCTGCAGCGACAGATTGAGCTGTTGCATTACCTGCCAGGCCTCGGTCCCTTCATGGCTGAGTAACTTCAGCCCAATCAGGTTGTTATCCTCGTCTACTCCGTTAAACGGAAGCGGTTCTACCTTCACGCCGGTAAAACCGGATAGCCAACGATAACTTTGCGGCAAGCGATGCACTACCGAAAGTTGGATACTCTCCACATGAAATCCCTAGATTGAAAAGGTGAAACACTTTTACCTGACAGGGTTACTAAGTTATAGCCGCTGACTCCCGACTCTGCCGCGCACAAATGTTATTTAAATGTAAATTTTGCCGCTAGCCATTAACCAGACCCCGTGCTTGCCGATGCCGTGCCATTTTTTGGCGCGCCGTGCGGTGTTATTTCACGGCATTTTGCGACTCAGCTCGCATTTTTGCGTTATATGTAACCCTTTCCCGCAGCGATCTCAACTCTTTTTTCTTGCAATGCGACTACTTTTCCGTCGCCATATTTTTACAATGAAGAAACATTTGTCCCGCCGCGTTAGCGCAGCTTCACCAGCTAATGCCTTGATTTACATCAACCCTAATACAAACCACCCGCCGCGCTCAGCCGGCAGAACGCCGCGCCTCCCGGGGAATAATGGGTGGTGCGGCGGCGGAGTTTTTTAACAAAAAACACACAGAGGGGAAAATGGCCAATTGATTAGCTTGCGTATATTTAGCAACAAAATTTTCATTGCCAGTTGCACCCTGAAATGGCATGGCGCAACCCTATGACGATGCGGGGCGACACGCCCCGAATCGGGAGAACGTCAGGCCACGCGATCGCGTGGCCGGCTGGCGTAAAGATAAAACAGCACCGCCACGATGCTGCACAGCGCCATTGAGGTAACCATGGGCCACGCGCTTTTACCCGGCGCCATCGACAGGACCGCCCCCACCAGCGCGCCGATGCTGAAGCGCAACGTGCCGGCCAGGGAAGACGCGGTGCCCGCCATGTGCGGGAAGTCATCCAGGATCACCGCCATGGCGTTGGAGGAGATCATCGCGATGCACCCCAGATAGACCGCAACGCCGATCACCAGCGCCCAGAAGCCGAGGCCGACGGCGCTCACCGCCAGCAGCCACAGCCCCATCGCCAACTGCACCAGCAGCCCCAGTTTGAACATCTTGACCGCGCCGAACCGCCGCACGTTGCGGCTATTGATCAACGTCGTTAGGAACAGGAAAACGATGTTCAGCGCAAAATAGTAGCCGAAGTGCTGCGGCGAAACGTGGTTCAGTTCGATGTAGACGAACGGCCCGGCGCTGAGGAAAGAAAACATGCCCGCAAACGAGAAGGCGCTGGCCAACATGTAGCTCAGCACTCGCTTGTGGCGGAACAGCGAACCGAAGTTGCCCAGCGTGGTGCGCAGGTGGAACCGCTGTCGCCGCTCTTTCGGCAGCGTCTCCTTGATGAACAAGGCCACCAGCAGTGAACCGATCAGCGCCGCGGCGCCCATGGTCCAGAAGATGGCGTGCCAGCTGAACCACAGCAGCAGCGCGCCGCCGATCATCGGTGCCAACAGCGGCGCAATGGTCATCACCAGAATGACGAATGACATCATGCGCGAGAACTCGTCCTTGGTGAACATGTCGCGCATCAGGGCGTTGATCACCACGCTGGCGGCAGCGGCGGCCAGGCCGTGCAGGAAACGTAGCCCGATTAGCTGGTCGATCGACTGCGCCATGGCACAGGCGCAGCCGGCGATGGCGAAGATCAGCGTTCCCCACAGGATCACCGGCTTGCGGCCGAGGCTGTCCGACATCGGCCCATAGAACAGCTGCCCGAAGGCAAAGCCGAGCATATAGGCGCTGAGGGTCATCTGCACGCTGCCGGACTCGACGCCAAACTGGGCGGCGATCACCGGCATACTGGGCAGGTACATGTCGATGGCCAACGGCATCAACATGGACAGCAGACCCAGAATGAAAATCAAACCGAGATGAGAGGTTCGGTTCTGTTGCACGTTTCACGACTCCTTAATCGGCCGCAATCAATGATAGGTTTTCAGTCCTGCAGGTGCGGCGCGCCCACGCTGGCGATCTCTTCTTCGGTCAGCGGGCGGTATTCGCCCGGCGCCAGATCGTCATCCAGCACGATGGCGCCAATACGCTCACGGTGCAACTCGATCACCCGGTTGCCGACGGCAGCGAACATCCGCTTCACCTGGTGGTAGCGCCCTTCGCTGATAGTCAGGCGCACCACGCGCGCGTCAACCTGCTCCAGCGTCGCCGGCCGCGTCAGATCTTTCTCGTTGTGCAGTTGCACCCCTTCGGCGAAACGCTGCGCGGTGTCTTCCGCCAACGGGTGCTCCAGCGTCACCAGATAGGTTTTCTCGCAGTGGTGGCGCGGCGATGTGACGCGGTGCGACCACTGGCCGTCGTCGGTCATCAGCACCAGCCCGGTGGTGTCGATATCCAGCCGCCCGGCGGCGTGCAGCTTGTACGCCACCGGTTCATCGAGGAAATACAGCACCGTCGGATGATCGGGATCGTCGGTGGAGCAGACGTAACCCTGCGGTTTGTTGAGCATGAAATAGCGCGGGCCATTCTGCTGCTGCAGCGGATTGCCGTCGAACGCCACTTCTTGCTCCGGGGTCAGTTTGATCGCCCCGCTCTTCACTACCTCACCGTCCACGGTGACGCGTTTAGCCCGAAGTTCGCGCGCCACCAGCGCACGGCTGATGCCTAACTGCTGAGATAAAAACTTGTCCAATCGCATGGGATCTGCTTTGCCTGTCGTTGTTATGATCGCATTGATCGTATTGCCAAAATATGACGCCCGCCGTTGCACCGGGTGCAAATGGCAGGTTCAGGGGGGGAATCGCGTGGGGGAACAGCGATTGCTGTCACACGAGTATAGCGGCACAACGCGTTGCCCGACAGAGGTAATTTTCACGCTCCTCGCACCGCGCGCGCTCAGAAGGCATAATAATAGAAATTTTTCGGCTACCCGGGGAGTAAAATGTCACGGTTTCTGTGGAAACAACGGTGACAAAACCGCCTCCCGACGGCCCATCTCAACCCACGGCGTTCATTTATGGCCTTTACCCTACGCCCCTACCAACTGGAAGCGGTCGAAGCCACCATCAATCATTTCCGTCGGCATCCCGAACCGGCGCTGATCGTGCTGCCGACCGGTGCCGGCAAAAGCCTGGTGATCGCCGAGCTGGCGAAGCGCGCCCGCGGGCGGGTGCTGGTGTTGGCGCACGTCAAGGAACTGGTGGCGCAAAACCACGCCAAATACTGCGCCTACGGCCTGGAGGCGGACATCTTCGCCGCCGGCTTGCAGCAGAAAGAGAGCGCCGGCAAGGTGGTGTTCGGCAGCGTGCAGTCGGTGGCGCGCAACCTGCCGCTGTTCGACGGCGCCTTTTCGCTGCTGATCGTCGATGAATGCCACCGCATCAGCGACGACGACGACAGCCAGTACCAGCAAATCATCCAGCATTTGCAGAAAACCAACCCGCAGCTGCGGCTGCTGGGGCTGACCGCCACGCCCTATCGCCTGGGCAAGGGCTGGATCTACCAGTACCATTACCACGGCTTCACCCACGGCGACGGCGCCAGCCTGTTTCGCGACTGCATCTACGAGCTGCCGCTGCGCTATATGATTAAGAACGGCTTCCTGGTGCCGCCTGAGCGGCTGGACATGCCGATCGTGCAGTACGATTTCAGCCGACTGGAGGCCAGAAGCAACGGCCTGTTCAGCGAAGCGGATCTGAACCGCGAGCTGAAGCGGCAAAACCGCGTCACGCCGCACATCATCAGCCAGATCGTGGAGTACGCCGAGGATCGCAAAGGGGTGATGATCTTCGCCGCTACCGTCGAGCACGCCCGCGAGATCCACGGCCTGCTGCCGAACGGCGAGGCCGCGCTGGTCAGCGCCGAAACGCCACCCGCCGAGCGCGATGCGCTGATCGAGGCGTTCAAACAGCAGCGGCTGCGCTATCTGGTCAACGTGGCGGTGTTGACCACCGGCTTCGACGCGCCACACGTCGATCTGATCGCGATCCTGCGCCCGACCGAGTCCGTCAGCCTGTATCAGCAGATCGTCGGCCGCGGGCTGCGGCTGGCGCCCGACAAGGAGGATTGCCTGATCCTCGACTACGCCGGCAACCCGCACGATCTGTTCACGCCGGAGGTCGGCGTCAGCAAGCCGCACGGCGACAGCCAACCGGTGCAGGTGTTCTGCCCGGCCTGCGGCTTCGCCAACCTGTTCTGGGGCAAGTGCACCGAAAACGGCGACATCATTGAGCACTACGGCCGCCGCTGTCAGGGCTGGTTGGAGGACGACGGCGGCCACCGCGAGCAGTGCGACTACCGCTTCCGGTTCAAGAGTTGCCCGCACTGCGGCGCGGAGAACGACATCGCCGCACGCCGCTGCCATCAGTGCCAGGAAGTGCTGGTCGATCCCGACGACATGCTGAAGGCGGCGCTGAAGCTGAAAGACGCGCTGGTGCTGCGTTGCGGCGGCATGGAGCTGCAGAGCGGCCGCGACGACAAGGGCGAATGGCTGAAGGCCACCTATTACGACGAGGACGGCACCAGCACCAGCGAACGCTTCCGCCTGCAGACGCCGGCGCAGCGCAAAGCGTTCGAGATGCTGTTCCTGCGCCCGCATCAGCGCGCGCCGGGCGTGCCGTTCGCCTGGCACACCGCCGCCGACGTGCTGGCGCAACAGCAGGCGCTGCGCCATCCGGATTTCGTGGTGGCGCGCAAACGCGGCCAGTTTTGGCAGGTGCGCGAGAAAGTGTTCGATTATCAAGGCCGTTTCCGCCGCGCCAATCAGTTGGCCTGAGCGAACGGCCCTCAATCTGGGCAGGTTTTCGTTGCCCTGCGGGCGGCTTTCCGTTAAAATGCCGCGCGCTTTACCTGGGCCTGCCCAGCGTTAAAGCGGAATTCCGAACTTGCTACTTGGGTCGCCTGTAGCAGGGTAAATTTTCTTTTAAGAGAAAAAACAATGTTCACTATCAATGCAGAAGTACGTAAAGACCAGGGTAAAGGTGCGAGCCGCCGCCTGCGTGCAGCAAACAAATTCCCAGCTATCGTTTACGGTGGCAAAGAAGCTGCAGTTTCCATCGAATTGGACCATGATTCTGTTAAGAACATGGAAGCTAAACCAGAATTCTACAGCGAAGCAGTAACTCTGGTTATCGACGGTAAAGAAACCAAAGTTAAGGTTCAGGCTGTACAGCGTCACCCGTTCAAGCCAAAACTGGCTCACATCGACTTCGTTCGCGTTTAATCGCTACGTTTTCGAACCTTTCGGGACGCCGAAATAAAGAACGCCGCAATTGCGGCGTTTTTTATTGTCTGCGATTCGGCACGCTTACTTGCCGCTGCCGGCCCGGCGTTGCAGCTGATCGCGCAGGTTCGGCGGCGTGCCTTTGATGGTCAGCGTGTCGGTGGCCGCATCCCAGAAAATGCGCTCGCCCAGCAGCATGGCATCGAAGTTCAGGCTGATGCCGCCGCCGCTGCCGGCAAATTTGGTCAGCTGGCGCAGCGTGCCGCGATCCGCCGGGAAGCTTTCCTCCAACTCATACCCTTGCTCGCTGGAGAACTGCATGAAGTCTTTCTCGCCGACCGGCGACAGCTCCTGCGACAGGGCCTGCAGTTCAATCTCTTCGCCCGCCTGCAGCTGTTCGTTGCAGTAGCTGTACACCTGTTGGCGCACCGACTGGCGCTCGTTCTTGTCCAGCTGCGCATCGGCGCAATAGTCGTCTACCGCCTGCAGCAACCCGCGGTTTTGCGCCTTAGTGTCCAACCCTTCGGACGCCGCCAGGAAGTCCATGAAGAAGTCGGCGACCTTGCGGCCCACGCGCCCGCGCAGGAAAGTCAGGTAACGGGTCGATTCCGGGTTGGTTTCCCATTCGGTCAGATCGATACGCGCAACGATATCGGCGTTGTTGATGTCCAGATAGTGCGTGGTGTTGATATCCAGCTCTTCGTTGACGCGCATGCTGTTACGGCTGTTCAACACCGCGATCAGCAGGTACTCCACCGCCAGATAACGGTATTGGCCGAACAGCACCACGCCGCCCTCGGCGAACGGATACTTCGCCAGTTCGTCGCGCAGGCGGCCGGTCGCCGCGCGGCTGAAGGCCAGAAAGTCTTTATCGTCCTTGCGGCAAGTGCGCAGCGCTTCCGCCAGTTCGCTGCCTTCGTTGAACAGGCCTAAAGCCTTGCTCTTGGCGCTGTAGACGCGATGCAGTTCCGCCATCATTTCTTCCACCGCCGCGTTGGTGGGAAGCAAGGAATCGCGCAGCACCACGTCCAGCGTTTGCTCGTCGCGTTTCACCAACTGATGCAGAGCGATCTGGTCGATATCCAGACTCATGGTAAATCCTCCTGTTCTTTAGGCGCGTATTCAAACACTGAAGGCCCCGCCCTGCAATACTAAAAAACCGCGGCAAACCGGAAAGGCGCGGCGAGGGGCCGCCCCGGCGCAGGCGAACAATTTCCCGAATGACAGGAAGTGATAAAAGAGCGGAAAATCACTGTCCTATACGGTAAGATAGGGCACTTTGCAGATTACTAAGCGCAATTTTATGCCACAATCATCCCGTTACAGTGACGAACACGTTGAACAACTGCTCTCAGAGCTGGTCAATGTTCTGGAAAAACACCATACCCCCACCGATCTTTCCCTGATGGTGCTGGGCAACATGGTCACTAATTTGATCAACACCAGCGTTGCCCCCGCGCAGCGGAAAACCCTGGCGAGATCGTTCGCGGAAGCCCTGCAGGCTTCTGTCCGTGAAGATAAAGCGCATTAATATTGACTTATGGTGACAAACCGTCAGCGTTATCGTGAAAAAGTCTCCCAGATGATCAGCTGGGGGCACTGGTTCGCCTTATTCAACATTCTGCTCGCCCTTGGGCTGGGCAGCCGCTACCTGTTTGTCACCGACTGGCCCGCCTCCCTGCTGGGCCGCGTCTATGCCCTGGTCAGCCTGCTGGGGCATTTCAGCTTTATCGTGTTCGCCGGCTATTTGCTGGTGATCTTCCCGCTCACCTTCGTGGTGATGTCGCAGCGGCTGCTGCGATTTATTTCCGCCGCGCTGGCCACCGCCGGGCTCACGCTGTTGCTGGTCGACAGCGAAGTGTTCTCCCATTTCCACCTGCACCTCAATCCGGTGGTGTGGGATCTGGTGGTCAACCCGGACCAAAGCGAGCTTTCACGCGACTGGCAGCTGATGTTTATCTGCGTGCCGGTGCTCTTCCTGGTGGAGATGCTGTTCGGCACCTGGAGCTGGCAAAAGCTGCGCAGCCTGAACCGCCGCCGTTTCGGCAAGCCGCTGGCGGCGCTGTTTATCAGCGCCTTTTTCGCTTCGCACCTGATTTATATCTGGGCCGACGCCAACTTCTATCGCCCGATCACCATGCAGCGGGCCAACCTGCCGCTCTCGTACCCGATGACCGCGCGCAAGTTCCTCGAAAAACACGGCCTGCTCGACCAGCAAGAGTATGAGCGCCGCCTGGTGCAACAAGGCAACCCGGAAGCGGTGGCGGTGGAATATCCGCTCAGCGATCTCAGCTACGGCGATAAAGGCAGCGGCTATAACCTGCTGATGATCGTGGTAGACGGCATTCGCGCCAAAGACGTGGCGCAAGACATGCCGGCGCTGACGCGCTTCGCCCAGGAAAACGTGCGTTTCAGCGATCATTACAGTTCAGGCAACCATGCCGATACCGGGCTGTTCGGCCTGTTCTACGGCATTTCCCCGACCTATCTGGACAGCGTGCTCGCCGGGCGCAAGCCGTCGGCGCTGATCAATGCGCTCAGCGATCAGGGCTACCAGCTGGGGCTGTTCTCCTCCGACGGCTTCAACGCCAGCCTGTACCGTCAGGCCCTGTTGACCGACTTCTCGCTGCCGACGCCGGCGCCGCAAAGCGACGCGCAAACCACGCAGCAATGGCAGCGCTGGCTGACGGATCAGGGCGATAAAGAGCCGTGGTTCTCCTATATCAACTTCAGCGGCGCCGAGCCGGCCGAAGGTGCCAAAACCCCGGCGCCGGCCGACTTTATCCAGCGCTATCGTACCGGCGCGCAAGACGTGGACGCCCAGATAGCCCGGGTGCTGGACACCCTGAAACAGCGCGGCCTGCTGGACAAAACCGTGGTGGTGATCACCGCCGAGCACGGCGTCGAATTCAACGACAGCGGCAAAGGCCAATGGGGGGCCGGCAACGGCTTCAACCAGGCGCAGCTGCAGGTACCGTTGGTGATCCACTGGCCGGGCACCCCGGCCCAGACCATCAGCAAGCTGACCGGCCATAACGACGTGATGCGCACCCTGATGCAACGGTTGCTGCACGTGAAGACCGCGCCGAAAGATTATTCGCAGGGCGAAGATCTGTTCACCGCCCAGCGCCGCAACAACTGGATCGCCACCGGCGATGGCAATCAGCTGGTGATCACCACGCCGACGCAGACGCTGATGCTGGACAACAGCGGCAACTATCGCGTCTACGATCACAACGGCGATGAAATAAAAGACGAGAAACCGCAGCTTGCTCTGTTGCTGCAGGTGCTGACCGATGTAAAACGCTTTATCGCCAACTAACTGCTTAAAACTAAAGCAATCAAGTGGCGAGGCGCTTGCATTAACATCGGGAATCGGTAGTATGAATTTTCATAGCGTCGGCATGTAGCGCAGCCTGGTAGCGCACCGTCATGGGGTGTCGGGGGTCGGAGGTTCGAATCCTCTCATGCCGACCAAATTTAAGAAAACCTGCTGTTACAGCAGGTTTTTTTTCGTCTGCACACTGAGAGGATGAGAATCTCCGAAGGAGGTTTGAGCCGAGCGCAGTGAGACCACGTTGCTTTAGCAACGGCCCGCAGGGCAAGCATCGAAGATGCGCATAATCCTCTCATGCCGACCAAATTTATGAAAACCTGCTGTTACAGCAGGTTTTTTTCGTCTGCCGTTTACGCGGAAAGTTTGACGATCGCCGCTGGAATGCCCTGGCGCACCGCCGCACCGGTTACCCAATCCAGCCAGGTGTTCGGCACTTCGCGCGTCGGATCGGCAAAGCCCAAATCGTTAAGGTTGATGCCGGCGGCGATGCGCTCATCCATCGCCAGCGGTTCGCCGTCCAGATAGTGCCGGCTGGCCCCCATCTCCCGGTGGCCGTAGCCGTGTTCCACCGCGATCACACCGGGCATCACCCCCGCCAACAAACTGATCTGCGCCTCCCGGCTGCCGCCCGGTGTACTGATGCTCACCCAGTCACCGTGTTGAATGCCGAAACGCACCCCGTCCGCCGGGTTCAGGGCCACCAGGTTCACCGGCTTCACGTCGTGCAGGCGCCGGATCACCGCGGTGGAGCTGCTCATCACATTGGATTTGAAGGACATCAGCCGCAGCGGCCACTGCCGCTCAGGGTAGAGCTCTTCCACCGCGCGGCCGTCCGACAAACGCGCCGGGTAACAGGTGGGACAGCCGCTGAAACGCTCGCCGGTGATCGCATGGCGATGCTTCGCCACTTCCGCATTCCAGATCTGCAGCGGCTTCTCCCAACGATTGCCCACGCTACCGTCGCGGCGGCCGCTGTCATGATCGGCGAAGCGGCCGCCGCGGCTGTAGATAAACGCCACGCGGTCGATTTCATCGGCGCGCAGCGTCTGCGCAAGCTGCGGCAACAAGCGATCGACGCCGCACAGCGCCAGCTCTTCCGCCCTCGCGGCCGGCACCGCCGCCTTGCCGGCAAACGCCACGTTGGCGGCGGCGCGCAGATAGTAATCCTCGGCGCGGTTGAGCGGCAGCAGCCCGCCCTGGCCGTCGCCGATCGCGCGATCGCCGAACCCCGGCAGCGCCAGGCGTTTGGCGACGGCGATGCAAAACGCCTCCATGGAAATCGGCTGCCCTTGCGCCGTTTTCGCGGTCGCCGGCGTCACTATCGGCCAGCGCGCGGTAGTGGCCTTGCTGGCGACGCCGCCCCAAGGGGCACTGAATCCCCAGCTCTCAAAGTTATGGGTATCCGGGATGATATAGTCGGCCAGCGCCGTCGTTTCGTTGATAAACGCATCGATGGCGATAAACAGCGGCAAACGCGCCGGATCTTTCAATCCTTCCTCCGCCACGCCGCGCAACCCGGCGATACCGTACAAGGGGTTGGTCATGTTCGAGATCCAGGCCTTCAGCCCGTACGGATACCCCGCCAGCGCCGACGTCAGCAGCTCGGTCAACTGCCCGGCGACGAACGGATACCAGGGCGCCCTGGCCGGCCAGGGTGAAACGCCCGCCGCCACTTTTTCGCGGTATTCGTCGGAGGTTTCATAGGCGGCCTTGCTGCGCGCGATATTCAGCCCTTTCGGTTTTACCAGGCCGGGAAAATCGACCAGGTTATAGCGCGGCCCCTCGGCGAAGCCGTTGAATTTACCGCCGCCGACGAACACTCCACCCTCCAGGCTAAGGTTACCGACCAACACATTGAGCATCATCACCGACCAGGTATTGTAAAACCCGTTTGCCGCCATCATCCCGCCATGGGCGACCACCGCCGCCTTGCGCCCATGGGCGGTAAAGACCTCGGCCAGCGCCGCGATGCGTGCCATCGGCACGCCGCATTCCCGGCTGTACGCCTCCGGCGACAGTTTATCGGCGGCCTCTTTCAGACACTGGAAACCACTTTTCACCGCCACCTGCGCGCCGTCGTGCAGCGTCACCGTGCGGGTTACCCACAGCTCGGCGCGGTCGCACGCCTCGGCCGGCACCAGTTCCCCCGCGCCGTTGACGACCACCGGCGACGCTGACTCGGCGCCGTTCAGATGGGCCAGCGTCAGATGCTGCCCCGCCAGCGGGTGCTCGCTCTCGGCGATCACCAGATGCGTGGCGTTGGTCCAGCTCTTCTCGCCGGCACGCTGCATGGCGGCCTCCGACGGGATGGCGAGATAGCCGGCCTGATAACGCCGGTTGTCGAGGATCCAACGGATCATCGCCATCGCCAGCGCCGAGTCGGTGCCCGGCAGCACCGGGATCCAATGGCCATGATCGTCCTCCAGCGTGGTGGTCAGCGGCAGCGCCGGCGCCACTACCGCGTAGCGGAACTCGCTGCGTAATCTGGCGCTGGCCAGCTGCCGGGCCTGGCGCTTGAACGGGTTGCCGGACTGCGCCGGCGAGGTGCCCATAAACAGCGCGAATTCGACCTGTTCCCAGTCCGGTTTCACGTGCGGGTTCTTGTCCAGATCGTTCATCAATGCACCGGAGCCGGCACGGTAGGCCAGCCCACAGTAAGCGCCGTGCGCGCTGAAGTTTTTGCTGCCGAAACTGTTCTGGGCGAAGCGCCGCAGGAAGCTGTCGCGCCCGTCGTCACCGGCATTGGTCACCAGCAGCTGGTTGGCTTTCGGCCCCAGCCCCGCGCGCCGAACGTCGATCGGTGTTTCCAGATCGCGGATCGCTCGTAGACCGTCCACATGCCCCTCGCCGAACAGATCGCCCCCCTCCACCACTTCAGCGATAAGCTGCTCAAAGCTGATGCGCTGCCACTTGCCCTCGCCGCGCTTGCCGACGCGCTTCATCGGCTCCAGCACGCGCAGCGGGCTGTAAAGCCCCTCCAGCAGCGTGGCGCCGCGCGCGCAGGCGGTGGAACGGGCGTCGAGGCCGCTTTCGCCGCCCAGCTGCGCCAACGCGTCCTGCAGCGGCAACGCCGAATCGACGTGCCGTTCCTGAGACAGCGGATGATAAGGGTTGCCGGCAATGCGCAATACCCGATCGGTCTGCCTGTCCACCCGTACCCGCACGCCGCATTGCGTCCAGCAGCCGAAACACTGGGTCATCGAGATGGCCTGCTGCGGATTGCCTTGCCATTCCGGCACTGCCCGCCCTTCGGGCTGCAGCGAGTTGCCGTTGATGCGATCCAACGTCACCCGCCCTGAGGTGCCATGAATCAAGCCGTCGATCGCCCGTTTGGCGACCTCACGATAGCTCAGGCCAAAAGCGGACAGCCCGCCGAAGGCCAGGCCCACTTTCAACCACTGACGCCGGGTGAGTTTAGCCATGTTGTTTTCTCCGCAATAAAAACGCCTGTGCTTCACGCACCATGATCATTAACGCCAGCCACAGCCCGAAAGTGCCGACGATCGCCAGCAAACCGTCGGTACCAAGCGGCAGGCTATAGGGGGAATAAGACGCGTTGTATTTCGGCACGGTTTGCACTTCGATCAACAGCGTCCAGCGCATCAGCCAGCTCAGCCCCAGTGCACCGGCCACCAGCAGCGGCGCGCCGCCGCGCGGCAAACGTCGATAGGCAGCCCAGGTGGCGCACGCCAGCGCCAGCCCCCACAGTGCGATCCATCCCGCGGCATACTGGCGCGCCGTCGCCTGCGTCTGCAGCCAGTGGCGTACCGCCGCGCCGGATAGCGTATCGCCGCACACCCACAGCAGGATCGCCCCGCCGAGCAGCAACAGCGTCAGCAGTGTCCCGCGCGCCAGCAGCGCCTGCAGGCCGGGCCGTTTGCGCATCGCCAACAGCAACAGGGCCAAGACCGCCTGCAGCGCGCTGAGGAACATCACGATCGGAAATCCGTAGCTGAACCAGATGGGGCGGGCGCGCACGACGGAAACCTCACGCCCGGTGTACAACAGCAGGCCGATAGCCACCAGCGCGCAGGCGGGCGCGATCCCACGCAGCAGCGCAACCGGTCTGCCCGTCAGCCGCGTAAATTCGATCGCGAGAAACCACAGGCCAAGCAGCAAGGTAAACAGCGGCAAGAACAGCGCGCCCCACGGCATCCACGACCAGGGCGTCGGGTAAGCGTAGAAATGCCAAAAGCGGGCGGTTTGATGCAGATCGGCGGTTAACGCCAGCGGCGCGGTGATGGCGCACGTCAGCCCGATAAACAGCGCCATGCGCTCCAGATGCGCGGCGTTATCTCCACCGCGCCAGCGCCACACGCAGGCCAGCAACGCGGCGCAGGCGGCGATGCCGATAAAGAAGAAATATTGCACGGCCCACGGCAGCCAGCTCACCGCCTGCGGTTGGCTCAGTACTTCTGCGATCATCAGTTGGCGGCTCATCGTTCCTCCCCCCATAAGGCGACCTGCGCCCGCCCCGGCAGCGGCGTGACGAAGGCGTCATCCAACCCCAGATAAAAGACGTGGGGCGCGGTTTGGTTCTCCGGCTTGAGGACTTTGATCTCGGCCTCATGGCGCCGCAGCAGCTTGCTCAGCCTGCTGTGCGGATCGCGCATATCGCCGATGATCCGCGCCCCGCCCACGCACGACTCCACGCACGCCGGCAGCAATCCCGCTTCCAGCCGGTGCACGCAGAAGGTGCATTTGTCCGCCGTTTGGGTGGCGTGATTGATAAAACGGGCATCGTACGGACAGGCCTGCACGCAATAGGCGCACCCCACGCAGCGTTTGTTGTCGACCACCACGATCCCGTCCTCGCGCTGGAAGGTGGCCTGGACCGGGCATACCGGCACGCAGGGCGGGTTGTCGCAGTGGTTGCACAGCCTGGGCAGCAGCACGTTGGTCGCTACTTCTTCCCCTTCGAGGCTGACCTGGTACTGGTTTACCGTGGTGCGAAACTCCCCGTGCGGCGTCTGGTTTTCAATGGCGCAGCTCACGGTACAGGCCTGGCACCCGATACAGCGCCGCAGGTCGATCAGCATCGCATAGCGTCGGCGAACATCCCCCTCGCGCCGCGTCGGCGCCCACGTTAACCCGGCTTCCGCCATGGGGATCAGCGAAGCCCCCGCCGTCAACACGCCCAGCCGCTGCAAAAACTGCCGTTTACCGAAATCCATGCGCCTCTCCCACACCCTGGGCATCACCCCGATCACGCTATTGATGCCCGTTAGATGAATAAACAATGTCGATGATTTACAGTGTAAAAATGGCATTGGGCTCAGCTCTATTGTGGTTAACCACATACCGAACCTAACGTTGATCTAAAACAAGTGACGGCAGGCAGATTGCCCATCAGGAGGGGCCGTGAGGGTCGTGTTATTACTGCTGCTCAGTCTCGGCTGGGGGATGGCGGCACAGGCGGGCGAGTGGTCGGTCGGCGTGCTGGCGATGCGCGGCGATGCGGCGACCGCGCGTGACTGGCAGCCGCTGATCGACAGGCTCAACGGCAGCGTCGGCGGTGAACACTTCCGCCTGCGGCCGCTCGATCTGGCGCAGATGCGCGAGGCGGTCAATCGGGGCAGCGTGCAGTTCGTGGTCACCAATCCGGCGCAGTTTGTGCAGCTGAACAGCCACTATCATCTGCGCTGGCTGGCGTCGTTGCGCGCCGCCAACGGCGACCGGGCAACGGGCAACATCATCGGCAGCGTGATTCTGGTGCGGCGCGACAGCGGCATTACGACGCCGCAGGCGCTGATGGGCAAAACGGTGGGCGCCATCGATCCGCAGGCCTTCGGCGGCTATCTGACCGGTTATAAGGCGCTCAGCGACGCCGGCATACGGCCCGAGCGCGATTTTCACCTGCGCTTTACCGGTTTCCCTGCCGACGCCCTGCTCTATCTGTTGCGCGAACGCGCCATTCAGGCCGCCATCGTCCCGGTCTGCCTGCTGGAGAAAATGGATCAGGAAGGCCTGATCAATCCGGCGGATTTTCGCCCGCTGTTGCAACAGGCCGCGTCGGTTCCCTGCGTTACCAGCACGCCACTTTACCCCAACTGGTCGTTCGCCGCCCTGCCCGGCCTGGATAACTCACTGGTGGATGCGGTGGCAAGGGCCTTGCTGACCGCACCGCCGCAGTCGCCCTTCCTGTGGGGCGCACCGGCCTCGACCAGCGAGGTGGAAGCGCTGCTGCGCGCCGTCAATCAACACCCGGAACAGCGGCGGCTGTGGCTGGATATCAAGAGCTGGCTGATCCAGCATCAGACGGCCGTCGGCCTGTCGCTGGCGGTGCTGGCGCTGTTGATCGTCAACCATATCTGGATCGCGCTGCTGGTACGCCGGCGCGGGCGACAGCTGCTCCATGCCGGAGAGCAACTGCGGCGACAGGAGCAGGCACTGGAGAACGCCAGGCAGCTGAACGTGCTGGGGGAAATGGCCTCCGGCTTCGCACACGAGCTCAATCAACCGCTGGCGGCTATTCGCCACTATGCGCAAGGATGCCTGATCCAACTGCGCAAAACGGACGCCGGGCATCCGTTGCTGGGGCCGCTGGAAAATATCGACCGACAGGCGCAGCGCGGCGGCGAGACGATTCATAACCTGCGCCAGTGGGCACAGCCCACCGCAGAGGCGATAGACCAAACGCGCTGGCAGCCCGCTGCGGTAAGCGAAACCGCCGAGCGGGTGTGGGCGCTGCTGCGCCTGACGCAGCGCTACCCCGACCTGACGTTGTTCAACAACGTGGCGCCTTCGCTGACGCTAACCCTGCCGCCGGCGCTGCTGGAACAACTGCTGGCGAACCTGCTGCTGAATGCGGCGCAGGCCGGGGCCAATGCCGTCTGGCTTTCCGCTGCCCAGAGCGAACGGACGATCGAGTTGCATCTGCAGGACAACGCGGGCGGCATGACAACGCCCGGGCTGGAACAGGCTTTTCGCCCCTTCAACACCACCAAAGCCGGCGGCATGGGGCTGGGGTTAGCCATTTGCCGGCGCCTGGCCCGCTATGGCGGCGGCGAAATCCGCCTGGCTAACCGCCCCGCCCCCGACAGCCGCAATGGGCTGTGCGTAACGCTGCATTTCATATTGACCCATGAGGAAAACCATGTCGCTAATTCATCTGGTGGACGATGACGTCGCCGTCACCGACGCCTGCCATTTTTTGCTGACCAGCCTCGGCCACGACGTGCAGTGCTGGAATGACAGCACCGACTTTTTGGCGCAGGCCGACCTGTTTCAGACCGGGCTCGTCTTGCTGGACATGAGGATGCCGAAACTCGATGGGCACCAGGCCTATGCTGAGCTGCGCCGCCTCGGCAGCACGCTGGCGGTGGTGTTCCTGTCCGGCCATGGCGACGTGCCGATGGCGGTGGAGCAGATGAAGTCCGGCGCGGTGGACTTCCTGCAAAAACCGATCGCCGCTGAACCGCTGATCGCCGCCCTCGAACGCGCGCACCGGGTTTCGGCCGCAGCCTGGCAACGCCATGAAACCCTCGGCCGTTACCGCACGCTCACGCCGAAAGAACGCGACATCGCACAGCTGGTAGGGCGAGGCATGATGAATCGGGAAATGGCGGAGCGGCTGAATATCGCCCTGCGCACCGTGGAGGTTCACCGGGCGAAAGTGATGGAGAAAATGCAGGCCGCCAGCCTGGCGGAATTGGTGATTCAGCTGCAGACTCTGCCGCCCACGCCCCGGGAGTGAACGCATCAAGCCCTCATCAAGTTAACGTCCCGTATTCCTCTTCCCATGATTGACACAGCGCGATCCAGGCAATATATTCATTAGAAACATTAATGGATTACGGTAAAGTCATCTTTTCTCAATCAACAGGCCATCAGCATTCTTCGCAAAACCCAGCGTAGCGCTTTCGCCTTCAGGAACCCGTGAGGGAAAGGAGAGGCGTTGCCTTGAATAAAGAGAAACGATGGCCATGCGACATGGCTCGAGCATCATTGCGCCACTATCTGGCCGCTTGGTTGATGTTTTAAATAAGTATGGATTATGAATAACAGAAGAACACGGACTAAATAAGGAATAAAAATGCAAGGAAATCTCAAGCTCTATGGCCTTTTTGTTGGCCTGACGGTGACCATTATGATCACCTGCGACACGTTGGTTTATAAGGTCTTTGATATCTATGGTTTTAAAATAACGGCCAGCGGCATTGTATTCTCCCTGTGTTTCTTGATCTCCACATTGCTTACTGAGGTTTACGGCTATAAATTGTCGGTCAGAGCAATATGGATCATGGTCTTCTGTCAAAGCCTATATGTCATAATACTTAATCTCTCAGCCGCTATTCAGCCAGAAAACAACGATATCGCCACACACTATTATTCTTTGTACCACGAATTCTGGCGAGTCATGATCGGCACCTGGGTGTCCGTTCCGGTCGCTTATTTCGTCAATGGCTTCATTATTTCAAAGATGAAGATTATCTTCTCCGGCAAATACTTCTTTATCCGATATATTGTGGGCTCCATGTCTACACAGGCCGCCCTGTTGCTGACAGCCTATCCGATCAGTCTTTCAGGAAAATATACCTTCATGGAGTTGGTTAACATCATAAGTACAACCTGGTCTTATAAAGTTGTCGTCTCCATTGTCTTACTGCCGCTCGCCATCGCCTTAGTCGAGTGGGTGAAGAAGATAGAAAACACCGATCACTATGATTGGGGCACCTCATACAATCCATTTAAGTAATATCAACAGGGTCTCGCATGAAAGTAATTCAGATTAGCGACATACATATTATGCCTAATGAAAGCGCGCTGGCTTCGAAGCATCTTGCTAATTTCGACAGGGCCATTGACTTCATTAACGCCAATGCCGATAAAATCAATGCCGATTTAATCATTGTGACGGGTGACATCTCTCATGATGGCGATATCCCCTCTTATGAGCGCTTCTTTAAGATAATGAACCGCACTTCCTTACCTTTCTATTTTTTCCCAGGCAACCACGACAACAAAAAGAACCTGGACGATGTAGCCCGTAAACAGGGCGGCAGCTATGATATAAACTCGTTTGAAGATGACGAATGGCGCCTGCTCAGCATCGACTCGGTGGTTGATAACGAAGATTTCGGCAGGATCTCGACGCAATCGCTCGACATGCTTGAAAAAGCCATCGTCGCAAGTGGCAATAAAAAGGTCGCCGTCTTCTTGCATCATCACCCTATTCCTGTAGGCACCCCGATTGTTGATAGCTGTATGTTAAACAATGCTGAGGAGCTTTTGAGCCTCTGCCAACGATTGAACGTTAAGTTTATCGGCTCAGGCCATGCGCATACGTTATTCCAAAGAAAGCTGGGGGAAACCTTAATCTCTGTTTCCCCGGCAATTTGTTCGCAATGGAAAAACGGCACAAGCGATGTCAGCAGCATAGACAACTCGGCTTTCAGCGTAATTACGTTCGATGAGCATATTCACGTCGAACCCTGGTTTATTTAATCAACGTCAGTATTGTTTTTTTAGACTTGTCGCTTTTCTTTGCATTTTTCAAAGAGGCAGAGAGTGCTCTGCCTTCTTTTACCCCGGCATAAAAGGCTATTTTCGTCGCATCCAAGGACTCGGTTTTGTCGACAAGATCGCGATCCTTTAGGAAATCCGCCCCCGATATTGATATCGAGTCAACGTCGTTTTTCAACGTCCACATACAGTTTCTTTTTTCTTCATGAATCGACAGTTTGGCCGAGGCGATTTTTATTTTAGACTCGGTCTCGGCGATAAAAGCGATGTCTTTCGGGTTAACGTGCCTGAGAAAATCGCCCTCGATGAGTTGCCCCCAGTTTTTTTTCACGAAAGTATGGGTGCCAAACTCTTTGAAAAGCCAATATCCATCCGCCGTTCGGATCACGCTGCGATCTAACGTATAGAGGTAACTGGGAGAGTATATTTTTCTTAGCCTTCTCATTATGTTAAATAAACCCATTTATTTCAGCCTCTTTATCGTTTTCACCAGAACACCGACGATCGCATAATCGCTATAGGACTTCACGCTGCTATCTGAATCTAATGAGATATTTGTAAACAACAAGTCGTCGTCAGAAACAAAAACTCGCCTTAAGCATATTGGGTAATTTTTCAGCTTAACAAGGACGATGTCACCATCACAAAATGGCTCCTTGAGGGAGATCACACAATACGTTCCACGGTCTAATTCAGGCGACAGTGAATTATTCGTTATCTCTGCCACAAACAGCGAATCGTCCGTCATGTCATCGACTTCCGTCGTATAGGTATCTGCCGTTCTGACCCTGTTGGCCAGAAAACGCTCTACATCGCTGTAGCTAATGAGCGGCAGCGATCTCACATTGTGTTTGGCCTCCCCTGTGACGCTTAAATCCTTGTCAGTCAGCTCCCCTACTTTTACGCTGAAAAATTCACCAATGGACGCAAGCGTGGCGATCGTGGGATTCCCCACCCCTTTCCTCAGATTATTGATGGTGGCAATACCTATCCCTGTTTCGCTGCTCAACCGACTGGCGTCAATCCCGTGCATGCGCATGAGGTAAGTGAGGTTTTCGCCTATCATTTTCAATGACATACCATTTTCTTCTGATATTTTAATGTTGTTTGGTTGCATTATAATGTTTTAAACCTATACTTTAGCTTCGTTAAAGTGAATTAAAAACATTAAACCACTTACAAGGTGGCCATGACAATGATCCTGAGCGAGCGACGGACGAAAAACACAGAAAAATTATTGTAATAAAATGATCTTATTGCAAATCATCTTTCTTGATGAACGTGACTGGTTTTTATTGAAATGATTCAGTTTACTTATAAAAAGCTATCTAAGCAGGCTAACTCATATCCCGTTCATCAAGCTTAAGAGGCGATTTACAACGCCCGGGATATCTTCATCGCATTCACGCCATAGCTGCCGCGGGAGAAACCTAAAATACTGATCATTAACCTCGCAGCAATTTAGTGCAAGAAAGCCCACCTGGAGAGCAAACCGCATCCCGGTTTAATTTTAAACGAAATGAGATGAGTGCCTTATTCAGCGCTCATAGAGCGACTACTGCCCAACACTCGGGATTTTTTCTCCGTCAGAACGCGAAGACGCTGCGTCAGCGCCCGTAGCGCCGAGTTCCGGCGCATACCTGCGTTGAGCAACATTATGCCAAGAACGGCGACCAGAAAGGTGGCGCCGGGCCTCCAACACCAGGGAGCCCCGGCCCGACGCCACCGCCTTACGTACTGATTTTTAAGGAAGAAAAATGCAGACTGCGGGAATGATCACGCCCTTTGAAGATTCACGCGCGAAGTGAGCAGGGAAAATGCAGGCCACTGGCCAGACGTAAGAAAGTGATGCAGTGGGCAGGCTTGGCCGCCCGCTGCGCAAGCAAGAATGAACGCCTCATGCAAAATTGCGCCTCCCTCTTGCCAACCCGCCTTCCTCAGGCCAGAATACTGTACATTAAATCAGTATTTACAGGTGAGTCATGTTTGTAGAATTAGTGTACGACAAGCGCAACGTCGCTGGGCTACCCAACGCCGCCGAGATCATTCGCAACGAGCTGGAAAAACGCGTGCATGCGCTGTTTCCTGAAGCCGAAGTGCGCGTAAAACCGATGCAGGCCAACGGCCTGAACTCCGACGCCAGCAAAAGCGATCGTGAGAAGCTGAACCGAATGTTGGAAGAGATGTTCGAAGAAGCGGATCAGTGGCTGGTCACGGATATTTGCTAAGCAGCCTCAACGTAGCCCCCGACGAGTAGCCAAGCCTGAACCTAGCATCAGTAGGCTGTTTTATACGAACAAGACAGCATACTTATCTATCGACTACAGTATCTTGCTCTCCTTCTGAGAAATGAAGACTTTCAAAAATCACGGGGCTTACGGCTGGGTACGCAGTTCTCATATATATATGCCACTCGCCGACTATCGCTCGCATAAGTGAATAGTTTCAAGGCCCACGGCAGCGGAAAATTCCAGACTCTATGCGACTTACATTCAGAATTTACCAACTAACCCCATAACACATCCCATGCTATACTATCTAAAACCTCATCAACCCATTGGAATCATTAATGAAAATTTATTTATAGGCTTTTCCTTATGCAACCTGCTAAAAAGTGGTCACAGGAACTTGAAGGATTACGCGGTTTGGCATCTCTTTGGGTTGTTTTGGGTCATATCTGCATTTTAACCCGCTTCCAGATCCCAATCCTTTCTGATCCAGCAATCGGTGTAGATCTTTTCATTCTGCTTTCGGGTTACCTGATGGCCAAAAATCATGTTGAACGTAAAGAACAAGAACCTTGGAACGACTCATCGACATTTAAAAAGTTTTGGGCCCGGCGATTCTTTCGCATCGCGCCGCTTTATTATGTCTTACTGGTTCTGGCTATCGCATTCGGTAGCTATTTTGGTGAAGCCAGAGACATCATTGGCCACTTCTACAGCGAAACGCAAACCAACAGCTCACGCTATAGCGACCATTCATTTATGAACGTATTCACACACGTCACCTTTATGTTTGGCTTCCTGCCTAATTATTCATTTAATACGGTGCTACCCGACTGGAGCATCGGTTTGGAAATGCAGTTCTATTTACTTTTTCCATTCATCATGTTGACAGTCTTGAAACTGGGATTTGCCCGTGCATGCCTCGCGGTTGTCTTGCTGTGCGGACTCACCAAATTTTTAGTACCGGACTACTTTGCTGCATTCCCCATGCCCTCCATGATCCTCATAAAGCTGAACTTATTTATTGGGGGCATGCTGATGGCTGAATCAATCCGCAGTAAGAGTGTTCGCTATGTCGTTTTTGCTTTATTAACCGTACTGGGTAGTGCGTATCTGCCAAACGAATTGAATAAATACCATTTGCTCGCTCAAATAGGTCTTATCTTAATGATGGTCACGATGCTTTGGGCCAGGAGTAAAGAGAGCAAGTGGTCGCGCGTGCTGCGCTTGCCGCGCTGGTGCCTGACAAACCGTTTCAGCGTATTTCTGGGAGATGTCTCATACTCAGTCTATTTGCTCCACCTATTGATAGTCCTACCGGTCGTTGCCTATTTGCTCTCAAACACATCATTTGCTGAACTTTCGTCAGTGATGCGATTCATTGTTGCATCAGGAATCATTCTCCCGCTCACCTATGGTATCGCAACGTTGCTGTACCACTTTATTGAGAAACCAGGTATCAAACTCGGCAAAATGCTTATTAACCGCAACCAAACGAAAGCTGTCGCGCTACGGTAATTGCCTATCGACACTCAATCTGATGGCTGCTTATCGGTTAACTTCAGCGCCACCTGAGAAACTCCTTCTCGTGGCGCTTCCAGTAAAAAATCCATAACAAAAAGCCCCAGCATCTCTGCTGGGGCCTCTGTCATGGTGCCGGCTACCGGAATCGAACTGGTGACCTACTGATTACAAGTCAGTTGCTCTACCTACTGAGCTAAGCCGGCTGAATTTGGCGGAAGGACAGAGATTCGAACTCTGGGAGCTGTTACACTCGACGGTTTTCAAGACCGTTGCCTTAAACCACTCGGCCATCCTTCCAATGGGCGCTGATATTAGCGATACCGTTATGAAATGTCTATCGTTTTCATGCAAAAAAATGGCACAACCGGTGCGGTTGCCTAAACTTCAGGCCTTAAACGCTTAAAAAATGAAAAGCCCCGCGCAAGCGAGGCTCTTTGGGTCGGCCGAAACGCGATTATTTCGGCTGAGAATCGTAGTCTGAACAGGTTTGATAGCCCTTGTTCATGACATGGCCCGTGTCGTTGTAGCTGACAAAGTACGTTTGCACTTTGCCGTCGCGCGGCGCCACCGCATAGGTGTCGCAAGTGCCCTGCGCATGAACCAGCGTGGCGGTGGTCGACGGCGGACCCGCGATAGCCCGCACCTGTTGCTTGGTCATCCCTACTTTGACATCGCTGACCACCGGCTCATTGACATAGCTGGCTGCACGATCATAGGTGGTACAGCCGGCAAGAATGGAAAATACCGCCGCAGTGCCGACGGCCAAAACCAACTTCTTCGTCATAGCTTGTCCTCTTGGAGTGCGTTTGTTGTCCCCTAAGTCTAGAAGTGGAAAGGCTTTTCTACAAATTCCCCTTTGTCGATCGGTGCGCTTTTTCTCACTAGCGGCCATCGCGGGCGCGACGTCAGATTCAAAAACCGAAATCGCTCAGGGCCGGGACATCGTCCGGGCGCCGGCCGAGCGGCCAATGAAAACGCCGATCCTGTTCGCGGATCGGCATGTCGTTGATGCAAGCATGGCGGTTGATCATCAGCCCCTCCTGATTGAACTCCCAGTTTTCGTTGCCGAAGCTGCGATACCAGTTGCCGGAATCGTCGCGCCATTCATAGGCGAAACGCACCGCGATGCGCGCGCCATCAAACGCCCACAGTTCCTTAATTAGCCGATACTCCAACTCTTTCGCCCATTTGCGTTGTAAAAAACCGACCACCGCTGCGCGGCCGTCGACAAACTCCGCGCGGTTACGCCAATGAGTATCGAGGGAATATACCTGCGATACGCGTTCGGGATCGCGACTGTTCCAGGCATCCTCCGCCAGCCGCACCTTCTCGATGGCGGATTCGCGGGTAAAAGGCGGCAATGGGGGTTTAATGCTCATGTTCATCTCCTGAGTGAAGGCATGTAGACAACTCTGTCTACAATATTACGCTAGCGCATGTAGACAGAGTTGTCTACAATCAGTCGGAAATAGCCCAGGAGAAAATGATGACCGCCGATCTCAACGCCTTGCCCGCCCGCCAGCGCATCCTGCTGACGGCGCACGATCTGTTTTATCAGGAGGGGATCCGCGCCACCGGCATCGATCGCATCATCAAGGAATCTGGCGTAACCAAGGTGACGTTTTACCGCCATTTTCCCAGCAAGAACGACTTGATTACGGCGTTTTTGGCCTATCGCCACCAGCAGTGGCTAGCTTGGTTCAGCACAGCGTTGGCCAGGCATGTGGCGCAAACCGGCGGGTTGCTGGCGGCGCTGGCGCCCTGCCTGGCGGAATGGTTCGACGATCCGCGCTTTCGTGGCTGCGCGTTTATCAATACGGCGGTGGAACTTGCCGACCTGCTGCCGGAAAGCCTGCACATCGCCAGCCAGCATAAGCGACAAATGGCGGACGAGCTGGCACGTCACCTGCCCGCCGGCCCACAGCGGGAACAGCACTCAGCGATGTTGGCAATGCTGATCGACGGCGCCATCGTCAGAGTGCAGATAGAGCGGCTACCACAGGCCGCGCTGCAGGTGCTGAATGCCACGTTGGACATGTTGGCGCAAGGCGGGTTCGATCAGTAATTGGCCCAAATGCCCGGCGTCACCAACTCCAGCAGATGAGCGTCGGGATCGCGAAAATAAATGCTCTCTCCGCCGTGTTCCCAGCGCATCCGCCCCTCTATCTCCACGCCGTTGGCCATCAGATGCCGTTCCCAATGCGGCAGTTGGTCTTTCGCTACCGCCAGCCCGATATGCGCCGGCCCCACGCCATCGTGCGCGGGAATAAACCCGGTCGGATAGTGCGCCCCGCGCAGCGAATCGCCCTCAATAAACAGCAACAATACGCTTCGATCGCCGACGTTATAGGCGCGAAACCGTTCGTTGGTGACCATCGCCGGCAGTTGCAGCACCTCTCGATAAAAAGCGTCCGCGCGTTCAATATCGCTGACGTACAGCACCGTTTCGATCACCTTGTCGATCTTGAGTTCCATATCACCTCCGCTCTGTTTGCTGTTCTGACAGCGTAGGCCCAGCGGGGGAGATCCGAAGCGCTTCCCGTGCCGACAACGGATCAATCCGTGCTTTACAGGCAAAAAAAACGCGGCCCGAAGGCCGCGCGATGACGTTCACACTGAGGTGCTTAGAACTGGTAAACCAGGCCCACGGCCACCACGTTGTCGGTGTTGATACCGGCAGCTTGGGTGAAGTCGTTGTTATCCAGCAGGTTGATTTTGTAGTCAACATAGGTGGACATGTTTTTGTTGAAGAAGTAGGTCGCACCCAGGTCGACGAATTTGACCAGATCTTCATCACCGTAGTCCTTGCCGTTACCGGCGCGGCCCAGATCCTTACCTTTGGTTTGGTTATAACCCACGAACGGACGCAGACCGAAGTCGAACTGGTAGTGCGCGTAGGCTTCGAAGCTCTGCGCCTTGTTGGCGTAACCGAAAGCATCGCTGGTAGAGCTACCGAAGCGCGCCGCGTTGTAGGACTGGGTGAACATCACGGCCAGGTAGGTGTCGTTGGCGTCATATTTCAGGCCACCGGAGTAACCTTCCGCCTTGTCGCCGCGGCCCATGATGTTTTGATAGCCGCCACCGCCGTTCTGCTCGCTGGTACGACGAGAGTTGAAGAAGGCACCGGCGGCACTGATGCCGTAACCCATGTCATAGCTCATCGACATGCCGTAGCCTTCACCGTTTTGGCCCAGGACATCACGGCCGTTGTTGGTCTCTTCAGCGCTGCCGTTCTTACCCTGATACTGCAGGGCGAAGTTCAGGCCGTCAACCAAACCGAAGAAGCCGTTGTTACGGTAGGTTGCCAGGCCGCTGGAGCGCTGGAACATGAACTGGTCAGCGCCGTAGGTCGAGCCGTCGAACTCAGGCTGCAAGTCGGTGTAAGCCGCGACGTCGTACAGCACGCCGGTGTTACGACCATAGTCGAAGGAACCGTAGTCGCCGAATTTCAGACCGGCGAAGCCGTAACGGGTGAAGTTCTTGTTGTCCTGGTTTTCAGCATGGTTCAGGTTGGCCTGATATTCCCACTGGCCGTAACCGGTCAGCTGATCGCTGATTTGCGTTTCGCCACGCAGGCCAAAACGCATATAAGACTGATCGCCGTCCGCGCCATCATTGCTGGAGAAATAGGCTTTGTTGAATAAATCAGATTTCGGGTAAG